>JAVEYE010000389.1:0-3530 GCA_034003665.1 Rhodospirillales bacterium | reverse complement strand
TCCTCCCCATCGTCGTGTACCTGTTGTTCCACGGCGTCCTGGAGGTTCAATTCCCCCTCGGCATTTTCGAAAACCTGTTCTGAGGCCGACCGATGATGGAAAATCTTTTAAGCGGAATGGCGGTCCTCACGGATCCCTTCTCCCTCTTCGTCATCCTGGCCGGCACCCTCGGCGGCGTCATGATCGGCGCCCTGCCTGGCCTGAGTTCGACGATGGCGGTCGCTTTGCTGCTGCCGTTCACCGTGACCATGGACGTGATTCCGGCCATCGCCATGCTGTCGGCGCTCTATTGCTCGGGCACCTACGGCGGGGCGATCACCGCCATTTTGATCAATTCCCCGGGCACTCCCGCCGCCTGCGCCACGTCGTTCGACGGCTATCCGCTGGCCGAAAACGGGCAAGCCGGCCGTGCGCTGGGTATGGCGGTATGGAGCAGTTTCGTCGGCGGCACCTTCAGCGTTTTCGCCCTGCTGCTGGCCGCCCCGGCCCTCGCCCGCCTGGCCTACAACTTCGGAGCGCCGGAATACTTTGCCCTCGCCCTTTTCGGCATGTCCATGCTGGCGGCGATCAGCGGTGAATCGTCGGTGAAAAACCTGATCGGCGGCGCTTTCGGGTTGTTGATCGCCACCGTCGGCATCGACTTCACCACCGGCGTCGAGCGCTTTACCTTCGGCCGTCCGGAACTCATGGACGGCATCGACTTCATCCCGGTGATGATCGGCATTTTCGGTATTTCCGAATTGCTCACCCAGTCCAACCTTCTTGACCGCGTATATCGGCGCTTGGCCGCCGAGGCGGTGAAGCTGCCGTCGCGTGAGGATCTTCGGAAAGTTTGGAAGACCATGGCGCGCTCCAGCTTCATCGGCACCTTTATCGGCATCCTGCCGGCCGAAGGCGGCACCGTCGCCTCGATGATCGGCTACAACGAGGCCAAGCGGTGGTCGAAGGAACCGGAAAAGTTCGGCCATGGCGCCATCGAAGGCGTCGCCGGCCCGGAAACCGCCAACAACGCAGCCACCGGCGGGGCCATGGTGCCCACATTGGCCCTGGGCATTCCGGGCAGCGCCACCACGGCCGTCATCATGGGGGCGTTGATGGTGCACGGCCTGCGCCCGGGCCCGCATCTGTTCATCGAGCAGCCGCACTTCCTGTACGCCATCTTCACGGCCATGATGGTCGCCAACATCCTGTTCCTCGGCATCGGCATCGTCGGGGCCAAGCTGTTCGCCCGCATCACGTTGATCCCGAACACATTCCTGTGGCCCGCCGTCTTCGTGCTGGCCATGGTCGGTTCCTACTCGTTGGAACAGAACGTCGTCGACATCTACATCATGCTGGTGTTCGGCTTGATCGGCTATGTCGGGCGTCGCCACGGCTTTTCGCCCGCGCCCGTCATCATGGGCCTTGTGTTGGGCGAGATGATCGAGAACACCTTGAAGCAATCGCTGATCATCTTCGATCACAACTGGCTGCGCTTCTTCGAGCGGCCGATCGTCGATGTCTTCTTGGTACTGTCGATCCTCGGCCTGTTCAGCCCGCTGCTGTTCAAGATGTTCCAAAGCAGAAAATAGAACCGTCAGTCATCGCGACTTGGCGGGGAGGGGCGGCAACGTCCCTCCCCTTTCTTCTTTGGGCCTATGCGTCGCTGTCGTCGGCCTCCGGCAGCGCCCCAAGAAGACGCTCCTTGCCGGTATTGGCATGCACCTCGAAAACGACGGCGGCCGCTTCTGCGTCTCCTGATTCCAGGGCGGCCATCATCTTGCGGTGCTCGGCGGATGAGCGATCGAGGCCGATGCCGACGTGAAGACTGCGCCGACGGAAGAGGTAAAGCTCCTTGTCTATGGCCGCGCACATCGACGCCAGGCGTTCGTTGCCGGCGAAGCGAAGAATGGTGTCGTGGAACTCGACGTTAAGGGGATAGTAGGCCTCGACATCGCCGGCGTCGGCCAGTCCCTCCATGCGGTTCACCATGTCCTTGAGGGCAGCCAACTGCTCGGCGGTGATGGTCGATGCCAGGGTACGCCCCGCCAGCGCCGACAGAGAGGCGCGAATGTCGCAAAGGTCGGCGGCGTCCTTCGGCTTCAATTTGCGCACGAAAACGCCCCGGTTGACGATGATCTCCACCAGCCCCGCCTGCTCAAGGCGCCGGCAAGCCTCCCGGATGGGGCCCCGGCTGACCAGTCGGCTGGCGGCAAGAGCCTTCTCGTTGATGCGCTCTCCCGGCTTCAATTCACCGGACAGAATCATGCGTTCGAGTTCCTGGAGAACTATCGTGGTCAGCGAATGCGTCCGCAGGATTTCAAGGGTCTCGGCGACCTTGGTTCTGATGTCGGGATCTTGTTCGCTCATGGCGGGCCCGGATGTCGATATGATGTTACGAATGATTGTCAAAATATGGCAAATGCCAATCCAAAAAGGGGCGTGTCCTCAAGCCAGAGTGTTTCTCCCCTCGCCGCCGTTCAGGACATCCAGCAACTGTTCGACGACGGCGATCGACGACTCCTCGCGGGATTCGATTGTCCCGGCCCCGATGTGGGGGGTCGCGACAAAGGCAGGAATGCGAAAGAGCGGATGATCCGCGGCCGGCGGTTCCCGCTCGAATACATCCAGCGCCGCCCCGAACAGCGCCCCTGACGCCAAGGCCTCGTACAACGCCGCCTCGTCGACAATGCCACCCCGCGCCACGCTCACCAAGATCGCGGTCGGCTTCATCATGGCCAGTTCCTTGCGGCCGATCAGGCCCCGGGTTTCGGCGGTCAATGGCGCATGTATCGAAAGCAGATCGACCTCCGGCAGCAGGGCGGCCAGCGTCTCGACCCGCCCGCCGATGTCGGCCAATGCGCCGGCCGGCGCATAGGGGTCGTACCACAGCACGTTCGTCGAAAAGGCGCCGCGCCATTTGGCCGCGGTCCGTTGGCCGATCGCCCCCATACCGACGATGCCGACCGTCTTGCCCCAAAACCCGTGGGCGCCGCCGGCCCGGCTGCCGTCGAAATCTTCGCGGGCTACCGGCGCACCCGATCGCAGCAACCGGTCCAGCATCGGCACCTGTCGCGCCGCGCACAGCGCCAGCGTCATCGCCATTTCGGCAACGGCCTCGGCGTTGAGGGCCGGCGTGTTCATCACCCGCACGCCGTGGGCGCGGGCCGCCGCCAAGTCGATCTTGTCCACGCCGGTCCCCTGCTTGCTCACGGCCTTTAGCCGAACGGACGCGGCGAAATCTGCCGCGGTAATCGGCGTATTGCCGCGCAAGATGATGCCGTCCGCCTCCTCCCGCCAGCGTACGACGCCCGGATCATCCCAGAGGACCGCCTCCGCCTGCCGGCGCAGAACGTCGACTCCCTTCACATTGATTGCATCCAGCACAAAGACCTTCATATTTCCTCCAGCGTCCAATCCCGCTTGCGGTTTTTCGGTCAGACCCCGCCGACAAGCAAGCTCATTTGCACGATACGCGTATTGGAATGATTAAATGTGCAGATTGTCGACACTTTGATGTTGACACATTTCGTCGGGAGTTTATACCCTCT
>JAVEYE010000388.1:0-3558 GCA_034003665.1 Rhodospirillales bacterium | reverse complement strand
CCCTCGCCGCCCCCGCCGTTCATGGTCGACATCCCGACGAACCGCCTGCTGTTCGTTCTGTTCGGCGAGTTGACTGAACGCAAGGGAGTCATGCGGTTGATCGAGGCCCTCGCCATCCTGCCGGCCGACGTGGCTGAACGCATTGCCGTCGTCGTGGCCGGTCGCCTCGATGGCGGCCTGCGCCCCACCGTTCAACAGGCCTCCCGCAGGCTGACGTCGGCCCGGCCGGATATCTGGTTCCGCCTGGAGGACAGGCGGCTTGCCGAAAATGAACTCGCCCAGCTGGTCGGTCGCAGCGACCTCGTCCTGGCGCCCTATCAGCGGTTCGTCGGGTCTAGCGGCATCCTGATGTGGGCGGCGCAAATGCGGCGCCCGGTCATCTGCCCGGATTACGGCCTGCTGGGCCACCTGACGCGCCGGCACGCGCTCGGCCTGACCGTCGACACCATGGATGCCGGCGAACTCGCCGGCGCCATCGCCCTGGCGACCCGGCGCGGGCCGGCGGAACTGGGCGATCCCGTCAAGATGGCCGATTTCGCCGCCTTGCACACGCCCGAGCGCTTTGCGCAGACGCTCCTGCGCCACGCCCTCGGTCCCCCGGCGGAGTCGATGGCGCCGTCGCTGTCCCCGGCCGCCCGCATCGCCTCTGAATAATCACGATCGGGCACGACTTGGTCACACGCCATCGCTGAAAAAGTCCCGCAAAATTAGCCTGCTCCTTCCGTCCACTGCAGAGGAGAACTCGATGGCCCATAACGGTTTGCTGCTGTCACGCCTGTCACGCTTTGGTCGCCGCAGCAAGGCCGGAGGGGACGAGGTCGAGCTTCGCCCGTCCCGGCCCTATTCGCTGGCGATGGTATGCAGCCTGCTGCTCCCGCTGGATATCGCCGTCCTAGCGGCAAGCGCCGCCGCGGCCTATGCGTTCTGGCTGGTCGGTGACCCTTATTCGCTGTGGACGAAATATGGATTGGTCGCCGCCTTCGGCACCTTGCTGGCCATCAATTTTTTCTATCTGGCGGGTCTCTACCAGCCCGACATTCTGAAGCAGCCGGGAACGGCCGTCCGCCGGACCGCCGCCTGTTGGCTGAGCGTCGCCGCCGTCATGGTCGCGGCCGGCTTTTTGAGCAAGACATCCGAAGACTATTCACGCCTATGGGCAATGACCTGGTTCGGCCTTGGGTTGGCCGCCCTGCTTGGGCTGCGGTGGTTGTTCTTCGTGCAGGCGGCCCGTTGGACGGCACAGGGGCGGCTTCAGCGCACGGTCGCGATAATCGGAACCGGACCGTTGGCGACGCGCCTGGCCGACCATTTTGCCGCCAACCCGGCGGACGGCATACGGGTTGCCGGCGTCTTTTCCGACGAAAACCGGCCGGTTTCGCCCTCGACCCAATTGCCTGCCCGGCGAGGCGGCAACCTGGTGGACCTGATCGCCCGGGTCCGTCGAGGGGCCATCGACACCATTATCATCGCCCTGCCCAAGATTTCCGAGCGGCGCCTGCTGCGAATCCTCGACCAGTTCGCCGAATTGCCGATCGACATCCGGCTGTGCCCCGGGCCGACGGCGTTGCGCCTCATGCAGGGCGGAATTTCGCACTATGCCAACATTCCGATGTTCAACCTGGCGAACCGGCCGCTGGCCGATTGGCGTTACGCCGCCAAGGAAATCGAGGATCGTCTCCTGGCCCCGATCATTCTTCTGATGATCGCGCCGTTGCTGCTGGTGATCGCCGCCGTGATTCGGCTCGACAGCCCGGGACCCGTCCTGTTCCGGCAGAAGCGCTACGGCTACAACAATCAGCTTATCGAGGTTTTCAAGTTCCGCACCATGTACCACGAACGCCAGGACCTCCGCGGCGAGCAATTGACCCAGCGCGACGACCCGCGGGTCACGCCGGTCGGCAAGATGCTCAGGCGGTGGAGCCTGGACGAACTGCCCCAGTTCCTCAACGTCCTGCGCGGCGAGATGTCGATCGTCGGCCCGCGCCCGCATGCCGTTTCCGCCAAGGCCGCCGGACTGCTTTATCAGGAGGCGGTTGCCCGGTACGGAGCGCGCCACCGGGTCAAGCCGGGGATCACGGGGTGGGCGCAAATCAACGGCTGGCGGGGGCCGACCGACACGGTGCGGCAGATCCAGAAGCGCGTCGAGCACGACCTCTATTACATCGAGAACTGGTCACTGTGGCTGGACTTCAAGATCATCCTGCTAACCCCCTTCAAGGGATTGATCGGCCATAATGCTTACTGACTTGCGGACCGCGCCCCGCGAAGACACGACCCTGCGCTGTCTCTGGCTGACGTGGACCGATCCCCAGCCGGAACATGACGGGCAGCGCATCTATTCGGGCCGCTTGATCGACGCGCTTGCCGGCGCCGGCGCCGCCGTCGACGTGCTGTGCTTTGCCAGCGAGGGATCGCGAAGGCGATACGGCACTGTGGAAGGGCGGGTCGCCTGGTGGCCGGCCCCCCGCGCCTCACGGCCCGGGTGGGCCAGCCTGTTTTCTTCGCTGCCGAATCTTGCCTATCGGTCCGAATCAAAAGCCCTTCGCCAAACCATCCGACAGGCGGCGGTCGAACGGCTGTGGGATGCCGTGGTGCTGGACGGGCTGGGCGCCGGATGGGCCCTCCCGCTGCTGGCGCCTTTGCGCGGACCCGGCGGATGCCGGCCGCAGGTTGTCTACGTCGCCCACAACCACGAGGAAAGCACCCGGGCCAGGGTGGCCGTCGACTATCGCGGCAGCCCGTTCGTCAAGACGGCCCTTCGTCTTGACTCGTTCAAGGTCCGGCGGTTGGAGCAACGCATGGTGGACCGGGCCGACTTGATCACGGCCATCACCCCTGAAGATGCCGAGCGCTTCATCGAGGGGCGCCCCGACAAACGCATTATCGTGCTGCCGCCCGGCTATGCCGGACAGCGCATTCCGCGACGGTTGATCACGGCCGACCATCCGCGACGCGCGGTCGTGGTCGGCAGTTTCGATTGGGTCGCCAAGCGCATGAACCTGGAGCGCTTCCTCACCGTCGCCGACCCCCTGTTCGGGGCAAGCAAAACCGAACTCCATGTGGTCGGGAACGGCGCGCCGGAATTCATGGAACAACTGCGCCGGCGGTTTCCGGCTACCCGGTTCGTCGGTGCCGTCCCGGCGATCGAGCCCCATCTGGCCGAGGCCCGCATTGCCGTGGTTCCCGAGCTGACCGGCGGCGGCTTCAAGCTGAAGGTTCTCGACTACGTGTTCAATCGGCTGCCGATTGCCGCGATCGACGGATCGGTCACCGGCGTGCCGTTGCGTGCGCCGGAATCCCTGCTCAGCTTCAAGAGCCTCGAGGATCTCGCCTGCGGCGTCGTGGCGGCCATTGACGACCTGCCGCTGCTCAACCGCCTCCAGGACCGCGCCTTTGCAGCGTGTGCCAACCAGTTCGAGTGGCAGACGCGCGGCGAATGGCTTCTGACGCACACGGCGTGCCCATGAGGCCCGCCTGGTATCCGGCAAGACCGCCGTCCATGCTCGACCGTCTGCTGGTCGTCCTGTTTCTGCTCGGCATTTATCTTGGGGTGGATGC
>JAVEYE010000387.1:0-3562 GCA_034003665.1 Rhodospirillales bacterium | reverse complement strand
CTTCAATCTGCTCGATCGTCCACTCGATGGTCATTCTTTCCAACGTTTTCAGCGCACCGGACCGTGCCGGGAATCCGGCATCTTGCCGCGAGTCGGGGCCGCACCTGCGCCGCCGGCGGCGGACCGCCCGGCGACCCCAAACAACTACCTTACTTGGCAAATTGTGGCAAGGGCCGGGCCGGCCGCGCCGGCGCAACAGGCCGAAATCCTTCGGAAATTTCGGAATTCGGAAAGCCGGCGAAAGAAACTTCGCCCGGCCCGCCCCTCATTCCTTCCACACCCTGACCCCCTTCTCGACCGAGCGGCCCAGCACGTAGCCGCCGACGCCGAGCTTGAGCAGGTCCCACATGTCGGGCGGGATGTCGGCGGCCGGCGTGCCGAACAGGGGCACCACCAGGTAGTTGTTGGCGATGATGACCCCGAACAGCAGCATCAGGAGCGGCCGCCAGCTGCGGGCGATCCAGCTTTCGGAGCGCGCCTCGGCGACGATGACGGCGGCCGCCGCCTCGATCTCCTTCATCTGGCCGGTCAGCACCATTTCCTGGAGCCGGGCCTTGATGCGGGCCGCCTCGTCCTTGTCGGAAACGGCCTTGTCGATGACGGAGAACAGGCCGCCGATCAGCGGCCCCACGATGGCGGAAAACATGGCCTACTCCACGTCGTTGTAGAAGGCGTGGCCGCCGATGACGGCCGAGGGCTCGCGGCCCACCGCCCACAGGGGCGTGCGGCCGACGGCGTGATAGTGGGTGGCGCCGTTGGTGGGGTCGGCCAGGGCCCCGGCCACGGCCCGCCGGGCGATCCGCAGGCAGGCCGCGAACACCGGGTCGGCCGCCGTCGCCGCCAGGATCTTGGCGCGGTTAGGGTCGGCGGCGTTCCAGCAGGAAAACTGGCTGGGCTTCAGGCACACCTCGGCCACCGTCTTGCCCCACCAGCCGCCGCCGCGCCGGCGGGCCCGGCGCACCCGGTTGAGGACGACGGCGGCCACCGCCTCCTGGCCGCGCACCGGCTCGCCGCGCGCCTCGCCGAACAGGGTGCGGGCCAAAATGTCGACGGCGGCGTCGGGGGCGGCCGGCGGGCGGCCGGCCGCCGGATCGAGCAGCCGGTTCATGCCCCACCCCCGCGCCCGGAGCGGACGGCGTCCAGCTTGTCCTCGATGCGCAGCAGGTGCTCGGTCAACCGCTTCTCGACCTCCCGCAGATAGGCGATGGAGGCGTATGACTTGGCGACCTCGAGCTTGTAGGCGGCCAGGCCCTCGCGCAGCCGGGCAATGGCGATGTCGGCGTCGCGGCGGTGGCGCCAGATCAGCCAATAGAGCCCGGCCAGCGCCGGGATCTCGACGGCGGTGATCCACCACGCCGCGTCGACGGCCCAGGGATGTCCCATGACCTTGTCCTTTCCTGTCCTGTCGAAGAAAACAACGCGCTCTTTCGCCGTCATGGCCGGGCGTGTCCCGGCCATCCACGACTTCACGAACGCCCAACGAAAGACGTGGATGCCCGCAACGGGTGCGGGCATGACGAGAAAGAGGAAGGCCGCCGCCTACGGTGCGAAGTCGGCGTCGGCGACGAAGACGGCGGCGCCGGGGCGCCAGTTGCCGGGGCGCGCCAGGTCGCCGGGCGCCGCCCGGCCCGACAGCCGCACCGGCGCGTCGAGCAGGCAGCCCGACACCGCGTCCAGCCCGTCGTCCCGCGTCCTGCCGCCGGGCCGCCATTCACGCATCTCGGCGATGAAGGGCGTGTCCCAGACGGCGCGGTGGGCGTGCAGCCGGCCGGCCGCCAGCACGGCGTCGAATGCCTCGACGATGCGCCCGTCCTTGGCGCGGGTCGAGGCCCTGCCGACCACCGCGCAGGCCAGCCCGGCCGCCGCGATCTCGCGGCGCAGCAGGCCGGGCAGGAAGCGGCCCAGCCCGTTGGTTTCCAGCGTCACCGCCGGCAGGTGGTTGTCGGCCAGGAAGCGGGCGACCTTGCGGCAGAGTTGCGTGGCCTCGTCGACCTCGGCGGCGCGGGCCGGATCGTGGGTCAGGTAGGCCACCCGGTGCAGCCAGTAATCGCCCGCCTCGTCGGTGAAGACGGCGGCGATGACGCTGGCGTCGCCGGCGTCCGGCGCGCCGTAGGCGGGATCCCACCAGCACGACGCCGACGCCATCCGGCGGCCCCCCAGGGTAAGCAGCGCCCCGCCGTTGCTTTCGGCGTAGGTAAGCTCGTCGTCATAGAGGCGCAGGCGGTCGGCATCCAGCCGCCCTTCCGCCGCGTCGATGGGGCGCAGCAGCATCTGGCCGGCGAACTTGTTGGGGCCGGTCCGCCGGCGGATCGTCTCGATCCGCTCGGGCGTGAAGCGCTCCGGCCAGCGGCTTTCCCCCCGCCCGTCGAAGATCGGCAGTTCGAGGCGCTCGAAGCCGGCCAGGAAGGGCTCCTCGCCGCCGCCCGGCCGCGCCGCCGCCGCGTAGATGCTGTAATAGGTGTGCGGTGTGCCGACATAAAGCTGCAAGCCGCCCGGCACCAGCACGTAGTCGATCTCGCCCAGCCGCTCGCGCAGGTCGGCCCGCTTGGGCGCGGTGTCGCAGGTGTTGGGCACCTCGACGTCGTCGCAGACGATGACGTCGGCCCGGCAGCCGGTGATGTTGGCGCCGATGCCGGCGGCCAGCATCGAGGGGTCGCGCAGCTCGGCGGTGCGGGCCACCGTGAACTGCGCGGCCGCCCACTGGTCGCGCCGCTCGGGCTTCAGGCCCTCCGTCGCCGGGTGGCGCTCGATGATCCGCTTGACGTTGCGGGCCATCTTGCGGGCCAGGGCGAAGTCGGCCGCCAGCACCAGGATGCGCAGGTCGGGGTCGCGGTGCAGCAGCCACGCGCAGAACAGGCCGACCAGGGTCGACTTGCCGCTGTCGCGGAAGGCCATCAGCAGAAGCTGGCGCTCCCCCGCCGCCCAGCGCCCGGCCAGCCAACCGCAGATCTCGCGATGCAGCGCCGGCGTGGCCACCCCCTGGCCGGCGTTCCAGGCCTCGACGAAGGCGGCAAAGTCCACGGCCCGCGCCGGCTCAGGCAAAACCGCCCGGCGCCCGCCCCCGGGCGCCGACGCCGAAACTCCCCATGCCCCACCTCCTGATGTGTCGATTGACCGGTTGCCGACGGCCCCGTCGCCATGCCGCCCCTACCCGACCGGCCGACGGGGTTCAGCCCAAAAGCATGTATTCCATCTCGGCCGAGGCCAGCGCCGGAGTCATGTGCCGGCTACCATAGGCCAGCGCCCCGGCGTTCTCCGCCGCCAGTTCCTTCGCCGCGGAGCAGTTCGACAGCCGGCCACCATAGCCGCACAGACCCAGAAGCACGCCGGTCATCCGGGCCTGCCCCCAGACGTTGGGATGGATGCCGTCCGGATGAATCAGGGGAACCCCATACTTCTCGACGCAGTACGGGCCGCTGGCGATCTCGTAATCCATGATGCCGTTCATGTCGGACACGACGGTCCGCCCCACGGCAGCCATGTCCGCCATTGCCGCCGCGACGGTGGCATCGTTCATCGTGCGGGCGCCGAACGGCCTGTCGTACTGGTTGTCGGCCGGGGC
>JAVEYE010000386.1:0-3569 GCA_034003665.1 Rhodospirillales bacterium | reverse complement strand
ATCCGAACGACCCAGGTCGGTCTTTTCCTCGCCGCCCTGGTGCCGGTGTTCCTGTATTTCTGGGCCAACGCCGTGGCGGTCCGCCGCACCGTAGAGGAGGGGCGGGTCGGCGGCGGACCGTGGGCGTTGAGGACGATGGCGGGCCAGATGCCGGACTGGGCCGCGGAGAGCATCGTCGTGGTGCTCCCGTTTTTGGGCGCCGTCGTGGTGGCGTTGACGGTTGCCGGGATGTGGGACGACTTCCTGCGCTTGCGCTTTGCCCAGCCTTTCGACCGGACCGAACCGGTGCTGGGGCGTGATGCGGGATTCTACGTCTTTATTCTGCCGTTTATCGAGGGGCTCCAGAACACGCTGTCCGTGGTCGGTGCCATTGGCCTCGGCGTTCATCTGCTCGCCTATCACCAATGCGATATGTTGCGGTCTTGGAAGGCGCTGACCGAAAGCGTGCGGCGGCGCGCCTTGCGCAACCTCTCCGCCAACGCGACGCTGTTCCTCCTGGCCTGGGGCTGCGGGTATTACCTTGATCGCTTCCATCTGCTCTACGAAGCGGGCGGCGCCGTATTCGGGCCCGGCTATACCGACGTCGCCGTCGTGCTGCCGGTGCTGGCCGTCATGGCGGGGGCGTCGGTCGCACTTGTCGGCGTCGTCCTGGTGGGGGCGGTGAAGACCCGGATGCAATGGCCGCTGCTCGGCGTCGTCAGCTACGTCGTTATTGCCGTGGTTGTTCTTTTGGCGATGCCTTCCCTGTTTCAGCAGTTCGTCGTCAGGCCCAACGAGCTTGAACTGGAAGCGCCCTACCTGCGCAACAACATCGCCTTTACCCGCCACGGGTTCGGTCTGGAGCGGGTGGAGGAGCGATCCTATCCGGCAATGACCGAACTCACCCATGCCGAGGCGAGGGCCAACACCGATACGCTTGACAACATCCGCCTTTGGGATTGGCGTCCCCTCCATCAGACCTACAAGCAGATGCAGGAGATTCGCCTCTACTACGCATTCCACAATATCGACGTGGACCGCTACATGATCGACGGACGGCTGCGACAGGTTCTGCTGGCGGCGCGCGAACTGGGCGACACCCTGCCCAGCCAGTCCAATACCTGGGTCAACCGCATTCTGCAGTATACCCACGGATACGGGCTGGCGATGAGCCTGGCGGCGCATGAGGACGCCGTCGGCGAGGGGCTGCCCAAGATGGTGGTCAAGGACCTGCCGCCAGTGGCGTCGGGGGGTCTTCGGGTCGATCAGCCGGCCATCTATTTCGGCGAGGCGATGGGCGGCTACCGCTTGGTCAACACCAGGATCGAGGAATTCGACTATCCACGCGGCGACGACAACGTCTATGCCCGTTACGCGGGGCGCGGCGGCGTGCCGCTGTCGTCGTTCTGGACGCGCCTGTTGTTTGCCTGGAACCGCTTCGACGTCAACATTCTCATTTCATCCTACGTCACCCCGGAAAGCCGCATCCTGCTGTGGCGGCGGGTGGCCGAACGGGTAGCCAAGATCGCCCCCTTCCTGGCGCTTGATTCCGATCCCTATCTTGTGCTCAGCGACGGCAGGCTCTACTGGGTCCAGGACGCCTATACCGTGTCGCGCACGTTCCCCTATTCGGATTCGCGGGACACCGGAATCAACTACATTCGCAACTCGGTGAAGGTGGTGATCGACGCCTACGAGGGCAGCGTCGATTTCTACCTGGCCGACGAGGCCGACCCCATCATCGCCGCGTACCGGGCGGCGTTTCCCGGCCTGTTCAAGCCGCTTTCGGCCATCACGCCGGACCTCAAGACTCACCTGCGCTATCCGCAGGATCTGTTCTCGATGCAGGTGCGCAAGTACAAGCGCTATCACATGCAAAATCCCCAGGTCTTCTACAACAATGAGGATCTGTGGGCGCTGGCGAACGAAAAGTACGGCGGCAAGCTGGCGCCGATGCTGCCCTACTACATCCTGATGCGTCTGCCGGGCGAATCCCAACTGCAGTTCCTGCTGATGATTCCGCTCACCCCGCACGAGAAGGACAACATGATCGCCTGGATGGCGGCGCGCGCCGATTTCCCCGGCTACGGCGATCTCGTCGTCTACAAGTTTCCGAAGGAGCGGCTGATTTACGGCCCCCTGCAGATCGAAGCTTTGATCGACCAGGACACCGTCATCGCCAGGCAGCGCAGCTTGTGGGACCAGCGCGGCTCGCGGGTGATTCGCGGCAACATCATGGTGATCCCGGTCAATCACTCGATTCTCTATGTCGAGCCGGTCTACCTGATCGCCGAAACCAGCGATGTGCCGCAGCTGAAGCGGGTTATCGTCGCCTATGGCGGCCGCGTGGCCATGGAGCCAACGCTCGACGAGGCGCTGGCCGCCGTCTTCGGCGACAGGCTCTCGGATCGGGCGGCCGAGGCGGCGGACACCGGCTCTGAAGAACTCGCCGCCCCGGCCGCTCTCGGCGGCGACGCCCTGACCCGGGCCCGCGACGCCGTCCGGCGGGCCGATGCCGCGATGAAACGTGGCGACTGGCGCGCCTTCGGCGCCGCCATGGACGAGGTCAAGCGGGCGCTGGACGAGGAGGGGGCGCCGGGCGCCCCCTGACCGTCACATCGTTCCCGACGGGCCGCGTGCGATGAACTGGCCGCCGCCTTCGCGGCCGAGCCAGGTTTCGCCCTCGACGATCATCTCGCCGCGCAGGAACACCTTCTTGATGCGGCCTGTCGCCTCGAAGCCCTCGAACAGCGAATAATCCATGCGGCCATGGCCGTTGGCGGCGCGGATGGTCCACCGCTCCTTGGGATCGAGCAGCACGAGATCGGCGTCGGAGCCGACGGCGATGGTGCCCTTCCGGGGGTAAAGGCCGAACAGCTTGGCCGGCGCCGTGGAGGTGAGGTCCACGAAGCGATTGGGCGAGATGCGGCCACCGGCGACGCCACCGCTGAAGAGTACGTGCAGGCGTTCCTCGATGCCGGGCGCGCCGTTCGGCACCTTGTGGAAATCCTCGCCTTCCGCCCGCTTGGAATATCTAATCCCGTGGGGCTCCGCCGCGAAGGCGTAAGGGCAATGGTCGGTCGACACCACCGAGAGGTCTCCGGTGGCAATGCCCCGCCACAGGGCCTCGACGTGATCGGCGGCGCGCAGCGGCGGGCTCATGATGAACCTGGCGGCCTCGAATCCCGGCAAGTCATACTCGGCGTCGGTGAGGAAAAGGTAGTGGGTGCAGGTTTCGGCGTGCACGGCGACGCCGCGCTGCCGCGCCTCGGCAACTGCCTCCAGGGATTGGCGGGCCGACAGGTGGACGATATAGACCGGCGCTCCCGCCGCTTCGGCCAACCGAATGACCCGCGACGTCGCCTCGCCCTCGGCCAGCGGCGGCCTGGTCAGCATATGGTAGCGCGGCGCCACGTTGCCGGCGGCAACCGCCTCGTCGACCAGCATCTGGATGATATGGCCGTTCTCGCAATGGGCGCTGACCTGGCCGCCGTGGCGGCCGGCCACCTTCATCGCCTTGAGCAGCGTGCCGTCGTCGACCATCAACGAACCGGGGTAGGCGAGGAAAAGCTTGAAGCTGGTGACGCCCT
>JAVEYE010000385.1:0-3571 GCA_034003665.1 Rhodospirillales bacterium | reverse complement strand
AGCCGAGGCCGGAGGTTTCGGTGATGGCGGAATCGCCGAGGTCGGGATTGGCATCCTCGGGGCCGTAACCCGGAAAGTACACGCCGTCGACGATGGGAGCCGGCGCCGTGAACCAGCGATCGCCCAGCCCGCTGACCCTGATGCCGAAGTCGGTGCCATTGCGCGCCATGGCGGTGACGATGGTCGAATCGGCGACCCCGTGGCCGGCGTCGAGCATCGCCTTGCAGGACGCCATGACGCTGTTCAGGCAGATATGGCTGCTGGAATCCATGAAGGTGATGATCTTCTCGAGATCGCCCTTGCCGATGGCCACCATGTGGGGCGCCAAGGCGAGGATGAAGCGCGAGCTGCAGGCGCGATTGCGGTTGTGCATCTCGTCGCCCATCTGGAGGGCCTCGGCAATCAGGCTTTTGATGTCGATGCCGCCGCTACGCCTTACCGCCTCGGCCAACACTGGCGCCAGTTCGTCGTGCATCCAGCGCAGCCGATCGAGGACGGCCTGGTCGTGAGCGCCATGCCTCAGGACCTTGCCGATGCCCTCATAGAGGTTGGCATAGGTCTCGATGCCGAACTGGTCGTTGCGGATCACGTGGACGGCCATTGACGGCGTGATGATGCCCGACATCGGGCCGACCGAACGATGATTGTGGCAGGAATCGAAGGTCAGCGCACCGCTGGCCGCGAGTTCGAAGCCTTCCTCCGGTGTCTTCGCCCACCCCTCGAACACGCAGGCCCCGCTGATGGCGCCGCGCATAGGGCCGCACATGCGGTCCCAGGCGATCGGCGGACCGGCGTGCAGCACGGTCTTTTCGCCCATCCCCGGAATCACGTCGCGGGCAAGGCGAACGTCGATGAATACCGCCGTACTCTGCTGAATGCGTTTCAGGCACTCCTGGTTTGCCGATCGGATGCTCATGGCCTCTCCTGCAATCGTCATATTGGCGAAGGGTGATCCGCCGCACGGCGAAAAACCGCCTCGCCCCCGAGGATATTAAATTAAATATATTGTATTATATTTATGGCGTCCACAGCAAATGGCCTCCTAGCAAGGGGCTCCGATCACGTAGCTGCCGAGGCAGGGCCCATCGAATGAAGCTTCAGGGGAGGCTTCCGCCAATGGAGCCGCGACCAAGAGCGCCGGTCTTGCGGACATGGGCCTGGATCAGCGTGCCGGCCCGACACCCGTCGCGGACGGCCAAAGCGTCGAGAATCGCGCGATGCTCGTCGACTGACTCGTTCCATCGTTCTTGTGACTGTATGGCCAAGTATCGCACCCGACGCACTCGCGTCATCAAACTCGCATGGGTCGATTCGAGAACGGCATTGCCGGCAAGGCGCACAATCTGGTCGTGGATCTGTTGATTCACGCGAAAATAGTCGCCGCGCTCACGGGCCGAGTGGCACAGCTCCATTCGGTCATGCAGCATCCGCAATTCATCGAGATCCATCTCCGACATCCGCTCGGCTGCGAGTTCCGCCGCCAACCGCTCAAGGCCACCGACCACTTCGAACAGGGCGGTGACCTCCTCATCCGAGATCTCCGATACGAAGGTGCCGCGATGAGGGCGCAATGAAACCAGCCCTTCCGAAGCCAGAACCTTGAGGGCCTCTCGCAAGGGAGTCCGCGAGATCTCAAACTGCCGGCACAGGTCGCCCTCGGAGATGCGCGTTCCCGGCGCAAGCTCCCCTGTCGTGATCATGTCCCGGATATGGTTGGCAACTTCGCCATGCAGCGACTGACGACCAATGGACCGGCGGCCCGCGTTCACAGGAGCCGAAGATGCCGTGGGTGAATCCATTGGTGTCATCGCAGCAATCTGGCTCAGGCGGGGTGCCCGAGTGGCCCCGGCATCGTCACCGAATACCCCGCAGGGCCGCAAACGCCTCGAGCGCCTTGACGAAGCAAGCCATCGGGGCGACGGTCAGGCCGGCCCCGATCTGGCCGACACCTGGTTCCTTGTGGGAAATGCCGGTGTCGATGATTGGTTCTATCCCGGTTTCCACGACCCGGCGGATATCGATGCCCAGGGGGCTACCCCGGAAGTTCAGCGCGGGAATGGCCAATGCTTGGTGTTCGTCGGCCGTAATCTCGTACATCTGCCGAGTCGTTTGCACGGCAATTTGCGGCGTGCCACCGACGAGTTGGACGATGGCGGGGGCGGCGGCCATGGCGAAGGCCCCGGCTCCAACCGTTTCCATAATGGCGGAATCGCCGATGTCGGGGTTGGCATCCTCGGCGCTGTAGCCGGGGAAATAAATGCCGTCGACGATCGGTGCGGGAGCGGTGAACCATCGATCGCCCAGTCCGCTCACCCGAATCCCGAATTCGGTGCCATTGCGTGCCATCGTTGTGACGATGGTCGAATCTGGAATTCCGTGGGCCGGATCCAGCATGGCCTTGGCCGCAGCCATTGCGTTATTGAGGAAGAAGGCGTCGCTGGCCCCCAGATACCCAAGGACTTTTTCCGATTTGGTTTCGCCGACGGCGGCGATATGCGGCGCGAGCGTGCGCAGCAACAGCGACGTTGCGGCCTTGTTTCGATTGTGAAGCTCGTCGCCCATCTGGAGCGCCTGAACCATGAGGTTCTTGACGTCGACTCCACCGGCGTGCCGGATGGCCGCGTCCAGAACGTCCGCCGCGTCCGAATTCATCCACCGCAGTTTGTCGATCACGGCCTGGTCGTAGGCGCCGAACCGCAGAACCTTGCCGAGTCCCATATTGAGGGTCGTGAAGGTCTCGTTTCCATAGGTCTCGTTGCGGGTAACGTAAACGGCCATGGATCGGGTCAGCATGCCGGCCATTGGGCCGATCGCCTGGTGATGGTGGTTCGGCTCGAAGGCAACATCACCGGACGCCGCCAATCGAATGGCTTCCTCCGGCGTTTTGGCCCAGCCTTCGTACAGTATGGCGCCGATGACGGCGCCACGCATGGTGCCGCACATGGTCGCCCACGTAACCGGCGGGCCCGCATGCAGGATCATACGATCCTGGAGGCCCGGAACCACGTCGCCGGCGAGCGCCACATGCGTAAGGGAAGCCACGCCCTTTTGGATTCGGGCGATGCAGTCGCGATTGGCCGATGCGATTCCCACTGTCTGTTCCTCCTTGCCTCTATGGTGTCCGCTAGCGGATCCAGCGCGCGATCGAACCCGCCCTTTGAAAATTACATATCAAAAATTTTTAATGCAATATTAAATCATCATGGTATGATCCGGTGACTCCAATCGAGCGTGTTGGGGTGAGTGGTTGGGTGCGGGATTCTTGTGCAAAGCGAATCGCGGAATGGCGCGTTATCGTCCTTGTGGTTCTGCGCCTGGAGATATTGAAATCGGAGGAAAGGGAGTAGGGGCATGAAGAGAACCGGCGCGCTGGTTTGTTCTCTGCTGTTGGCCGTTTCTGCATTCTCGGCGGCGACGGCAGAGGCCAAGACAGTCAAGGTAAGTTTCACGGTGGCCAAGGATTCGATTTGGGATCGTGGGGCGCAGAAATTCAAACAACTCGTCGAAGAGCGGAGTGGCGGTCGCCACAATGTCGAGATCTACGCGAACGGCGTCCTTGTCGGCGGAAACG
>JAVEYE010000384.1:0-3574 GCA_034003665.1 Rhodospirillales bacterium | reverse complement strand
AACCGTTCACCTTCGACTACCGCACCCTGCACACGGCCGGCGACGCCAAGACGCCGCCGACGGCGCGGCCGCGCTCTCTCATCTCGGGCGAGCGCATGGAGAAGATCACCGGCGGCCCCAACTGGGAGGAGATCCTCGGCGGTGAATTCGAGAAGCGCAAGCATGACGTCAACTTCGAGGGCGTGGAGAAGGAGATCTACGGCGCCTTCGAGAACACCTTCATGATGTACCTGCCGCGCCTCTGCGAGCACTGCCTGAACCCGACCTGTGTCGCCGCCTGCCCGTCGGGCGCCATCTACAAGCGCGCCGAGGACGGCGTGGTGCTGATCGACCAGGAGAAGTGCCGCGGCTGGCGCATGTGCGTCAGCGCCTGTCCCTACAAGAAGATCTACTATAACTGGCGCACCGGCAAATCCGAGAAATGCATTCTCTGCTATCCGCGATTGGAGGTGGGGCAGCCCACCGTCTGCTCGGAAACCTGCGTTGGGCGCATCCGCTACCTGGGCGTCCTCCTCTATGATGCCGACCGCATCGGCGAGGCAGCCGCCATCGAGGCGGAAACCGATCTCTACGAATCTCAGCTCGACATCTTCCTCGATCCCGAGGACCCCGAGGTCATCGCCGCGGCAAGGGCCGAGGGCGTACCGGAGGCATGGCTGGAGGCGGCGAAGCATTCACCGGTGTATCGCATGGCGGTTGATTGGGGGGTGGCCTTCCCGCTGCATCCCGAGTTCCGCACGCTGCCGATGGTCTGGTACGTACCGCCGTTGAGCCCGATCCAGCAGGCGGCCGAACTGGGTGCCATTGAGCGGGATGGAGCGATTCCGGACGTCGCGTCGCTGCGCATTCCGGTGAAGTACCTGGCCAATCTGCTCACCGCCGGCGCCGAGGCGCCGGTGGTGGCGGCCCTGCGCAAGCTGCTGGCCATGCGGGCCTTCATGCGCGGCCGCACGGTGGATGGCGCCGGTGACCCGGCGGTGCTGTCGGCGGTCGGGCTTACGGAGGGCGAGGTCGAGGCCATGTATCGCCTGATGGCCATCGCCAACTACGAGGACCGTTTCGTCATCCCGACGACCCACCGCGAGCAGGCCGAGGATGCCTTCGACCTGCGCGGCGGCTGCGGCTTCTCGTGGGGGAAGGGCTGTTCGACCGGGACCACGGACATGGGGTTGTTCGGTGGCCGGAAACCTCCGGTCGCCCCGCAGGGCGCAAAGGACACTTGAGGATGAAAACGTTCAAGGTGCTGGCGACGCTGCTGACCTATCCGGAAGCCGCCATGAAGGAAGCTGCCGACGAGATGGCGGCCGCCGTCGAGGCCGACGACGTTCTGGTGGCACCTCACCTGTCATCCGTTCAGCGGTTCATCACCGAAATCAAGGAAACCGACCTGCTTGATCTCCAGGCCCGTTACGTCGAGTTGTTCGATCGCTCGCGGGCCCTGTCGCTGCACCTCTTCGAACATGTGCATGGCGAATCCAGAGATCGCGGGCAGGCAATGGTCGATCTCCGCACCCTTTACGAGCGCCACGGCCTTGCCATCGCGACGCGGGAACTTCCGGATTTCCTACCGCTCTTCCTGGAGTTCCTGTCCCTGCTGCCTCTCGATGAGGCACGCGGTCACCTGGCCGACGCAGCCCATGTCGTGACCGCCCTATGGGAACGCATGGCAAGCCACGATGCGTCCTACGCCGGCGTGTTGCGGGCGGTCGCCAGCCTGGCGGCCACGGAACCGGACCGTCAGGCGATCGACGCCGTCCGGGCCGTCGCCGACAACGCGGCGCGCGACGAGGCCGATGCCGACGGCACCTGGGCGGAATCCGCCGTGACGTTCGCGCCGTCCTGCGCAGACAACGGTCAACCGAGTCGCGGAAGTTGAAGGAGAATGCCGATGGCGAACTACATGAACCAGGTCCTGTTCGGCTACTATCCGTATATCGCGCTTAGCGTGTTCCTGATCGGCAGCCTGATCCGCTTCGACCGCGACCAATATTCCTGGCGCAGCGGCTCCAGCCAGCTTCTCCGTCGGCGCCAACTGATGTGGGGCAGCAACCTCTTTCATGTCGGCATCCTGCTTCTTCTTGCGGGCCATGCCGTCGGCCTGTTGACCCCCCATGCGGTCTACACGGCGTTGGGACTGACCGAAAGCGCCAAGCAGATGTTGGCCATCGTCGCCGGCGGCACCTTTGGGCTGATCTGTTTCGTCGGCTTGACCATGCTGCTTCATCGGCGGCTGTTCGACGCACGCATCCGCAGCACCGGTGGCACGATGGACACGGTCATCCTGTCGCTGCTCTATGCTCAGCTGATTTTGGGATTGGCTACCGTGCCGGTTTCCCTACAGCACACCGACGGATCGACCATGGTCGTTCTTGCCGAGTGGGCCCAACGCATCGTCACTTTCCGTGGCGGCGCCGCCGATCTGGTCGCAGATGCGCATTGGATCTTCAAGTTTCATATCGTCGGCGGCCTGACGGTTTTCCTGCTGTTCCCGTTCAGCCGTCTGGTCCATATCTGGAGCGCACCCGTGTGGTATCTAGGCCGCAAGGGTTATCAAATCGTGCGCCAGCGCTGACCGCCTGATAACCTCAAAAGATGCGGTCCCCGCTCAGCACCCTGTCGTTTCCAGATTCAGTGCATTGAAAAAGCCGCCGGAGCATCGCTCTGGCGGCTTTTCTCAAGTATTTTGGTTGCGGGGGCTCGCTGCCAACTGTCCCGAAATCTCACGGCGAAAGCGCGGACTCCAGCAGGTGCCTGATGATCTCGACGACGAGCGGCAGGTCGGCAAAGCCGTCGATGACGAAATGGGCGCCGGCCCGGACCAGCCGAGTAGCGGCTTGACTGCGGCGGGCCGTCAATGCCCCGCGAAATGTAGAGCTCGCCCTCGCGGACCTTCTTGACATTATTCCTATTCTGACGTATAAATGAGACTTCCTGCTGGATCGGCTTCTCCAGACCCCCATTCTCAGCCCAACGGTTTGTCCCGGCCGAATGCAAGTGTGGCGACGGACCTCAGCAGGCACGGTCGTGCCCGAAGGGCCGGAACCGCGCTCGGCGCTCCGACAACCTGAAGTGGACAACACACCGACAAGGACGAGGACGGACACCACGGTTTGCGCCGACCACGCAAACCGATGGATAGGCATCGCGCCTGCCGGGTCACCGTCCTCGGCGTGACGTCCCTTTCAGGAAGTGGAGCAAGGCAATGTCAGACACGGCATTTCGGCTGGCGAGCACCATTGGACGGAGCTACGGGGTGAACCCCGACGACACCCGCCGCATCAAGGTTGCCCTGAAGGATCTGGGCTATCTCGATCCGCCCGCGTACGGCCTCACACCTTACCCGGACGAACGGATGTTCCGGAGCATAGAGAGATTCCAGCAGGACTTCGGTCTCCGTCCCGACGGGATCGTCAAACCGGCCGGGGAAACCGCCGCCAAGTTGGCTGAAGCCCTCGCCGCCCGCCAGCTTCCGGGCGATGCTTCTGGCGCAGCGACTGGGATGTCCGTGCCGACCGGAGGTCCGTCCTCGGACACCGTCCCTCCGCGTTCGCCGACGACACGCGGATCTACCCCG
>JAVEYE010000383.1:0-3583 GCA_034003665.1 Rhodospirillales bacterium | reverse complement strand
ACGTCCATCAGCCGCGTCGCGTCCCCGCCGTACTTGGCAACGACTTGCTTGACCGTGTGGGCGATGGTCGGCATGGGCGGTTCCTTCCGCAGCCCGTTCCTAGAACGTGCCCGTGATGTATTTTTCGAGGCTGTCGATCGTGGACTGCTGGGCGTCGAGCATGAACTTGACCACGTCGCCGATGGAAATCAGGCCCGTCAGCTTGCCGTCCGCCAGCACGGGCAGGTGGCGGTGCCGCCGCCCCGTCATCAGCGACATGCACTCCTCCACCGTCTGGCCCGGCGCCACCGTCTTCATCTGCTTCAGCGGCGTCATCGCGTCTTTCACCAGGTTCGTCTTGGGCGACTTGCCTTCCGCGATCACCTTCCACAGGCAGTCGCGTTCGGAGACGATGCCCGACAGCTTGCCAGCCTTCGTGACCACCGCCAGGCAGCCGATGTGCTTCGCGCTCATCCGCCGGATCGCCTCCAACACCGTTTCCGCCGCCGTGATGGTTTCCACTTTCGCGCCCTTGATCCGCAACAAATCGCCGACCGTCGTGCTCATGGGGTTTCTCCTTGCCGATTGGATTCTAAATTTTGTCTGCCGACGGTGAAAGTGTAGGGAGCGCCCCGCCCCGCCGTCAACGCCCCAGACCGCCCCGGACGCATTTTGTTCCCGCCCCCGGCCGCGCCGGCCGGTTGTGTTCGCCGGCGGAATGGCGTAGCATGGGCCCCATGAAGAAGATCGCGATCGGCGCGACGGCGCTCCTGCCCCTCTGGGCCCTGCTGGCCGCCGGCGCCGCCTACGTCCACCCCGCGCCCTGGGCCGCGCGGGGCGGCTGGATCATCCCCCTCCTGGGCCTCGTCATGTTCGGCATGGGGCTGACGCTGACGTGGGAAGACTTCCGGCGCGTGTTCCGGCGCCCGGCCCTGATTCTGCTGGGCCTGGCCGCGCAATTCGGCTTCATGCCCCTGCTGGCCTACGGCATCGCCCGCGTCTTCGACCTGCCGACGGAACTGCTCGCCGGCCTGGTTCTTGTCGGTTGCGTTTCGGGCGGCACGGCGTCCAACGTGATCACCTACCTGGCCCGGGGCGACGTCGCGCTGTCCATTACCCTGACGTTCTGCTCCACGTTGCTCGCGGTGGTTGCCACGCCCGCGCTGGTCTGGCTCTATCTGCACCAGACCGTCCACGTGGCGGCGGGCGCCATGCTGCTGAGCATCCTGAAAATGGTGCTGCTGCCCGTGCTGGCGGGCGTAGCCATCAACCAATTCTGGGGCCGCCATCTCCGGCGCCTCCAGCCGTTGTTCCCGCTGTTTTCCGTCGCGGCCATCGCGCTGATCATCGGCATCGTGTTCGGCCTCAACCGCGACGAGGTGGACGCGACCACGCCGTGGCTCGCGGGCGCGGTGGCGCTGCACAACCTCCTCGGCATGGCGAGCGGCTATGCCGCCGCCAAGGTGTTCCGCTGTTCGCCCGCCGTCTGCCGCACGCTGGCCATCGAAGTCGGCATGCAGAATTCCGGGCTCGCGACCGCCTTGGCCGTGAAATACTTCGGCGCGGCGGCGGCCTTGCCCGGCGCGCTGTTCAGCATCTGGCACAACCTGTCCGGCTCGGTTCTCGCCGCCAGATGGAGCCGTCGCGGCCGGCCGGCGGAGGCCGCGCCGTGATCCCCGCCGCCCGCCTCCACCGTTTGGACGACCGCCCGCCGGCGCGGGGAAAATTCGTTCTTTACTGGATGCAGCAATCGCAGCGCGCGGAGTTCAATCCCGCTCTGGAATTCGCCGTCGAACAGGCCAACGCCCTGCGGCTGCCAACGCTCGTCGGTTTCGCGCTGACGGCGTTCCCCGGCGCGAACGGCCGACACTACCGGTTCATGCTTGAGGGCCTGCGCGAGACCGCAAAACGCCTCGCCGCGCGCGGCCTCGGCTTCTGCCTGCGGATCGGTCCGCCGGAAGAGGTCGTCCCCGAACTCGCGCGGAACGCCGCGCTGCTCGTCGGCGACGTCGGCTATCTCCGCGTCCAGCTCGCCTGGCGCACGGCCGTCGCGAAGCGCGTGGCGTGCCCCGTCGTGCTCGTCGAAGGCAACGCCGTCGTGCCCGTGGAGACCGTTTCCGACCACGCCGAATTCGCCGCGCGCACGATCCGGCCCAAAATCCACCGCCTGCTCGCTGAATACCTCAAACCCCTCAAGCCCGGAAAAGTCGCCGTGCCTTTCGCGGGTCCCGCGCAAGATTCGCTGGACCTGGCCGATCCCGATGCGCTGGTGCGCCGGCTGGGCGTGGACGATTCGGTGCCCGCCGCCGCGGCCGTCGGCGGCGCGGCCGCCGCGCACCGCCTGCTCGACCGCTTCGTGGCGCACCGTCTGGCCGAGTATGCCGAGGCCGCCAGCGATCCCGTCGCCGACGGCTGTTCCGGCCTGAGCCCCTATCTGCACTTCGGCCAGATTTCGCCCCTCGAGATCGCCCTGCGCGTCGCCGAATCCGACGCCCCGCGCGTCGCGACCGACGCCTTCCTCGAGCAGCTGATCCTCCGCCGCGAGCTGAGCTTGAACGCCTGCTGGTTCAATCCCGGCTACGACCGCTACGACACCCTGCCCGCCTGGGCGCTGAAGACGCTGGACCAACACCGCAAGGACAAGCGCGAGTTCGTCTATTCCCGCGCGCAGTGGGAGGCCGGCGCCACGCACGATCCGTGCTGGAACGCCGCGCAAGCCGAGATGGTCCGCTCCGGCCGCATGCACAACTACATGCGCATGTATTGGGGCAAGAAGATCCTCGAATGGTCCCGCACCCCCGAGGAAGCCTTCGAAACGGCCCTTTTCCTCAACGACAAATACGAACTCGACGGCCGCGACCCCAACGGCTGCGTCGGCGTGGCCTGGTGCTTCGGCCGCCACGACCGCCCCTGGACCGAGCGCCCCGTCTTCGGCACGATCCGCTACATGAACGCCAACGGCCTGCGCCGCAAGTTCGACGTCCAGGCCTACGTCGAGCGCTGGCTCGGCCCCGCCGCCGGCGGCCGTTTGTTTTGAAGCCATCCGAGGAACCGCCATGAATTCCCCCGCCTTCCAAGACGCCTATCCCGACGACCTCAGCCATTGCTACGGCTGCGGCCGGCTCAACGAACACGGCCTGCAGCTGAAAAGCCGCTGGGACGGCGAAGAAACCGTGGCCGTCTTCACGCCCCGGCCCTACCACGTCGCGCTGCCCGGCTTCGTCTACGGCGGCTTGATCGCGTCCCTCGTCGATTGCCACGGCACCGCCTCCGCCGCCGCGGCCGCCTGCCGCGCGGAAGGCCGGGAACTCGGCTCGGAACCGCCCGTGCGCTTCGTCACCGCCGCCCTCCACGTCGATTACCTCCGCCCGACGCCCCTCGGCGGACCGCTCGAAATCCGCGGCCGGATCGAGGAAATCAAGGGCCGGAAGATCGTCGTCGCCGCAACGGTGTCGGCCGGCGGCCAGCTCTGCGCCCGCGGCCGCGTCGTCGCCGTGCGCGTGCCCGCGTCCATGGCCCCGCCGGCCTAGGTCCGTCCCCGCCGCCCCGTAAAATGAATTTGCCATTCCGCGGTTCTGGACATATGTTCATATCCTGTTCGAAC
>JAVEYE010000382.1:0-3585 GCA_034003665.1 Rhodospirillales bacterium | reverse complement strand
CGCACCCGGGGTGCCACGGTGGCGGGCACGGTGGGCCAGACGACGCACGTCGTCGTGGCGGGGGCGGAAGCCGGCAGCAAGCTGGACAAAGCCCGGGCGCTGGGGATTCCGGTGCTCTCCGAGGCGGAGTTCGCCGCGAAATTGGCGGAATAGACCGCGGTCCGGACGGAAACGCCGGCGTGGCCACAATAGACTAGGCACGGCCCGCGGGATGTCCTACGATGTTGCGCGGAATGAAGCCGAGCGTCCCGATCCTCTGCTACCGCAACGTCTCGCCGGTGTGCGGCATCGCCCCGGAAGAGTTCCGCGCGCACCTCGAATGGCTGGCCGCGCACGGCTGGCACGCGATCCCGCTCGACCAGGTCATCGACTATCTCAAGGGCGGCGCCGAGCCCCCGAAGCTGTCCTTCGCCCTCACGTTCGACGACTGCTATCTCGACAACTGGGTCCACGCCGCGCCGATTTTGCGCGACTACGGCTTCAAGGCCGCGTTCGGCGTCGCCACCGCCTATCTCCACGACGGGCCGCGCCGTCCCGACGCGGCCGTCGCCGGCGCCGACTTGCGCGAGCTGCCCGTCGCGCGCGACGCCTGGGACCGCGCCATCGAGCGCGGCGATCCCACCGCCTTCATGAACCGCACCGAGCTGCGCGCCCTCGTCGAGGAACAGGGCCACGCCCTCTTCGGCCATACCCACACCCATCAGGCCTGTTTCCGCTCCGACCAGCCCATCGGCGAGATGGAGACCGACAACCTCCATTCCGGGGTCCACGGCATCTACCTCGAAGTGCGCGACGGCCTGCCGCTCTATCCCAGCGGCTCCGCCTATGCCCACAACGGCTTCTGGCCCGCCGCCGGCGACCTGCTCGACGACCGTCTCGCCGCGCGCACCACCGGCGAGCGCATCGAATTCTGCCTGCACGAATTCACCCTCTGCCGCGAGCGCCTCGAAGCCCTGACCGGCCGGCCCTCCCGCGCGCTGAGCTGGCCCTGGGGCGAATACGATTCCGTCGCGATCGAAGCCGCGCTTCTCGCCGGCTACGAAGCGGCGCTGTCCATGGACTGCGGCGCCAACCGGCCCGGCACGCCGCTGTTCGCCCTGCGCCGCGTCAAGATGCAGGGCGGCGTCACCTGCCGCGAACTCCATCGCCGGCTGTGCATCGCCAAGAATCCCCTCCTCGCCGGCCTCTTCCGGAAAATCTACCGCGTGCCCAAGCGCTGATTTCCGCGCGGGCCCGTCGTTTTGACGTGCGGCGCGGAATTTTTCCGGCGGCCGTTGCCGTTGCCGGGAAAACCGGCAAATGCTAGGCTGGCGCGCATGAAGAGAATCCTGTCGTGGACGGCGGCCATCCTGGCCGCGGCGTGCGGGGGCCTGGCGGCGTTTGGCTGGCTGGCGAGCCGCGATGCGGCGCCGCCGGCGGACGACGCGGAATTCGCCGTCGCGCGGCCCGAGGTCGCGCCGGAAGAAAATGCGTTCACCTATTTCCTCGCCGCAACGAATCTCCTGGTCGAAACGACGAACGCTCCGTGGGTGGCGGATTTCCTGGCGGGCCGCGCGCCGGACGGCGCGGAACTGCGGGCGCTTGCGACGAGCAACTCAGCCTGCTTCGCGCAAGTGAAGCGCGGGACCGAATGCGCGGTCTGCCGAATCCCGTCGCCGCCGTCGTTTTTCGACGCCGAATTCCCATACCTCAATCCGTGGCTGAAAATCGGCCGGCTGCTGGCGATGCGTTCGCGCCAGGCGCGGCTAGACGGACGCTGGGCGGAGGCCGCCGCGGATGCGTGGACGGTCGCGCGCCTGGGCGGTCTCGTGGCGGATCACGCGGAATCCATGATCCATTACCTGGTGGGCGTGGCCATCGCCGGCGAGGGGTTCGAGCAGATTCTGGCGTTGGCCGCCGATCCGGCCATCCCCGCGGCAGACCTGCGGGTGCTGGCGGCCGGGCTGGACCAGTTGGGACCGTACGATGCGGGTTTGGTCCGGGCGCTGAAAGTGGAAGCCCTCTGCGCGGCCGAGCTGGTCGCCGGTTTCGTTTCCGGCCACGTCGATTGGATCGATCTGCTGACGTTCGGCGACGTGGAGCGCGATTTCCGGAAGCGTTGGCTCGCGGCCGTCATGCGCTCGCCGTATTTCTTCCGCCCGCAGACCACGCTGCGGGCCGTGCGGGAAAAGTATCGGCAGGCGATCCGGGACGCGGCCTGGCCCTATGCGCAGGCGGACGTGGCCGACGAACCGTGGTTCGACCAGAGCCTGCTCCAGTTGCTGCGGCCGAATTCCGTCGGGGAATTTTTCCGGCGAGTGGTGGTCGTTCCGGCCCGCAAGACGCTAGAAAACAAGTGCCGGGCGGAAAGCCTGCTGGCCGGCGCGAAGCTGGTCGTAGCGTGCCATCGGTTCGAGCGCGAGCGGGGCCGTTTCCCGGAAACGCTGGTGGAACTGGTGCCGGACTATTTGGGCGCCGTGCCGCGGGATCCGTTCGACGGCGCGCCGTTCCGTTATTCGGCGGAAAAGGGGCTGGTTTGGGCTTTGGGCAAGAACCTGACCGACGAGGGCGGCTCGACGCAAGTGCCGGGCTCAGACAAGGAATACGTGGCAGGCCGCGACCGCCGCTGGGCCGAGGATTTCGTTTTCGAGTTGAAGGCGCCAGAGAAGACGGAGTGAGGCGATGAAGATACCGATGTGGCAGGTGGATGCGTTCGCGGCGCAGGCGTTCGCGGGGAATCCGGCGGCGGTGTGCGTGCTGGACAACTGGCTTGCCGACGGCGTTCTGCAATCGATCGCGGCGGAGAACAATCTGTCCGAGACGGCGTTTCTGGTGCCGCATGGGGAGGGCTTCGATCTGCGCTGGTTCGCGCCGGCGAAAGAAGTGGCGCTGTGCGGCCACGCGACGCTGGCGGCGGCGAAGGTGCTGTTCGATTTGCGCGGCTGGAAAGAAGAATCGATCCGGTTCCGCACGCGCCAGCGCGGCGTCCTGGCGGTGGCGAAGAACGGCGATTGGTTCGAGATGGATTTTCCGGCGCTGCCGGCGAAACCAGTCGCGACGCCGCCGGGCTTGGCCGCGGCGCTGGGCGCGGAGCCGCGGCAGGTGCTGGAATCGACGGACGACTGGCTGGCGGTGCTGGACGACGAGGCGACGGTGCGGAACCTGAAGCCGGATTTGGCGGCGCTGAAAAAATTCCACTGCCGGTGCGTGGTACCGACGGCGCGCGGGGACGCGGTGGATTTCGTGTCGCGGGCGTTCGCGCCGCGCTACGGGATTCCGGAGGATCCGGTGACGGGCTCGGCGCATTGCGCGCTGGCGCCGTACTGGGCGGGCGTGCTGGGGAAGGACGATCTGCGGGCGTTCCAGGTGTCGGCGCGCGGCGGCGAAGTCCGGTGCCGAAACGCGGGCGACCGCGTGAAATTGGCCGGGCAGGCCGTGGTCTATCTCGAAGGTGCAATTTCCATTTGAATCTTTTCCGGTCCGTTTTCCGGACCGGAGAGGAGCCATCGTGGAAGGATCGATCCGATCCGGACCCCGTTTTCAGTGGATTCGAATGGAATATTCTCTATGGCAATAATATCCATCGAATAACTTGTATATATACCC
>JAVEYE010000381.1:0-3595 GCA_034003665.1 Rhodospirillales bacterium | reverse complement strand
GCCGCCCAACGACCAGGACCCTTTCGGAGGACTATCGGAAAGCAATGAGCGAAAACCGCAACATGATCCTGGCGATCGTCATTTCCGTGCTCATCCTGCTCGGCTTCAACTATTGGACGACGAGTCAGCTGCCGCCGGAGCCGCAGACGTCCGCCCAGACGAGCGGACAGGCCGGCCAGCCGGGGCAGCCGGGACAGCCAGCGGCGCCCGCCGGGGCGCCGACCGCCGGCGTCGCGGTCCCCCAGCCGGATGTCCCCGCCCAAGCCGCCCAGGCGACGGCCGCGCCAGCCAAGGCTGAAATCCTCGCCTCGACGCCCCGCGCCGCCGTCCGCGGCAACCGCATCCACGGCTCCATCTCGCTCAAGGGCGGGAAGTTCGACGACGTCACCTTGCCCGACTACCGCGAGACCATTGACCCCGCCAGCCGCGAGATCGTGGTGCTGCGCCCGCAGGGCCTGCCGACCGCCTATTTCGCCGAGTTCGGGTGGGTCGCCGCCGGCCAGGTCGCGGTTCCCGCCGGCGACACGTTGTGGACGGCCGACGGCCGGCGCCTGGAAACCGGCTCGCCCGTGACGCTGACCTGGAACAACGGGGCCGGGCTGACATTCACCCGGACCATCGCGGTCGACGACAACTACATGTTCACCGTCACCGACCGCGTCGAGAATGCCGGCGGCGAGGCGGTGACGCTTTATCCCTACGGGCTTGTGTCGCGCTCGCAGACCCCCGAGACGTCGGGCTACTACATCCTGCACGAAGGGCCGATCGGCGTCTTCAACGCGACGCTGGAGGAGGTCGACTACGACGACCTCCAGGAAAAGGGCAAGATCGAGAAGACGTCGACCGGCGGCTGGATCGGCATCACCGACAAGTATTGGCTGAGCGCGCTCATTCCCGACCAGAAGATTGCCTACAAAGGCCGTTTCACCCACCATCGCGAAAACGGCCAGGACAAGTATCAGGCCGACTTCCTGGGAGAGGCCGTCACCATCCAGCCGGGGGCATCGGCCACCAATACCGCCCGCCTGTTCGCCGGCGCCAAGGAAGTGAACCTGCTCGACACCTACGAGAAAAATCTGGGGATCGCGCGCTTCGACCTGGCGATCGACTTCGGCTGGTTCTATTGGTTGACCAAGCCGATCTTCTACGTGCTCAACTATCTGCGCGACTATGTCGGCAATTACGGTATCGCCATCCTGCTGCTGACCGTCGTCATCAAGGCGCTGTTCTTCCCGCTTGCCAACAAATCCTACCGGGCGATGAGCAAGATGAAGAAGCTGCAGCCCGAGATGCTGAAGCTGCGCGAACGCTTCGGCGACGACAAGCAGCGCATGAACCAGGAGATGATGGCGCTCTACAAGCGTGAAAAGGCCAACCCCGCCTCGGGTTGTCTGCCCATGCTGATCCAGATTCCGGTGTTCTTCGCGCTCTACAAGGTGCTGTTCGTCGCCATCGAGATGCGGCACGCGCCCTTCTTCGGCTGGATTCACGACCTTTCGGCGCCCGATCCCACGACCGTCTTCAACCTGTTCGGCCTCATTCCGTGGGATCCCACCCCCATCCTGCCCGCCGTGCTGCACATCGGCGTCTGGCCGCTGATCATGGGCATCACCATGTTCCTGCAGCAGAAGCTCAACCCGCAGCCGGCCGATCCGATGCAGGCCAAGATCTTCATGTTCCTGCCCATCATCTTCACGTTCCTGCTGGCCGGCTTCCCGGCGGGATTGGTGATCTACTGGGCATGGAACAACCTGTTGTCGATTATCCAGCAGTGGGTGATCATGAAGCGGGCCGGGGCGACCTGAAACCGGCCGCCGCCGCCCGCAGCCAGGGACCGTCCGCCGCGACCGGGAAAGGGAAGACCGTGAGCGCACCGGAAACCGCCATTGGCGATCAAGGCGCCGACGACGCGCTGGAATTCGGCCGTTGGCTGTTCGCCCAGGATTGCCGGTTTCTGCTTGGCGCCGCCCGCCTCGACCAGGTGCCCGACACAAACCTGCCAGAGGTCGCGTTCGCGGGGCGCTCCAACGTCGGAAAGTCCAGCCTGCTCAACGCCTTGACCGGTCGCAAGACCCTGGCCAAGACATCGAACACGCCGGGCCGCACGCAGGAGCTCAATTTCTTCATGCTGGGCGAGCGGCTGATGTTGGCCGATCTTCCAGGCTACGGCTTCGCCCAGGCGCCCAAGGCCAAGGTCGCCCGCTGGACGGGGCTGGCCGACGCCTATCTCAGGGGCCGCCCCCTGCTGCGCCGGGCCTGTCTGCTGATCGACGCCCGCCACGGCATCAAGGACGTCGACCGCGCGGTGATGAAGCAACTGGACGACGCCGCCGTTTCGTATCAGGCCGTCCTCACGAAGTGCGACAAGCTGAGCGCCGAGGGGCTCGAAGCCTGCCGCCGGCGGGTCGCCCAGGAAGTCGCCACCCACACCGCCGCCCACCCGCGGGTGTTCGCCACCAGCGCCCGTGACGGCATCGAGATTGCCGAACTGCGCGCCGCCCTCGCCGCCTTGGCGGCCCCCCAACCCATCCCGTCAGACCGGATCGAGTCAGCACCATGAGCAACAAATCGGACGTATCGATGGAAACCTTTCTGGAGCAGGCCAAGACGTTGTCCGAGGCCCTGCCCTATATGCGCCGCCACGCCGGCGAGACCTTCGTCATCAAGTACGGCGGCCACGCCATGGGCGACGAGACCTTCGCCCAGTTGTTCGCCCGCGACGTCGTCCTGCTCAAGCAGGTCGGCATCAACCCGATCGTCGTGCACGGCGGCGGGCCACAGATTGGCGACATGCTGGGCCGCCTCAAGATCAAGAGCGAATTCATCGAGGGCTTGCGGGTGACCGACCGGGCCACCGTCGAGATCGTCGAGATGGTGCTGTCGGGATCGATCAACAAGCAGATCGTCACCCACATCAACGAGGCCGGCGGCCTGGCGGTCGGGCTTTCTGGCAAGGACGGCAACCTGATCCGGGCCGAGAAACTGCGCCGCACCGTGCGTGATCCCGATTCGAATATCGAGCGAATCCTGGACCTCGGGCTGGTCGGCGAGCCGAAGGAGATTTCGCCCGATATCCTCGACGTCTTCGAGCAGTCGGACATCATTCCGGTGATCGCGCCGATCGGCGTCGGCCCCAATGGCGAAACGCTGAACATCAACGCCGACACCGTCGCCGGGGCCATCGCCGCGGCGGTCGGCGCGGTCCGCCTGATCATGCTGACCGACGTCGTCGGCGTGCTCGACAAGGACGGCAAGTTGATGCCGGAGCTGACGCTGGAGCAGGCCGAACAGCTGATCAAGACCGGCGTCATTTCGGGCGGCATGATCCCCAAGATCAGGACCTGCATGTCGGCGGTGGAGGAGGGAGTCGCCGGCGCCGTCATCGTCGACGGCCGGGTGCCGCACGCCATCCTGCTGGAGATCTTCACCGACCACGGCGCTGGGACGCTGATCGTTCCAGAGTAAGGCTGAGCCGCTCAGCCCTTGCCGGCGATCTGGTTGAAGAATTCCAGCTGCCAAGCCATTTCGTCGGCGGACAGAGGAAACTCGCCGGAGGGGGTCGGCTTGAGGATGTCTCCCGGCGGGATCCGGCAGA
>JAVEYE010000380.1:0-3609 GCA_034003665.1 Rhodospirillales bacterium | reverse complement strand
GACCGTTGGTTCGCTGTCGGTGGCGGGCGCGCCGGACGGGACAGGGGGAGTGCTAAGGTCCATCCGTGTCCAAAGCAGCGACTGGGTTGCCCGCGTCTACCCGGTCGATACCACCCTGCAATGCGCCATTGCACCGACGTCGGAAGGTCCGCGGCACACGGTGGTCAAACGGGTGAGCGAGGATGATTTTGTGCAGAACGACACGCTGATTCTCTGGCCCGACAGCGGCCGGGCGGTCTGGTACGAGGCGATTGCGCACACCTGCACGACGTCGTCCCTGCCGCGCGGCACGCGCGACATCGTCTCGTTTTTCTTCGACCTGCGCGATGTGATCGGGCAGGGCGTCGTGCAAACGGGGGGCCTCTACCGGCTGGCGATGGACGGGCAGGCGCACGAGCTCGACATCCATGCGGGCCTCACGGAACGCCGGGAAACCCCTTTCGGCACGCTGGAGGCGGTCGCCTTGCGGCTCGTCTCGCGCTCGCCGACCCTCTTCGTCCGCAACCGTCCGCGCCAGATCTGGATCTCCCCCGATCCGCCCGCCGTGCTGCAGGCCGACGTGCGCATCACGATCGGCACCGTCCGCGCGCGGTTGATTTCCTGGGAGCGCGATGGCCTGCCGGTCACCTGGGACGGCGGGGCGCCGTGAAAAAAAACGCACGGTTCCGCATGCGGCGGAACCGTGCGAGAAGCTTCGGGCGGACAACGCCGATCCGCGCTAGAAGAACCGGCTGCCGTACTGATCCTTGAGGTCGCCCGTGGTCGTGCCGGACCAGCCTTGGATAAAGGCCCAGATATGCCCGAGAACCAGTGCGTCCACCCACTCCATGGCAATGACGTCCTTGCCATCATTGTAGGCGGCAGCTCCACGCAAACCGAAGCAACATCCGTAGATGCCGCCGATGAAGCCGCCGCGGCGTTCCGGTGCGGCCAGCGAAACCGTGGTCGTCAGCATTATCAGCGCAATCAGCGCCAGCAACAGTTTTTTCATGGAATGCACTCCTGAATTAGCGTTAGTTGAACCAGTAGTGCGAGTGTGCCAAATCCGCCCGCTTCATGCAAGCCGATTCAGGTGCCGGCGTTAGCCGCGTTAGCCGCTCGAGCCGGAAGCCTGCGAGGGCCTGTTCCCCGGCTCACTGGTGGCCCGACTCGATCCCCTTGAACAGCTCCCCGGACGGCTTGGCCGCCCCGGGCTTGGTCCAGAGCATGGCGGGCCCCGTCAGGCCGCCGGTACCCAGCTCGTTGAGCGCCCGGTTGGTGACCTTGACCACGATGGTGTTCGAGGCGTCGAAATCCAGCGTTCCGGTGGCGTCGAATTCCCAGGGCCTGCCGCAGGGGGCCGCCCCTCTGGACAGGCGCTCCAGTTTTCGTCCGTTGATCCAAGCGTCGGCCTGGTCGTCGACCCCGCCCAGCCAGAGGTGGATGGTCTCGCCTTTGAACGCGCGGGACACGTTGAGAGTGGTGCGGTACCAGGCTTCGCCCTTGTAATAGCGCAGGCCCTGGTTGCTCCAGGACTGGGAATACGTTTTGATCGGCATCCAGTTGCGCGTTCCCATGGTGGGCACGTGGAACCCGAGTGACTCCCCGCCATTGAGCGGATCCAGCAGGAACAGCCATTCATCCGGCAGCCGGGCGACGATTTTATTCCCGTTGTCCAGCCCCTCGCTGGTTGCCTGAATGGCGGCTCCCCAGAAGCGCCGCAGATAGCCAGATGCGTTTTTGTCGTATAGCCCTGGATACAGCGCTTCGCCCTCGTCCCGCAGGGCGACGGCCCGGTCATGCCCGGCCTTGGCCTTCATGAACTCGCACGCGTTCCACGCCTCGATCATGGCCAGGTTGGCCTTGCCAAACTCCTGGGCCAGACGGGTCAGATGAATGCGCCGCGCCGGAAGCGAATCGGGGGGCGCCCGTTTCTCGGCGTCCTTTAGGCGCCCATCGAGCCGCCGCATCAGCTCGGGCGTCAGGATATGGGGCATGTCGAAGACATTGCCGGTATGATAGTCGGCCGTTGCGAAGGCATCCTCCAGTCCGTTGAAGAAGGCCTCCATCGGCTCTGCCGCGGGGCCGTAGCAGGCCCGGTAATAGTCCGCCAGGATTGCCTGGGGGTCGGCCCCGGCGTTCCACATCAGCTTGCAGGCCAGGTAGAGCGACGGACCCTGATGGCCCCACAGCGGCATGCACTGGATCCGGCAGCCGTTGAAATGGCTGACGTGAAAGAAGCCGAGCTCCGAGCCGATCTGGCGCGTCATCGGGAACGGAAAACCCTGATCCGCCAGATTGAAGAAGAACCCGCGATAGAATAGATCGCACCCGAGCTTCTGCCAGCCATCCACGATTTCCTTGAGGTAGCGGCGCTCCGGACATAGCGGGTTGTCAATGTCATGATAACGGCAAAGATCGATCGGCGCCAGCACCGGGAGGAGGTTCGGATGCGGTCTTTCCCGGATCGGTGGGCGCATGAGCTGCCCGTAGCAGTAGAAGGCAATGCCCGCGTTGGGGAATTCCTTGTGGACCGCTTCAAGCACGAGATTGAAGAACGTGACGTAGCGGTCCGTGACCGAAATCTTGCCGTGCAGCGGATCCATGTCGTCGGCGTCCCAGGGCGACGATCCGAAGCCGGGGCCGTCCTCGGGCGAGAGGTTGAAGTACTTGGCGTCGGGATGCTTCCTGAAAAAGTCCAGTGCCTCCTCGGTGACCAGGCGGAGCACCTCCGGGTGGCTGACCTCAAGTTGATGCGTGGGTTTGCCGTTCTCCTGGCAATACAGCTCGGGCCCGGTTTTCCGGCGCCGGAGCTTCATGCCATGCGAACCTGCATTCAGCCCGCCCAGGCGCATGCGGCGCATCCAGGTCCGGTCGGCCACCCCCTGAAGGCTCCGTCCGCCGAACGAGGGAACCTGCACCGTTTCCTGGAGCGGCAGGGCCAGGGTTTTGGCGGACGGGACGACCGTGCCGAGATCCCCGGGAATGCACCAGCGGACGCCGAGCTGTTCCAGCAGTTCGTAGGCGGCGAAAAGCGTCCCTTCCGGCGAGAGCCCGGCCAGATGGATGCCGTCCTCCCGTACCGCGAGCAGATACGCAGCCGGGTCGTTGCCCACCGCCCGGATGCTGGCTTCCGCATCGGGGCAGAGGGCCAGCCCGATGCGGATGGGAACCAGCCCTGCGGGAACCGTTCCGTTTTCAGCCGTGGCGAGTGTCGCGCCGGAGATCTTTCCGACATGCGCGGTCAACTCGGTCGCCGCCAGCGTTTCGTCCGGCGATGGCGCCTCAGGCAGAACCACGACGGCGTTCGCTTTCCCATCCTTCACCACTGTCACCCCGGCCGCGTCCGACCGGGCGGCAACGGCGCCCGTCAGGATGAGCGTGGCGGTCAAGACGCGGAAGCACAGGCCATGTCCGCTGCGTGTTGGCTTGCTGCGCTGCACCGGGCGACCATCAACGGCTGAAACGGTAAAGGTTTTCATGGTTTTCAGAGCGCATGAAGATTGTGCGCGTGTCAATGGTGCCATGTTTTCCGCCTGGTACGAACAGCTCACCTGCGTACGGCGAGCGAGACGGTGCGGCCGGTACGGTGCGACTCATAGACGCCCAGGACGAGATCGACGGTCGCGG
>JAVEYE010000379.1:0-3731 GCA_034003665.1 Rhodospirillales bacterium | reverse complement strand
AAATCGGTAAATAACAAGCACTTGCAAGCGAACCTTCGCCATTTCCATACAACCACCGGTCAAGGCGTCGCCCATTCCGGCCATTGACGGCGCGGCGGCATCCCCGCAACCCGGCCGTATTGACAACGAAAAACCGGGTTTTCCGCCGGTTTCGACGTAGCCGGTCGAACCGGATTGAGCCAAAATGGCGCCACAGGACCCACGCCGTTTCCGTGACGCGGCAAGGCAAGCCGTCGGCCGCGCCATCCGGCGGGCATCGCACCTTGCCGCGAATCGGCGGCATCGCGAAACCACAAGTCAGGCCGAATAGACGTCGCGATTGGCGCGATAGGTATCGGCAAGCAAGCCAAGCAGGTCAGCGGTCGACTGGTCGTATTCGGACCGTTGCATAAGAGCGCGCGTCACGAAGACCGCGAATGTGAGCGCCTCCCCCTTCCCCCGCAGGCGGTAGAGCCCGGCAATTTCCTCCAGGTAGCGATGGATCAGCTTGCGCGCCATCACGTTGAGCTGGGTCTTGACGTAACGATGCTTGTCGCGCCACTTGCGTTGGGATGCCATCGTCGTCATCGCCGTTTTCCCTTGGCCTTGCGGGAGCGATCCACTAAGTAGGAATGCGTCACAATCTGAACTGGCAAACGACATCGTCTGGGGTCGGCCGGTTCTTGTGCGTCAATACCGCAGTGGCCAGCCATGCACACCCGCGATATCAGTTCCTGGAGTCACGATCACGCATTCGGGCAGGACCGGGTTCGCATCGGCGAGCGACGGTCCAAGGTGGTCATCGCGCTCACCGCCGTCATGATGGTGGCGGAAATCGCCGCCGGCATCGCCTTCGGATCGATGGCTCTGCTGGCCGATGGACTGCACATGGCTTCGCACGCCTTGGCCATCGGCATTACCGTGGCGGCCTATGTCTACGCCCGCCGCCACGCCTTCGATACCCGCTACAGTTTCGGCACCGGAAAGGTCAACGCCTTGGCGGGATTCGGCAGCGCCGTCCTGCTGGTTTGTTTCTCCGCCCTCATGGCGTGGGAAAGCGGCATGCGTTTGCTCCGCCCCGTCCCCATAGCCTTTGACCAGGCGATTTTGGTGGCGGTTCTTGGCCTCATCATCAATGCGGTCTGCGCCGTAATTCTCGGCCATGGGCACGGTCGCCGCCATGAAGGCCCACACTGTGCAGGCCACGACCATTCCCACACCGATTCCCACCATCACGATCACAACCTCAGGGCCGCCTATCTGCACGTCATCGCCGACGCCCTTACGTCGCTTCTGGCGATTTTCGCGCTTCTCGCCGGCAAGTTCCTGGGGCTCGACTGGCTTGATCCCGTGATCGGCATCGCCGGCGCCATCCTCATCGCCCGCTGGTCGTGGGGCCTGCTTCATCAGACCGCCCGGGTGCTACTGGACCGCCAGGCCCCACAAGAGATGCGCGAGCAAGTGCGGGCCGCCATTGAGGGGAGCGGCGACGACGCCCGCCTGGCCGATCTTCACCTGTGGTCGATCGGTCCCGGCATCTACGCCGCCGCGCTGGCCGTCGTCGCCGGCGCGCCCGAGTCCCCTGACGCCTATCGACGCCGGCTGCCGGCCGACCTCGGCCTAGTCCATGTCACCATCGAGGTCCAACGCTGTCCGCAGCACGTCGCCGCCGTCCACGACATCGAATAACGGGAATGGCCCTTCGGCCGCGCCGGCCGTTCAGGTCTGTCCGCCTTCCCTGCGGCGAGCAAAGCGGGCGGCATCGGCGGCATCCAGGCGCACCCGCAGGTGGGCCAGACGCTCGTCATCACGCCGGGAAACCACCTCGCCGTGGGCGTAGAGCCAAGCCAGGGCGGCCCCGTCGGTCAGCGCGACCTCGGTCTCGATCTCCCGGCGGGACTGGGTGAGACGGGCATCGAGGGCGGCGAGCAGGGCGGCGCATCCCTGGCCGGTCACCGCCGATAGCGGCACGGCGGGTGGCGCCGGCGGAATACGTCGAATCGCCTGGTTGACGACCAATCCCCGGTGCTCGGGGAGCAGCAGGTCGATCTTGTTGAGGGCCTCGATCAGACCGGCATCGACCGTCGCCTCGAGGCCCAGTTCGGACAGCACCCCGTGCACGTCCTCCCGCTGGGCTTCGCTGTCGGGATGCGACATATCGCGCACATGAACCACGACGTCGGCCTCGCAGACCTCCTCGAGGGTGGCCTGGAAGGCGGCGACCAGTTCGTGCGGCAGGTCGGAGATGAAGCCGACGGTATCGGAGAGGATGATGTTGCGCCCCGACGGCAGGCGCAAGCCACGCATGGTGGGATCGAGGGTGGCGAACAACTGATCCTTGGCGGCTACGGCAGCCTGGGTCAGACGATTAAACAAGGTCGACTTGCCGGCGTTGGTATAGCCGACCAGGGCAACCACCGGATAGGGCACGCGCTGGCGGGCTCGCCGCTGGATCGCCCGGGTTCGCTTGACTTCCTTGAGTTCCCTGTTCAACCGGGTGATGCGTTCACTCAGGATTCGACGGTCGATCTCGATCTGCGCCTCGCCGGGTCCTCCCATGAAGCCAAAGCCGCCACGCTGGCGCTCCAGGTGGGTCCACGAGCGGACCAGCCGGCTGCGCTGATAGGTCAGCGCCGCCAGTTCGACCTGAAGCCGCCCTTCGCGCGTCCGTGCCCGCGCCCCGAAAATCTCCAGAATCAGGCCGGTGCGGTCGATGACCTTGCAGCCCAGCGCCTTTTCCAGGTTTCGCTGCTGGACCGGGCTCAACGCCGCATCGACGATGGCAACGTCAATGGCGGGCGCCCCCGCGACATGGGAACTGCCCTCCCCAACCGGCGTTTCCTCATCATCATCGACATCGTTGTCGCATGAATCAGGCCGCCCCCCTGCCCCATTGACCAGGAGGCGCAGACGATCCACCGTGCCGCGCCCGAACAGGGTGGCCGGCCGGACGCGCGGCACGCGGATGACTTCGGCGTGCACCACCGCAAGCTCGATGCCGCGGGCCAAGCCGACGGCTTCGGCTAGGCGCGCGGCAGGGGCGCGCGTTTGAAGGCGCTCCCCCTTGAGCTCGGGATGTACCACCAGACACCGGCCGGAACTCGGTCCGGAATGCGATGGTGTCGAAGAAAGCCCGGAAGTGTCGTCCAAGTCAGCTATGCTTCAGCTGCCTCTTCCTTGTCGGGGTCGAACAGCTGGATCTGCACCGACGGCATCACCGTCGAAATCGCGTGCTTGTAGACCAACTGCGTGTGCCCGTCCCGGCGCAGCAGCACCGAGAAATTGTCAAACCAGGTGATGATCCCCTGAAGTTTCACGCCATTGACCAGGAAAACCGTGACGGGCGTCTTGTTCTTGCGAATGTGGTTCAGGAAGACGTCCTGAACGTTCTGAGAGCGTTCGGAGGACATGTTAGGCCACCTCCCATATTGTTGACCGACAGCCCCCGTTCTGGGCCTGCCGGCGTAAAAGCATTCGATAAAATCTGCCCGACCCCCTGCGGCCCGGCCATGCATCGCCGAACCGTCCCCAAAAGACCGGGCCTTTTGTCACCCTACAACCTTAGCATCAGGTTGGAAAGTGCCAGAGAGCCATTAACATAGTGAGCAGGACTAAATTCGTCAAACTCGCCATTGCGCGGTGGATCTGAGCGCACAAGCACCGGTATGCATCGGGCCGCGAACGCGCATTCCAGATCGATATCGGTATCTCCGGCGAACCAGACATCGGGTCCGCAGGCAATTCCGCTGCCG
>JAVEYE010000378.1:0-3799 GCA_034003665.1 Rhodospirillales bacterium | reverse complement strand
GGGCCTACGCTGCGCGACGGCGGGGGCGGAACCTCTTCCGGCCGGGCGGCGGCAGGGGCGTCGATATCGTCGCGGTCCAGGACCTCGGCGATCGCCGCCTTGGCATTCGATGGCAGACTCATCGGTTCCTCTTCTTCTGGGGCAGGACGGCCGGCTCCTCGGTGCCGCCGCGGGCGTGGACAAGCGCCTCCTCGAGTTTCTCGCAATACGTGGCAATCGTCTTGATCCGGGCAAACCGCTTGCTGTTGCCCTCGACCAGCGTCCACGGCGAGGTGGACGTGCTAGTGCGGGCGATCATGTCGTTGACGGCCTGCTCGTAAAGCTCCCACTTCTCACGGTTGCGCCAGTCTTCGTCGGTCAGCTTCCACTGCTTGTAGGGAATCTTCTGACGCCGTTTGAACCGTCGAAGCTGTTCGTCCTTGGTTATATGCATCCAATACTTGACCAGAACAATGCCATGTCCGACCAATTGTTCTTCGAAATCGTTAATTTCCGCATAACCGCGCATCCACTCGCCATCGGTGGCGAAGCCCTCGATCCGCTCAACCAGGACCCGGCCGTACCAACTGCGGTCGAAGATGGTCTGGCGACCGGCTCTGGACAGGTGGCGCCAGAATCGCCACAGGTGGTGATGGGCCTTTTCCTCGTCGCTGGGAACGGCGATGGGGATGACCTGGGAATTGCGGGCATCAAGCGCCGCCGTGATGCGCCGGATGGCGCCGCCCTTGCCGGCGGCGTCCCATCCCTCGAATACCAGCATGGAGGAAACGCCGCGTTCGTGGGCTTCGCGGGACAATCGGTTGAGCCGGCCCTGATAGAATTCGAGCTTCTCTTCATAGTTCTTGCGGCTCAAGGCCTGGTTCATGTCGAGCTTGGAGAGGATCGACACGCTGGGCGCCACGACGATCGTATCCTTGCCGTCGGCGGCCGGCGGCCTTTTTTCCTTGCCGTTTCCCTTGCGGTGAGTCTTTTCGGGCTTCCTGGCCGAACTTTCCTCCAGGGCGATCTCAGCCGCCACCCGCTGGGCCATCTCGACTTCCGCGAGCCGCCGTTCGATGCCGTCCTTAATGACTTTGCTGACGGTCAGGCTGCGGTAGCGGAAGTCGGCCCCTTCGACAATCTCCCACGGCGCCTGGCCGACGCTGGTGCGCATGATGGCGCGTTCGGCGGTGGCGATGAACCGATCGTACATCCGCCAGTGGTCCCAGTCCGTCTGGGTGACCCGCCAGCGGGTCAGGGGGTCGCGTTCCAAGGCCTCGAAGCGCTCCTTCTGGGCTTCGCGGCCAAGATGCATCCAGAACTTCAGGATCAGGGCTCCGTCGTTGGCCAGCCCCCTTTCGAACGCCACGATGCGGTCGAGCGCAAGGTCCAACTCGGCGTCGGACTTGCGGCCGTAGACATGATCCAGCACCGGCTGCGAGTACCACGAACTGAGGAAGCAGCCGATCACGCCCCGGGGCGGCAGATCCCGCCAATAGCGCCAGAATTCGGGCCGTTCCTTTTCCTCGTCGGAGGGCTCGCCATAGGCCCGGGTGACGATCCAACGGGGATCCATCCACTCGTTGACCAGATTGGCGGTCTCGCTTTTGCCGGCGCCATCCACCCCCGCGAATACCAGGATGACCGGGAAATTGGCGCGGCGCAGCCGTTGCTGAACCTGCAACAGCTGGGTGCGCAGCACCGGCACCTGTTCCTGGAAGGTGGCCTTGTCGATCGTGTTGCCCAGTTCCGCTGCTTCAAACATGCCCGATTTCCCAGATTCCGCGGCTCAACGCCCGCGCTCGGCCGCCACGTCGACGATGAACCGCAACAGCGGCTGCCATTCGGCGATCAGCGGCTCGATGCGGCGTGCGGTCATGTCGAAAATGCTCATTCCCGCCGCGGCCGCCGTCGGGTACGCCTGGGTGTCGCGAAGGCGGGCCGCAACGTCATGCCGCGAAGCGGCGAGGAAGCCATCCAACTGCCTAGCCGCCGTCGTCCGCGCCCGTATGCGGTTGCCGATAAGGGCGAGCGCCCTGGTATTCTTGCGGATCGGCTTCAGTTTGTCGAGAACCGCCAGGAAGCGTCGGCTTGTCGCCTCGTCGAAAGGCGACGGCAGGACGGGAACGACGATGACGTCGGCATTGCGGATCAATTCGCGCACGTCATTGCGACGAAGGGCGGCGGGCGCGTCGATGACCAGCCGCTCGACCCCATCGGGCACGGTGCCGACACGCTTCGTCCAGTTGACGGCGGTGATCGCCGGCAGATGGTCGGGGCGGCGGTCGGCCCATCGAGTCGCCGACTTCTGGCGGTCGCAGTCGGCCAGCGCGGTGACGAAATCCATATGGGCGAAGGCCGCCGCCAGGGTGGTGGCGATGGTGGTCTTGCCGCAGCCTCCCTTGGGGTTGGCGACGAGGACGCTCAGCATGGCGTCCCCTCGTCGCGGCCGGTCAGCCAGAACGGCTTGCTGGCGAGCAGGCTCTCCACGTCGGCGGCGAGCGTGCGTGCGGCCTCGGCGGCGGCGTGGGCATGCCATCCCAGAACGATGTCGCCGGCATGGCGGACTTCCGGGGCCGCGTCGCCCGCATGCTTCTCCAGCCGCTCGATCAGGGTGCGGGCCACCGCGACGTCGTTCATGTAGCCAAGCCCATCCTGCAGCTTTTGCAGCGCGGAGATGAAGCCGCGCACCCGCTTGCGGCCATAAAGCGAGCTGAAGAAGTCGGTGGCGTAGCGCATTTTTTTGACGGCGATCCGCAGCCTGTGGCGGTCGGCGGCGGTCAGTTCGGCGAACCGCCGGCCCAGCTTGCGCACCTTCTTGAAGCGGCTCGACAGAAGGGGCGCCGCAAGTTCGGTGATCGGCCGGAAAAGCTGCGACGCGGCTTCGCTGACCGGCTGTTTGCGCCAGGCCTGACCGGCCATCCACGCCCGGATGTCGAGGAGCAGGCGGGTAAAGCGATCGTCGGCCAACGTTTCTCGGGCGGCGGCGCGGGCCCGCTCGCGCTCGTCGCCGAGGCGGCACCGAAGGGCGGCGAAGGCCGGCTCGCCGGGAAAGGCCTCGGCGACCGGCCCGACGATCTCGTCCGCGAACACGTCGAGGTCGCGGGCGTCGCCCAGTCCCTGGGTCAGCCAGCGGGTCTCCGCATCGAGCCATCGATACTGGTCGGGCGGCAGGATCGGGCGGAACACCCGCAAGGCCGAGCGCATCCGCCGAAGGGCGACGCGCATCTGATGCACACCTTCGGGGTGGTCGCTCAATCGCGTCGACGGCTCGTTGTCGGTCAGGTGATCCAGACAGTGGCCGAGGACAAGGTTCAACGCCTCTTCAACAGAGGCGTCGGCCGGCAGGTCGAGCGGGACGGCCTTGCGCCACGCCGGCTCTTCGCCGTGGGCCTGGCGCAGGGCCCGCCGTTCGAAGGGTTCGGTCGCGACCCGCAGCGGAATCTCGGTGTGGATGGCCCGGGCCAGGTCGAAGAGAAGAACCGGGGGGCCGGCCCGCAATGTGAGGTCGACCTCGCAGAAGGCAGGAACGGCCGTTCCGTCCTCCGCTTCGCCGGTGTGGACGGTCACAAGGATTTCCTGGTCTTTCGCCGGCATCAGGCGGCGGCTGATGCGGCGAAGGTCGAGGCGCAGGACTGGTTCCAGGCGCAGACCCGGCAGCGGCGTGATCAAGCGGCGCAGGTCGATATCATCGATGGCCGACGGATCGGGTTCGGATGTGGCCAGCGGGTTCTCCCAGTCCCGGTTGATGCGCATGCCGTCGACCATCGTGCCCGCCGCCCGTACGACCTGGACATGGCGCCGCCCGCTCCGCCTGATT
>JAVEYE010000377.1:0-3801 GCA_034003665.1 Rhodospirillales bacterium | reverse complement strand
TGGAATCGGATGACAAGTCCGCCGGCCAGACGCTGGGCCGGCAGCTCCGCATGGCCGCTGCAGATGGCTCCGTCTATCTCGGCGTCCGCCGCGAGGCCGGCCAGCGCGTCGGCCTTTTCCTTCCAATGTGGCGGCCAATTAGAAACGGGGAGGCTGGCCCACACGCGGCTGCTTCTCCGCAAAGCCGTCCGGTTCGCGCCCGATTTCTGCCGTTCGGGGTGGCTGGGCGGACTCCCGAACGTGGACGTTGCTGAGCAATCGACGTTTGTCGTGGTGGTGCCAGGGAGGGAAATTCGCGGACTGGTCTGTGCAGGCCTCTGACGTTCAGTGTGAAACGATCTCACACATGGAGGAACCGGCTTAGGACCGACACTCCGACCATCAAATGACTGGGGCTGAAGGAGATGCATGCGGTTGCCACGCGTAGGCGAAAACAAGTCCACCCGGGCTCGCTGAGCAGGCCTGAACGCGGGCGGAACCCGACGGCTCTTCATCTTCTAAGCCAGTGGCGGAAGCGCTTGGTGCCAATCCGTATCACGCTGGACGGCATCGGCCAGCCTCAACAACCGGTCCTCAGCAAATGGCCGACCGATCAACTGTACACCGATCGGCATCCCGCCGCGATCGAAGCCAGCAGGAATGCCGAGGGCCGGAAGCCCAAGGTAGTTGGCGAGCGGGGTGAATGGCGTCAGTTTGGCGTTGAGGGCCATGACGGCGGATATGTCACGGGAAGCCGCGGCCTCGACCGTCGGCGCCGTGACGGGCAGCGTGGGGAGGATCAGGGCATCGGCGCCGGCAAGCGTGTCGCTCAGGAAGGCTTTCAGCATTGGTCCGCGCAGACGCATCGCGTCGATGTAGCGCGTGGCGGGGAAGTAGAGGCCGCAGAGGAGACGTTCCCGCACCTGAGGCCCATAGTCCTCGCGCCGCTCGGCCAGCCAGGGGGCATGCACGGCGGCGGCCTCGCTCAGAAACACCAAGCCATTGAGCGCATTGAGGAGAGCGATGTCGGGGTCGGCGGCATCCAAGGGGGAGACGCCGCGCTCACCGAGGGTTTCCACGATGCCCGTTACGGCTTGTGCCACATCGGGGTCGGCCATGGCGTTGATAATCGCCCGCGGCACCGCCACGCGCATTCCTCGCACGTCGCCGTCCAGCAGGCCTTCATAGTCGGGCACAGCGACCTTCGCGGCCGTCGGATCGGCCGAGTCGGGGCCGGCGATGACGGACAGCAGTCGCGCGCAGTCGCGTGCCGAGCGGGTGACAAGACCGACACAGTCGAGGGAATGGGACAGCGGCAGAACACCGAAGCGGCTGATGCGCCCCTGCGTCGGCTTGAGGCCGGTCACCCCGCAGAACGAAGCGGGAATGCGGACCGATCCGCCGGTGTCCGTCCCCAAGGATCCTGCCACCAATCCCGCGCCTACGGCCGCGCCTGAGCCACTGGACGATCCGCCCGAGACGTGAGCGGTATTCCAAGGATTGCGGGTGGGACCGAAGTGCTCGTTCCATCCGGTGGGACCCATGGCGAACTCGGCCAAGGAGAGCGTGCCGAGGGTGATCGCGCCGGCTCGGTCCAGGCGTTCAAGGACGGTGGCGGTGATGGCTGGAACGTAGTCGCGGCGGATGGACGATCCGCAGGTGACGACCTTTCCGGCTTGGTAAAACAGATCCTTGTGGGCCAAGGGGACTCCCCACAGAGGACCGGCTGGTTCGTTCCGCTTCAGCGCGGCATCGATGTGCTCGGCCGCACGAAGTGCCGTGTCGCTGTCGACTGAACGGATGCAGTTGAGAGTGTCTCCCACGACCCGGAACCGCTCCAATAAGGCTTCGGTAACGGCCACCGCCGAAACGTCGCGTTGGGCGATGCGTTCCGCCAAGGCGCATAGGCCGATGCCAGCCATGCCATCCAGAGCGTTCATGACTCGACACCTTGAAACTGCGCGGCAAAAAAGGCGGCCGGTTCATCGTCCGGCAGAAGGAGGTCACGGGCCGCTTGGGCCACGCGGTCGTTTGTGGTCGTCACCGCTGCCGCCACCCGCGTCATTTCCCCTGGTTCGGGACGGATCCCCTGGAGCTGTTCACCGGCCTTAGAGAGAGCCTTGTCCATCGCGTCGCCTTCCTGTGCCAGGGTTTCAAATCTGCCGCTTGAATGCCGCGTCGAAGTTAGTGACCGGCGGAAACGCCTCACGGTCGATGCGAACGTCGAGGACCGTTGGACGGTCACTCTCTAGGGCGGCGGCGAATGCCCGTTCGAACTCCTCCTGGTTGTCGACCCGCTGACCGACGGCACCCAGGGCCCTCGCAACACCGGCATAGTCCGCATCGGAGAAATTGTTGGCTTCCTCGACAACCTGACCGCCCCAGCGATATTTCTGCTCGTGGTATTCGAAGCCCAGACACTGGTTGTTAAGGATCAGCACGATCACGGGCAACCGTAAGCGCACGGCCGTTTCGATGTCGCCGAGATGATATCCGACACCACCGTCGCCCGTGATGCATACCACCTTCTCGCTCCGCGCCATCTGGACGCCCAAAGAGGCGGGCAATGCCCAGCCCAGCGAGCCGGTTGCCCGGAAATACGAGCCGGGCCGGACCGTGGGATAGAGGACGCCGCTCCACGCCGCCATGTAGCCGGTATCGGCCACGACCGTAATCTCCCGGTTATAGCGGCCGAGTGTAGCGAGGACGGGCAGAGGGGACAGGGGAGCCTGGGTCGAGGCTTCGGCGGTGGCGTTACGCACCGCGTTTCGCCAAGTCGTAATGCGAGAGCGTACGTCGGTCGTCCAGGCGCTTGCATCGGCCGAGAGATTGTGGCCGGCGACCTCGCGCGCCAAGGCGGGTATCGCGAGCCCGAGATCAGCCAGCAATCGCACGGTAGCGGGATAGCCGATATCGAACGCCAGGGGATTTGCATCCACCTGGAGAACGGTGACACCCGGAGACGGAACCCTGTAGCCGTTGGTGGCCAGACCGCCCAGCCGGGAACCGAGAACGAGGACGCAATCAGCCTCGGCGACACTGGTGTTGGCCGTCTTCGCGGAGTAGCGTCCCATGACGCCAAGGTTGAGAGGGTGGTCGGCGGGAAGGGCGGACTTGCCGCCCATGGTCGTTGCCACGGGGACACCGACGGAGTCGACAAGGGCCAGCAGTGCCTCGGTCGCCCGGGCGCGCACCACTCCCTCGCCGACGACGATCACCGGCTTGCGGGCAGCGAGAAGGCGATCGATGATTTCTGCCACGGTTCCGGGATCCGGATGCGCCGGGCTCGGTGCCTGGATCTTTCCGCTGGGGGGGGAGGATTCCTCGATCTCGCAGTCGAAGAAGTCTTTCGGAAGGTCGACGTGCGTTGGACCTTGGACCCCACGCAGTGCCTGAAGGACGGCCATCGATACCAGTTCCGGCGCCGATGCGGGTGCGGGGACGTGCGCGCTCCATTTCGTGACGGAAGCGAACAGCGGCATCTGTTCGAGTGACTGGTATTCATTCTTCTGGGTTGCATCGCTCGCCGTGGCGCCGGTCAATGCAACGACTGGACTTTGCGCCCAGAACGGATCGGCCAAGGCCGCCGCGACGTTCGCCGCGCCCGGTCCCGCTTGGCCGTAGGTCATCGCATGTTTGCCGCTGGCTCGCGCAAAACCGTCGGCCATGTAGACGGCGCTGAATTCGCTGCGAGCGAGAATCATGCGAATGCCGGCCTGTTGCAGCGCGATCCAAAGACTTTGGTCGCCTCCGGTAAGGACGAAGAAGTGCTCCGTGCCCAATGCTCGGAGATTCTTGGCAATAGACACGGAAACGGTGGTT
>JAVEYE010000376.1:0-3810 GCA_034003665.1 Rhodospirillales bacterium | reverse complement strand
CGGTGGGCCTGGCGTCGGCCGTCGCCCTCGCCCTGGCCGTCGCCGCGTCGCCTCAGCTCGCGCTCGGTTCGTTCGGTTGGATCAAGATCGCCGCCATCGCGCTCCTGTCCGCCCTGACGGAAGCGGTCTCGCCACACGGGTGGGACAACGCGACCATGCAGGTGGTGCCGACCGCCTTGGCATGGCTCTGGCTGGCTTGACCGGGCCTCCGGCAACCGGCCCGCACCTTTTGGGTTTTCATCTTCCCCCCAACTGGCTTAGGATGGGGGTCCGTACATGAAACCGAATCCGGAACCAGCCTCGAACGGACGCCCGGCGTTCCAGCGCATCCTCGTGACGGGCAGCACGGGTTTTCTGGGACACCACGTCATGCCGCGCCTGCGCGAAGCGTTTCCCGACGCCGAACTGATCGGCCTGGGCCGCCGCGACTTCGATCTGCTCGAACCCGGCGCCCCCGCCGCGATGCTCCGCCAGATCCGGCCCGACTGCGTCGTCCACATGGCGGCCAAGTCGGGCGGCATCCTCACCAACAAAAAACGCCCTGCCGACTTTTTCTACGACAACCTGGCGATGAACCTCCACGTCTTCCACGAGTCCTGGAAGGCCGGCGTGAAGAAACTCGTCACCTTCATGGGCGGCTGCTCCTATCCCGCCGACGCGCGCTCCCCCATCGGCGAAGACCAGATGTGGAACGGCTACCCCCAGATCGAAAGCGCCGGCTATTCCGTCGCGAAAAAGATGCTCCTCACCCAATCCTGGGCCTACCGCGTCCAGCACGGATTCCATTCCGTCGTGCTGATTCCCGGCAACGTCTACGGCGAATGGGACAACTTCAACCTCGAGGAAGCCCACGTCATTCCCGCCCTGGTCCGGAAATACGTCGAAGCGCAGGACCGCGGGGACAAAACGATCACCGCCTTCGGTTCCGGCCGGCCCACGCGCGACTTCGTCTACGCCGGCGACGTGGCCGCCACCGTCCCCTGGTTCGTCCGGAACTACGACTCCAGCGAACCCGTCAACGTCTCGGCCGGCCGCCGCATCTCCATCCGAGAACTGGCCGAAACCGTCAAGAAAACCACCGGATTCGCCGGCGAAATCGTCTGGGACGCCGCGCAGCCGGACGGCCAGATCGACAAGATTTTCGACGTGGCCCGCCTGCGCGCGCTCGGCCTCTCCTGCGACACCTCGCTGGAAGACGGCCTGCGGCGCACCGTCCAGTGGTTCCGGCAGGCCCGCCAGGAAGGGACCGTCCGGCTCTAGCGTGAAAACCTGCCTCGTCGTCGGCGCCCAAGGAGTCATCGGCTCGGCCCTCGCGGCCGAGGCCGCCGCGCGCGGCTACGCCCTGACCGCCGTGGATCTGGACAACTACGCCGCCTGCCGCGGCGCGGCCGCCGACCTGCTCGTCAACGCTTCCGGCAATTCCCGCAAATTCATCGACGACCAGGATCCGGTCCGCGGCTTCGAATTGTCCGTCGCCTCCGTTCTGGGCGTGCTGCGCGATTTCCCCTGCGGCCGGTTCGTCCAGCTTTCCTCCGGCGCGATCTATCCGCGCGAAGACGATCCGCGGCGCAACGCCGAAGACGCCCCGCTGGCGCCCGCCGACATGTCCCGCTACGGCTTCCACAAATGGCTGGCCGAACATCTCGTCCGCCACTACGCCCCGCGCCACCTCATCCTGCGCCTGGGCGGATTCGTCGGTCCCGGCCTGCGGAAAAACGCGGTCTACGACCTGCTTGCCGGCCGCCCCCTGTTCGTCCACCCCGATTCGGAATTCCAATACATGGACGTGCGCGATTTGGCGCGCGCGGTCTTCGATCTGGCCGAACGGCCGGATCTGCCCGCCTCCCCGCTGAACGTCTCGGCCCGCGGCACCGTGTCCGTGCGCCGGATCGCGGAATGGGCCGGCCGCGTTCTGCCGCCGGACGCCGACCGCCAGCCCCGGACGCGCGCGGAATTGAACGTCGACCGGGCCGGGCAACTCCTGCCGTTGCCCGACACGGCCGAAACCCTCCGGAATTTCATCCGGGAAGTCCACAGCGGAGCCTTGACCCTGCCATGATCATTTCGCGCACCCCGTTCCGGATCAGCTTTTTCGGCGGCGGCACCGATTTTCCGGGCTTCTTCCGGCAAGAAGGCGGCGCCGTCCTCGCCGCCACCATCGACCAGTACTGCTACCTCTCCGTCCACCGCCTGGCGCCGCTGTTCAAGCATCGCTTCCGCGCCAGCTATTCGCGCACGGAATCCGTGCTGCGGCCGGAGGAATTCCAGCATCCGCTGATCCGCGAAGTCCTGCGGCTGCTCGACCAGCGCGAGGGCATCGAAATCGCCCACACCGCCGATCTGCCCGGACAAACCGGGCTGGGCTCGTCTTCCGCCTTCGCCGTCGGCCTGCTCAACGCCGTGCAGGCCTTCAACGGCCGGCGCTGCACGCCCGAAGAACTCGCCCGCCAGGCGATCGAAGTCGAGCGCGACCGCGTGGGCGACGCCGGCGGCTGGCAGGACCAGTACGAAGCGGCCTACGGCGGCTTCCGCCGCATCGACTTCCCGCCCGACGGCCAAGTGCGGGTGCGCGGCCTCGATTTGTCCGCCGCCCGCGCGCGCGAACTCGAAGACCACCTGCTGCTGTTCTATCTGGGCTCCGAACGTTCCGCCGAGACCATCCTGCGCGAGCAGGAAAAGCGCACCGGCGGCAACGTCCCCGCCCTGCGCGCGATGCGCCAGATGGTGGCCCAGGCCGAAACGATCCTGGCCGGCGCGGCTCCGCTCGCGGAATTCGGCGACCTGCTGCATGAATCGTGGCGGCTCAAGCGTTCGCTTTCCGCCGGCATCAGCACGCCCGCGATCGATCAGGCCTACGAAACCGCGCGCGCCGCCGGCGCGCGCGGCGGCAAGTTGCTCGGGGCCGGCGGCCGCGGCTTCCTTTGCCTGTGCGCCGCGCCGGACCGGCACGCCGCCATCCGCGCCGAACTCCGCGACCTCGCCGAACTCCGCTTCCGCTTCGGGACCGAGGGCAGCCGCATCATTTTCTCCAGCGATGACTGACCGGCCGAAAATCGCGCTTTGGTTCCGCTACGGGCCCGCCGACCACGCCGAACTGTTCCACGCCATGCCCCAGATCGTCGCCGCGCTCGCCGCGCGCGCCGAGGTGCACTACTACGGCATGCGGACGGCCACGCCGCTCCCGGACGCCATCCGCGCCCATGCCGTCCTCCACTTCCTGCCCTTCCGCGTAGACCGCACCTGCACCCGCGACAAGGTCGTCAAGACCGCGCTGTGGCTCCTGGGCCTGCCGTTCATCGCCCTCGACTGCCGCCGCCGCGGCGTCCGCGCGGTGTACATCGACGAGACCATCCCCTACACCGCCCTGCTGGCCCGAATCTTCTTCGGCCGCAACGTCGCGATCACCGTCGCCGACTTCTTCGCGGACATCTATTTCACCGGGGCCAAGGCCTTCCTCGGCCGCGCCATCCGCGCCCTCGACCTGTGGAGTTGGAAACGCCTGCCGCTGATCTTCACCCGCGCGGGCGCGACCCGCGCCTTCCTCGCGCGGCACGGCATCGATCCCGCGCGCGTCCACCCCGTCTACGACCCCTGCGACCTGACCCTCTACCGGCCGCTACCGGCCGCGGAGCGCGCCGCGGCCCGCCGGCCATACGGCTACGGCCCCGACGACGTCGTGCTCGTGCACCACGGCATCCTGCACCCCAACAAAGGCAACGATCTCATCCTCCGCGCCCTCGCGGAAATGCGCGCGGAATTTCCCCGCCTGCGCTACCTGCTCGTGGGCGACGGCCCCGAAATGGGCCGCCT
>JAVEYE010000375.1:0-3811 GCA_034003665.1 Rhodospirillales bacterium | reverse complement strand
CCCACGGGTTGACCAGGCACTGCTTGAGGCCCAGGCTGATGCGCCGCTTCTCGGGATCGGCGTCCAGCACCATGACCTCGACCTCCTGGCTGGTCGAGACGATCTTGCCGGGATGGACGTTCTTCTTGGTCCAGCTCATCTCGGAAACGTGGACCAGACCCTCGACACCCGGCTCCAGTTCGACGAACGCGCCATAGTCGGTGATGTTGGTGACACGCCCGGTGAACTTGCCGCCCGCCTGGTACTTGGACTGCACGCCCTCCCACGGATCGGCATCGAGCTGCTTCATGCCGAGCGAGATGCGCTGGGTTTCGGCATTGAAGCGGATGACTTGCACCTTGACCGTCTGTCCGATCTGCAGGGCCTCGCTCGGATGGTTGATGCGGCGCCACGCGATGTCCGTGACGTGCAGCAGGCCATCGACTCCGCCCAGATCGACGAAAGCGCCGTAGTCGGTGATGTTCTTGACGACGCCGTCAAGAACCTGTCCCTCCTTGAGGTTGGCGACCAGCTCGGCGCGGGCCTCGGCGCGGGCCTCCTCAAGCACGGCGCGGCGCGACACCACGATGTTCGAACGGTTGCGCTCCATCTTGAGGATCTGGAAGGGCTGCGGCGTGCCCATCAGGGGCGCGATGTCGCGAACCGGACGGATATCCACCTGGCTGCCCGGCAGAAACGCCACGGCGCCGGACAGGTCGACGGTGAAGCCGCCCTTGACCCGGCGGAAAATGACGCCGTTGACGCGGCGGCCGTCGGTGAACGCCTTTTCCAGTTCGGTCCAGGCCTCTTCGCGCCGGGCCTTCTCGCGGCTCAGGCGGACGACGCCGTCGCGATCCTCGTAGCGTTCGACGAAGACGTCGACCTTGCTGCCGGCCTTGAGCTCGAGCTCCTGACCGGGAGAGGCAAATTCCTTGGCCGGCACCCGGCCTTCCGATTTTAGGCCGACATCGATCAGCACCATGTCGTTGTCGACGCCGATGACCGTGCCGGTGACGACTCGGCCCTCGAAGCCTTCCGGCCCCATGGCCTCGTCGAGAAGATCGGCGAAACTTTCCTTGAGGGCGGATTCGGTCCCATCGCCCGGCAGGTTTGCGCTTTCAGCAACCATCAAATTGATAATCCTTTCCTAGTCTTCCATTATCCTGGCCGACCGGTTGTCTCCGGCGGTCTTTCACCATTTGACTGACTTGAACGTTCCGTGGCGTCCCAACGCGGGACGCCGTGGCCGACGCTTCAACTCCATTGCGATGATGTGGGGTGTTCTACTCGCGACCGCACCGCGTCTTGACGAAAGCGAGCGCCTCGGCGAAAACGGCATCGGGATCGAGCCCGCTCGTATCGAGAACGAACGCATCCTTGGCCGGTTCCAATGGCGCCACCGCGCGGCTTGCGTCGCGGCTATCCCGCTCCTTCATCTCTTGGAGAACGCGGCTATGTATAGCTTCGAGCCCGCGCGCCCGCAACTCTTTAAGACGCCGTTCGGCGCGAACCTCGATCGAGGCGGTGACGAACAGCTTGGCGTCGGCATCGGGGCAGACCACCGTGCCGATGTCGCGACCGTCGAGAACCGCGCCGCCGGCCCCCCCCGGCGGTCGCGCCGCAAAGGTGCGCTGAAAGTCGAGCAGCGCGGCCCTGACGGCCGGAATGGCGCCGACCTTCGAGGCGGCCGAGGCGGCGGCGTCGCTGCGCAGATCGGCCGAGTCGAGCTCGCCGGCATCGAGCGTTCGGGCGGCCTCGGCGGCGGCGGCGGCATCGGCCGGATCGCCGCCGGCCCGCAGCACCCTCATGCCGACCGCCCGGTACAGCAGGCCGGTGTCCAGCAGGGCGAACCCCAGGCGGTCGGCCAGCCGCCGGGCCAGCGTGCCCTTGCCCGAGGCGGCGGGACCGTCGATGGCGATGATCATGGCCGCCCGCCCTCCTTCGCGATGCGACCGCCGAGGCCGTTCATCAGGCCGACGAACCCGGGGAAGCTGGTGGCGATCGGGCCGGCGTCGTCGACGCCGACCGGCTCCCGGCTGACCATGCCGAGCACCAGGAAGGCCATGGCGATTCGATGATCGAGATCGACCGTCACCCGGGCGCCGCCCCTGGGCGGCCGGCCGGTGCCGTGAATGACCAGCGAATCGGCGGTCTCCTCGACCTCGACGCCGCAGGCGGCCAGGCCGCGGGCCATGGCCCCCAGGCGGTCGCTTTCCTTGACCCGAAGCTCGCCCACGCCAAGCAGGCGGGTGGCGCCCTCGGCGCAGGCGGCGGCGACGGCCAAGATCGGATATTCGTCGATCATCGAGGGCACGCGCTCGGCCGGCACGTCGACGCCCTTGAGCCGGCCGCCCCGCACCACCAGGTCGGCGACCGGCTCTCCGGCCTCGGTGCGGACGTCGGCAAGGTCGACGGCGGCGCCCATCTCCTGGAGGGTGGTGATGAGGCCGGCCCGCAACGGATTGACGCCGACGCCGCGCAGCGTCAGGGCCGAGCCCTCGATCAGAACGGCGGCGACCAGCGGGAAGGCGGCGGAGGACATGTCGCCGGGCACGCGTACATGGGCGGCGGCCAGTTCCGGTTGCCCCTCCAGCGAAACCGCCCGGGCGCCGTCGCCGGCATCGCCGATTCGCACACGGGCGCCGAAATGTCCAAGCATCAGCTCGGTGTGGTCGCGGGTCGGCCTGCCCTCGATCACCGTGGTGACGCCCGGCGCGTTGAGCCCGGCCAGCAGCACGGCCGACTTCACCTGGGCCGAGGCGATCGGCGAACGATAGGTCACCGGCAACGGATCGACGGCCCCGATGACGGCGACCGGGAACCGCCCGCCGGAGCGCGTCACGAAGCGGGCCCCGAAGGCGGCCAGCGGCTCGGTGACCCGACGCATGGGCCGGCGGCACAACGAGGCGTCGCCGGTCATGAACGTGGTGAAGGGATGGGTGGCGAGGATGCCCATCAGCAGTCTCGCGCCGGTGCCCGAATTGCCCATGTCGAGGGCGCGTTCCGGCTCGCCGAGGCCGCCCACGCCCCGTCCCGACACCCGCCAGACGCCGTCGTCACCGCGCGAAACGGCCGCGCCCAGCGCCGACACCGCCGCCGCCGTGCCCAGCACGTCCTCGGCCTCCAGCAGGCCCTCGATGACGGTTTCGCCGACGGCCAGCGCGCCCAGCATCAACGCCCGATGCGACACCGACTTGTCGCCGGGGACGGCGAGGCCGCCGGAAAGGGCCTCAGCCCTTTGGGAAATCAGTGAATTCACGCGGCGGACCATCCCTGTGTGTGGCGGTTGCGCAAGCCGCCCAGAAGGGCGGCGTGATGTCTCTAGCACATCTTCCTTGCGGCGCGGTAGAGGGCCGCTGCAAACGGCGCCGCGACCGAAGACGGACAGAAAATCGGCGGAGTCGTTTTTTGGGTGTTGACAGAGGCACTATTTCATCGCAATTGGCAGCCAAGCAAGTGCGACCGATTGCCAGGAGGTTCCGCGTGGCCAAACCGGAATGGGGATTGAAGCGATTCTGCCAGAATTGCGGTGCCCGCTTCTACGACATGCGTCGCGACCCCCCGACGTGTCCGAAATGCGGCACGCCGTTCACGCCGCGCGCGGTCGTCCGGCAGCGCCGAAGCGCCCCGGCCGCAGTCGTCAGCAAGGTTCCGTCGCCGGCGGCGGTTGAAGACGATCTGGCCCCAGGGGTCGAGGTTCCGGGCTTCGAGGACGACGCCGTTGAGGACGGGGCCGACGAGGGGTTCGACGACGACGCCGACATCGAGCCTTTGAAAGCCGACGCCGAGGAGGACGCGCTGCTTGAGGACGCCTCCGAACTGGGCGAGGACG
>JAVEYE010000374.1:0-3820 GCA_034003665.1 Rhodospirillales bacterium | reverse complement strand
CGCCGGGGCCGGGCCGACGGCGCCCGGCCGCGCCTCGCCGGCCATCAGCCGGCCCTCCAGCTTGGCGATCAGCGAGCGGAAGGCCTGTTCGCGCAGGAAGGCCATGGCGGCCGGTCCGTCGGGCGCCCGTTTCGCAAACGATTCGAGCGGCGCCGGCACCGGCACGTCGGTGCACAGCGTGACCAGGCGGCGCGAGATGCGGGCCTGCTCGGCCTGCTCGATCAGCGACTCGCGGCGCTTCGGCTGCGCGATCTCGTGGGCGCGGGCCAAAAGCGTGTCGAGATCGCCATACTCGGCGATCAACTGGGCCGCCGTCTTCACCCCGATGCCGCGGACGCCGGGCACGTTGTCCGACGCATCGCCGGCCAGGGCCTGCACGTCGATCACCCGCTCGGGGCCGACCCCGAACTTCTCGCGCACCTCGTCGGGCCCGATGACGCGGTTGCGCATGGCGTCGTAAAGGGTGATGCCGTCGCCGACCAGCTGCATGAGATCCTTGTCGGACGACACGATGGTGACCTTGGCCCCCTTGGCGTGGGCCAGGCAGGCATAGGTGGCGATCAGATCATCCGCCTCGTAGCCCTCCATCTCGACCTGGGCGACGTTGAAGGCCCGCGCCGCCTCGCGCACCAGGGCGAACTGCGGGACCAGGGCCTCGGGCGGCGGCGGGCGCTGCGCCTTGTAGTCGGCATAGATGTCGTTGCGGAAAGTTCGCCGGGCGGTGTCGAAGACCACCGCGATGTGGTCGGCGTCGGTGTCCTCGATCAGCTTGAGGATCATTGTCGTGAAGCCGTAGACGGCGTTCACCGGCGTGCCGTCCGGCCGGGTCATCGGCGGCAGGGCGTGAAAGGCACGGAAGATGAACCCCGAGCCGTCGATCAGGAAGACGTGCTGCATCGACCCTCCTTCAAGGAACGCGGCCGGGGATGGACCCGCCTCAGCGGGCGACGCCGGCCTCGGAGTCGTCGGCGTAGATGAACCGGCGCGAGCAATAGGGGCAGACGATCTGGTTCTCGGGACCGATCTTGAGAAAGACGCGGGGATGGCCCAGCGCCCCGCCGCCGCCGTCGCAGGCCACCCGCCTGTCGTTCACATAGATGGGCTCTTCCGCGTCCATTGCCGGCTCCCAATACCGTTGACCCACTGGAGGAGGGGATGATACCGATTGGCGACGGACAATCAACGCCGCGATTGCGGCACCGTTGATTCGCGCGGCTCCCGACCCCATTAAAAGCACTCCATGCCCGAACCCACGAATGCCAACGCGGTGGAAACCGCCGCCCTCTGCAAGACCTATCGCGGCAGCCGCCACCGGCCGCCGCATCAGGCGCTCGTCGACGTCACGCTGTCCATTCCGCGCGGCTCGTTCTTCGGGCTGCTGGGCCCCAACGGCGCCGGCAAGTCGACGCTGATCAACATCCTGGCCGGACTGGTCGTCAAGACCTCGGGCACGGTCGCCGTCGCCGGCCACGACATCGACGCCGAGACCCGCGCCGCCCGCCGGGCCATCGGCGTGGTGCCGCAGGAACTCAACATCGACCCCTTCTTCACGCCGCGCGAGCTGCTGGAGGTCCAGGCCGGGCTCTATGGCGTGCCGCCCTCGAAGCGGCGCAGCGACGAGATCCTCGACCTGGTCGAGCTGAGCGACAAGGCCAACGCCTACACCCGCACCCTGTCCGGCGGCATGCGCCGCCGCCTGCTGGTCGCCAAGGCGATGGTCCATTCGCCCGACGTGCTGGTCCTCGACGAGCCGACGGCCGGCGTCGACATCGACCTGCGCCGCCGCCTGTGGGTGGCGGTGCGCGAGCTCAACGCGCGCGGCACCACGGTGCTCCTGACCACCCACTACCTGGAAGAGGCGCAGGCGCTGTGCGACCGCATCGCCATCATCGACGCCGGTCGGGTGATCGCCTGCGACAGCACCGAGGGGCTGCTGCACCGCATCGACGCCAAGGAGATGACGGTGACGGTGGACGCCGACCTGGCGGCGGTGCCCGCCGCGCTGGCTCGTTTCGACCCCGAACTGAAGAACGGGCGCCGGCTGGTCTTCCGCTATCCGCCCAGCCGCACCGACAGCGGCCAGATCCTGGCCGCCGTCGGCGAGGCCGGCCTGACCGTGGTCGACCTCAGCACGCGGGAGGCGGAGTTGGAAGACATCTTCCTGTCCCTGACCCGCCGGCAGGGCGCCGCCGCCAGGTGATGCGCCGCCTCGCCCCGGCCGCCCTTCTGCTGCTCGCCGCCGCCTGCGCGCCGCACATCGAGGCGGCCGGTCCGTCCATCGTCGAGCCGGCGCTGGCGGCGGAAACCTTCGTCGCCGCCGACGGCACCGCCCTGCCGCTGCGCAGTTGGCGGCCGGACGGCAAGCCCACGGCGGCGGTGCTGGCGCTGCACGGCTTCAACGACCATTCCAACGCCTTCGCCGACGTCGGCCAATTCCTGGCCGGCCGGGGCGTCGCCGTCTACGCCTATGACCAGCGCGGCTTCGGGGCCACCGCCATGCGCGGCCTGTGGCCGGGCATGGCGGCGCTGAGTGCCGACCTCACGACGGCGGCGACGCTGCTGCGCCGAACCCATCCCGACATCCCCCTCTATCTGCTGGGCGAAAGCATGGGCGGCGCCGTGACCATGGTGGCGATGAGCGGGCCGGAACCGCCGCCGGTCGACGGCGTCGTTTTGGCGGCGCCGGCGGTATGGGGGCGGGAAACGATGCCATGCTATCAGCGCGCCGCCCTCGCCGTCGCCTCCCACACGGTGCCGTGGCTCAAGCTCAGCGGCCGCGGCCTCGGCCTCAAGCCGTCCGACAACATCGAGATGCTGCGCGCGCTGGCCCGCGATCCGCTGGTCATCAAGGAGACCCGGGTGGACGCCATCCACGGCCTGGCCGACCTCATGGACGCCGCACTCGCCGCGGCGCCCCGGCTGAGAGGCCGCGCCCTGGTGATGTACGGCGAGCGGGACGAGATCATCCCTGGCGCCCCCACCTTCCGCATGCTGCGGTCCCTGCCGGCGGCCGAAGCCGGACGCCAGCGGGCGGCGCTTTACGCCGACGGATATCACATGCTGCTGCGCGACCTGCAGGCGCCCGTCGTCTGGGCCGACCTCGCCGCCTGGATGGCGGATCCGCTGGCGGCGCTGCCTTCGGGCGCCGACACCCACGCCCGCCGGGTGCTGGCCGCTTTCGCGCCTTGAGCAGGTCCAGCCCGGTGAGGGGCCATAATGACTTTACCGACGCGCGCCCTTGGCGTAATGTCCGCCGCGCGGCGCCCGTAGCTCAGATGGATAGAGCGCATGCCTCCGGAGCATGAGGTCGCAGGTTCGAGTCCTGCCGGGCGCGCCAGCCACCCCCGATAGCCCCGTGTGACGCGCGTCCCGCGTAACGCCGCCTTGGCGCCGTTCGCGCGGCCTATTCCTCATAGCGACCCGTGGCGTCGCGATCGCGGTCGTACAGTCTCTCGAGCGGAAACGGCGGCAGCCAGGACTCGCGGCGGACGGTCCAGAGTTCGTAGGTCGGCCTCAGCTGGTCCGGGGCATCCAGGCATCCCAGGTTCACTTCGATCTCGTCGGCGCTGCGCGAGAAGACGGACGAGCCGCAGCGGGGACAGAAAAACCGCCCGGCATAGTCGCGCGTTTCGCCATCGATCGTCACCGCATCTTGAGGAAAAACCGCGGACGCGTGAAAAAGCGCCCCATGATGCTTGCGGCAGTCGAGACAATGACAAAGGCCGACCCGGTATGGCCGTCCCGACGCCACGATTCGGACGTTGCCGCACAGGCAACCGCCGGTGAAGCGGTCCATGCTGCCCCTCCTCCAAAATCAAGC
>JAVEYE010000373.1:0-3853 GCA_034003665.1 Rhodospirillales bacterium | reverse complement strand
CCGTCGAGCCGCGCTCGACGCAAGGATCGCACAGGGATTTCAGCCCCGCCGACCAACTCGGCCGGTTTCACGTTGGAATCGTACTGCGCCCGCATGCAGGCCGGCAAAGCCCGGTCGCAGAGGAGGGTGTGGACCTTGGCGCCGCGAAGGGTCAATGCCACGGCCAGCATGCTTTCGACCACGCTGACCGGCCCATGCCCGCCGATGTTGGTGGCGATCAGAACCTTCGGCCCGTTCTCGGCGCGCCGCAGGGCCTCCTCCCACAAGGCCGGGCGGGTGGCCAGCAGCGCCGACCAATCCGGCAAAAGATCCGGCCGCAGGAAGGGAGGCGCCGCCGGAACGGCCCGCCCGCCGACCCCGCCAATCCGAAGGCGATCGCGGAGGCGGTTTACGAGGGACTGCAGCATGGGCACCTGATCAACCCGGCAAGCGGCCTTCGACGTCGCGAGGAGAGCGGCGATTCGCGATTGGAAACTCGTAGCAAAACGCGCGGGGCCCGACAACAACAGATGGCGGATTTCGGGGCATCGACGGTTTGATGCATTTGGGGGTTTCCCCAGTGTTGCGGACCTCCGGCGGTCGCTATAACCTCCGAGGTCACAAGCGGGAATCGACAAGGGCACCGCCGTCGGGAACCAAGAAAAATGCCGGGCGCTGTCGGCTTGGACACCCAGGGCATGTGGCCGCTCCACGGCATTGATCGACGGGTGATGGGTTCATTCAGGAAGTTCATTCAAAATTCCTCTCTGGCGCGCCCGGTTCGCCTTGCGCGGTTGAGGCTTGTCGCCAACACCCGCGGTCACGAGGACTGGACGGGACTCCTCGGCCGTGATCTGTCGACCTGGCACCGTCTGCGGGCGCAGGCGAAGGGCGGTCCGCGCGTCCTGATCGCCACCAGCATGGGAGGGCATTTCTCGCTCAATGCCATCGACCGCCTTCTGGCGGTGGCGCTGACCGTGCGCGGCGCGGAGGTCACGGTCGGGCTGTGTGACGGCGCGATGACCGCCTGCCAGATGTGCGAGGCCAATCTGTTCCCCGATCGGCGGCGGTTCGTCCGGCGCGGCCCCGCCCCCGACCTGTGCGGCTATTGCTTCGCTCCCTCGGCGCGGGCCACTCGGGCGCTCGGCCTTGCCGTCGCCGCTTACGGCGAGGCCTTGAACGCGGCGGATCGAACGGTCGCCGCCGACCTGGCCGTCGCCACGGATGCGGAGGCGATCCGACAGTTCGAATGGCGCGGGATACCGGTCGGGGAACATGCGTTGGCCGGCGCCCTTCGTTTCTTCGCGCGCGGGCGCCTCGACGGCGAACCCGAGGGCGACGCGGTGCTGCGCCGCTATTTCGAGGCATCGCTGCTGGCGGCGATGGCGCTAGAGCGGATCATGACCCGGCTTCGTCCCGACGTGGTCGTGGCCCATCACGGAATATACGTGCCGCAAGGCATCGTCGCCGCCGTGGCCCGCCGCCATGGTGCCCGCGTGGTGACGTGGAACCCGGCCTACCGTACCCATTGCTTCATGTTCAGCCACGACGACACTTATCATCACACGATGATGACCGAGCCGATATCCTCCTGGGCCGACCAGCCGCTGAGCGACGACGAAGCGGCCCTGATCGATCGTTACCTGCGCAGCCGTTGGTACGGCGGTAACGACTGGATCCGTTTTCACCAGGACCCTGACATCACATTGACCGACGATCTGACGAAGCTGGGCCTCGACCCGGCCAAGCCGACCGTTCTGGCCCTCACCAATGTGTTCTGGGACGCCCAATTGCATTATCCGACCAATGCCTTTGCCTCGCAGCGCGACTGGCTGATCGCCACGATCCGCTGGTTCGTCGGGCGCCCCGATCTGCAGCTGATCGTGCGTGTCCATCCGGCCGAGGTGTCCGGCTCGCCGGCGTCGCGCCAGTTCGCCGCCGACGAGATCGCCGCGGCGTTCCCCGCGTTGCCCGACAATGTGCGGGTCATCCCGCCGACCAGCCCGGCCGGCACATATCATCTGGCGCAAAGTTGCGACTGCGCCGTCATCTATGCAACCAAGACGGGCGTGGAGTTGACGAGCGTGGGAATCCCCGTGATCGTGGCCGGCGAGGCGTGGATTCGCGGCAAGGGAATCACCCTCGATGCCTTGTCCGAAGAAGACTATCTGCATAAGCTGGAACGACTGCCCCTGGGGCGGCGCCTGTCGCCGGAGGTGGTGGAACGGGCCCGCCGCTATGCCTTCCACTTCTTTTTCCGCCGCATGATTCCGCTCGACTTCGTCGAGCCGCGCAAGGGACCTCGCCGCTTCGCCACGAAGATCGGCGGCCTGACCGACTTGAGGCCGGGCGCCAGCGCCGGCCTCGACGTCATCTGCGACGGCATCCTGACCGGCGCGCCGTTCCATATGCCCAACGCGGCGGCGGTGGCCGCCGCAAGCCGGTTCGGCGACTAGGCCATGCCCACTCCCCCCGCGCAACTGGCCATCGCCGTCGGCACCTTCAACCGATTGGATCATCTGCGTACGCTGCTCGACAGCATCGAGCGGCAGACCCGCACCCCTTACGAGATCCATGTGTGCGACGCCGGCTCGACCGACGGGACGGCGGCATGGCTTCGCCGGCGGGCCGAGGCCGACCCCCGCATCCATCCTGTATTCGATGGCGCGCGCCGCGGCCAGGCCGCCGCCTTGAACGACATCTTCCGCCGTCTGACAACCCCCTGGACCGGCTGGCTCAGCGACGACAACATCGTGATCGACGGCGGGCTCGATGTGGCGGTCGCCGCGCTCGCCGCCGATCCGCTTCTCGGCATGGTTGGTCTGAAGGTGCGCGACCTGCGCGGTCCCTTCGCCGCCGCTCCCTACATCGGCGGCCTCACCGGCACCGGCGTGCTCAACATCAACCAGGGTGTGCTGCCGACGCCGCTGCTTCAGGAACTGGGTGGATTCAGCGTCGACTTCGGCGATTATGGGATCGATGCCGACCTGACGACGCGGGTCTTGCTGGCCGGACGCAGCGTGGCTCTGACCCGGGCCGTCTGCGTGCACCACAACCGCAACTGGGCATCGAGCGAAACGAACGAGGGCATTCGATTGGCCGAACGCAACGCGCGGTACCGATCGCTCTACATGCAGATCTATTCTCCGCTGCTTGGCGCGGATTGCGGATGGATGCTGCGTCGGGCGGCGTGGAAGGCGTTGCGCCGGATCTTCCCGCGCCGCCTCGCCCTGGATTCGGCGAGGCCCGTCGGCGGTTTCCTGGTCCGCGACTGGCACAACATGATCGCCGGCCGTTTCATCAGCATCCGCCGGGAGTTGGGGGATCGCGGCTCGGCCGTCCATCTCGTCCAGCGGTGTCCGCGGCGGTCGGCCCGTCCGAAAAAGGCCATTGAGGCTGTGTCGTGAACAGGCCGCTGCGCCTCATGTTGTGGCATTGGGGCCGCCATGGCGGGGGGCCAAGCTATACCTACCATTTGGCGCGGGCATTGAAGGCGTTGCCCGACGTCGAAACCCACCTGTCGATCTCGCGGCAGTGCGAGATCGCCAAAGAGTTCCGCGCCCTCGATCTGCCGGTTCTGTGGGTCGACACCTACCGCGGCCTGCCGACCTGCCTGCTGCAAAGCTGTCTGTTGCCCGCGGTGGCGCGGCGCTTGCGGCGCTATATTCACGACCACCGGATCGACGCCGTCAACTCCACGATGACCCACCTGTGGACGCGGCTGGTGACGCCGGCATTGGGCCGCCGCCAGGCGCGCCTGGTATGTACCGTGCATGACGCAACCTTGCACCCGGGCGAAGGCGGCCGGGTAAAGGACTGGTTCTATGCGCCGGTTCCCGGGGTCGATGCGTACATCGCCCTGACCCGCTTCGTC
>JAVEYE010000372.1:0-3854 GCA_034003665.1 Rhodospirillales bacterium | reverse complement strand
ATGGCGCCGAAAAAAGCCTGACCGTCACCAAGGTGCAGTACCAGCCGGAATCCCACGGTCGATTCGATATTTAGGATGCGGGCGCGGCGGCGTCAGTTTACGTGAACGGGGGGGTCGCCTGCGCCGTTGGTGGCGGCCGTCCCGATGGGATCGGGGGCGCCGCCGGAAGGGCAGGCCAGGTCGGTCCGACCACGCAAAATGACAATAAGCCCGGGAACGCCCATCCCGGCCTCGGTTCGGTAAACCGCCTGGTCCAATCGTTCAACCGCAAAGCCGGCGGCTTCGGCGGCGCCGCGCAGATAGTCGACCGAATGCGAATACCGGTGATCCCCTCCGAGCACAAAGCCGGCTCCCGTCCCCTGCTGGGCGGAAAAGACGAAACGGCCGCCGGGCGTCAGCGCGCATCGTGCCGCCGACAGCAACGGCGCCAGATTGCCGATATAGACCACGACATCGGCTGCGACGATGACGTCGAAACGGTCGACGGCGCCGGTCAGGGCCGCCACGGCGTCCCCCACTTCGAGACGGTCGTAGATGCCCTTGCGCCCCGCCTGCGCGACCATGGCGGGCGACAGGTCGATACCCTCCAGCCAGGCTGCGCGACCGCGCAAAGCCTCGCCCGCCAAACCTGTGCCGCAGCCCAGATCGAGGACGCGGCCTTCCGGCGCGGCGACCGGGCAAACGGCGTCAAGGGCGGCGCGCAATTGGAACGGCGCCTGATAGCCCAGGCGGCCGACCAGCGATTCCTCGAAACGCGGCGCGTACTGATTGAACAGCGTCTTGACGTAGGCGGGCGGCAATTGGTCCGGCTGCGGCGCAGCGCCCAGCAATGTCAGGCGGATGGCGGCTCCCATCGAGTCGTGGATGTCTGTTGCTAGATAGGCGGCATAGGCGGCCACCGCCTCGTCTCGCCGACCGGCGGCATGCAGGGCGTCGGCCAGTGCAAAACGCGCCTCGGGCCAATCAGGGGCCAGTTCCAGGACCTGCTCAAAAACGGAGACAGCGGAATCGGGGTCGCCTTCGGCCACCAGTGCAAGGCCGACTTCCAGGCGTCGATGGGCGGCAAGATCGCAACAAGGCATGATGAAACCCGCAAAGCACGCGACGAACGTTAAGCGACGGGGGACCGTCGTGAGGTCCGACCCGTACTTCGCTGAATGGGCGGCGAATGGATGCGCTTGCGCGCGCCCGCTGTCAATGAGGTCGCGATCGCACCCCCTCAAAAAACCCTGAAACAAAGTGCGGAAATTATCTTGCCTTCGAAAAACCGGGGGTATATCTTTGAATAATTCTAAACAATATTCCAATTCTGGAGGAGACCAAAATGGACTCAGACCACCTCGTTTATGGCTTGCCGCAGTTGAATGCGCCTGCGCCGCACTTTGATGCGGAAACCACGTTCGGCCGGAAAAGCCTGGGCGACTACAAAGGCCGTTGGCTGATCCTCTTTTCGCATCCGGCCGACTTTACCCCCGTCTGCACGACCGAGTTCATGGCCTTCGCCAAGGCCTACAAGGATTTCCAGGCGGTCAACTGCGACCTCTTGGGTCTTTCCATCGACAGCCTGTTCTCTCACCTGGCCTGGACTCGCAACATTAAGGAAAAGTTCGGGGTGGAGATACCATTCCCGATCATCGACGATCTATCGATGAAAGTGGCCAAGGCCTACGGCATGATTCATCCGGACGCCGGTGACACCTCGGCGGTGCGCGCCACGTTCGTCATCGATCCCGAAGGCATACTTCGTGCCATGGTCTACTATCCGATGTCCAACGGCCGGTCGGTTGCGGAATTCCTGCGCCTGGTCACCGCCTTGCAGATCGCGGATGCCAAGGGCGTCGCCACGCCTGAGTCCTGGAAGCCGGGCGACAAGGCCATCGTGCCGCCGCCGCGCACCGCAGCCGATGCGGAGGATAGGGCTGCCAAGGGTTACGACTACACCGATTGGTACTTCTGCAAGACAACGACCTGACATCCGTTTCTGCCGCGATTCCCCGGCGCCCCTCCTAAAGCGGGCGCCGGTCGCGGTTGGTTGGAGCACCGTTCCTCCACCTCTTGAAAAAGCGTAGCATCTCTCCGTCGGGCATGGCGGCGATCGCCCACCGAGCCCGGCAGCGTTTTGGCGGCTTTTCGGATGGATGCACATGACGCTGGATCAGGCCCTTCTTGCCGGTTTGGTCGTTGTTCTCTTCACCCTTTTTCTGTGGGGGCGCTGGCGCTACGATCTCGTGGCGTTCTTCGGGTTGGTGGCGGCGGTTGGCCTTGGCTTGGTGCCGGCCAGCGAGGCGTTCCTGGGGTTCGGCCATCCGGCGACCGTAACGGTCGCCGCAGTGCTGGTGATTTCCGCCGGGTTGGCGAATGCGGGGCTGCCCGATGCCATCGGGCGTTTGGTCGCGCCACTTTCCCGGCGCGTCGAAACGCAGGTGGCCGCGCTCTCCGGGATTGGCGGCCTGTTGTCGGGATTCATGAACAACGTGGGCGCCCTGGCACTTCTGATGCCGGTCGCCATCCAGACGGCCGTCAAGACGAAAAGGCCGGTCGGGATCGTGTTGATGCCCTTGGCATTCGGCTCGATCCTCGGCGGCCTGGTGACATTGATCGGCACGCCGCCGAACGTTATCATCGCGACGTTCCGTGCCCAGGCGACGGGTACGCCGTTCGGCCTGTTTGATTTCACCCCGGTGGGCGGTGCGGTGGCGGTCGCCGGCATTCTGTTCGTCGCGACAATCGGGTGGCGGCTGATTCCGGTGAAGAGCGGGCGGGACAGCGGCGCGAAGAAACTGGTCGACATCGACGATTTCATTGCCGAGGTCCGGGTGCCGCGCGGCAACGCCATCGTCGGCAAGTCGGTGCGCGAACTGGAAGCCGAGATGGACGACCACGACGTCCTGATCATCGGGCTGGTGCGCCGCGATCAGCGCCTGCCCGGCCGCGCCGTCAACCGGGAAATCCGTGCCAGCGACATTCTGATCGTTGAAGCGGGTCGCGAGGATCTGGATAAATTCGCCAGCGATTTCCGGCTGCGCATCGTTGGCGCAGAGGCGGACAAACGCCAGCCCCGCGACGTGAAGGAATTGAGCACGATGGAGGTGGTGGTTGCGCCCACCTCGGCGCTGGTCGGGCGCGAGGCCGAAACCTTGCGGATCCGTTCGCGCTATGGGGTCAACCTGCTGGGCGTGTCGCGTCGGGGCGAGCAGGTCAAGGGGCGGATCCGGTCGTTTCGCCTCGGGGCGGGCGACGTTCTGCTGCTGGAAGGGGAACCCGACGCGGTGGCGGAGGCGGTTTCCCGCCTGGGTCTGCTGCCGCTGAACGTCCGCGACACGCCGATGGGAATCCGGCGTAAGCTGCCGCTTTCTATTGCCATCTTCGCAACGGCCATCGGGGTGGCGGTTTCCGGCCTGGCGCCGTTTCCCATCGCCCTGTCAGCAGCCGCCCTGCTGATGGTCGTGTTCGAGGTGGTGACGCCGCGCGAGCTTTACACCACGGTCGACTGGCCGGTGATCGTCCTGCTTGGCGCCATGATTCCGGTGGGTGGTGCCTTGGAGACGACCGGTGCCGCCGCGCTTCTGGTGGACACCCTGATGCCGGAATCGGCAACCATCCCCGCCGTTGCCGTGCTGGCGGTCATCCTGGTCGTGACCATGACCCTTTCCGACGTGCTGAACAATGCGGCCACAGCCGTCATCATGGCGCCCATCGCGATGGTTGCTGCGGAACGCTCGGGCAACAGCCCTGACCCCTTCCTGATGGCGGTAGCGATCGGGGCGTCCTGTGCCTTCCTGACGCCGATCGGCCATCAGAACAACGCTCTGATCATGGGGCCGGGCGGCTATGCGTTCGGCGACTACTGGCGG
>JAVEYE010000371.1:0-3885 GCA_034003665.1 Rhodospirillales bacterium | reverse complement strand
TACGAGGCGCTTACCCCCATCTCCATCAGTTTCATGAAACTTTTTTGTCGCGGCCAGACATTGTGATGTCGGATAAAAAAATCCATTATCACGTCGTGTAAACGCCGGAGTAACCACTGCCAGGCAAAAGAGGCGGCTTCAACCGTTGGAGCTGGCACAAAAAGAAGATCAATGAAGGACTGCATGGAGGGAACAGGTACGCCCGCACTTCCGGTGCGTACGATGAGTTGGCTTCGTCGGTTGACGGCCGTCGCGTGCCTGGTCGCCGCATGTTTTGGTGTGCCCGGCACCTCCCGCGGCGATACGGCATCTCCGGAAACGCTCGCCCTGTTCGACGCGGTGGAACGAAACGATTTCGATACCGTGCGCAGAAGCGTTGCCGAAGGCGCCCGGATCGAGTTCCGCAGTTCCTTCGGCATGCGTCCCGTCGATCTGGCGATTGAGCGGGGTCATTACGAAATCGCCCACTATCTTCTGTCTCTTCATAACGTTCGGGAATCGACAAATACCAAGGATACGGAAGGGACGCCTTCGCAGACATTGCCCAAAGCTCCGATGTCCGACGCGTCTGACAGCGACGAACGCCCCTCCGCTTTCCCATCAGTGCCGCCGCCACCACCCCTAGTGGCCGATTCATCGTCCCCGTCTGTCGATGTCAACCCTGCCGTCCAGGCGGATGAACAGGTTCCGACGGCAAAAATCGAAGAACCGGCCGCCTCACTCGCGATCGAACCGCCGGCACCGCCTTCGCTCCCAAAACAACAGGAACCGCCGCCAGCTGCCGAGGCTCAACCCAAGGCGCCGAAACACAACGCTTACGGCAATCAACTCTTCGATCAGGCGGTATCGCGGATCCGGCGGATCACCGGCTCGTTTGAAGAAACGGTCGACACCTTTCTTGGGGGCTGGTTTTTCCGGTGGGCGGGCCGCCAATTGGCCCGGAACGATCCGCCGGAAACGAGCGACCGAAGCCTTGCGGTTGCCGACTTGGTAAGTCCGGACGAAGCCGCACCCCCCCTCGCCGGACCGGCAACGCCGGCGCCAGACAACGCGGTCACGGTCGCAAAAACAGCGCCATCACCGCTGGCGCCTTCTGAACAGGCCCAATCCGCCACGGTGAGAAACTCGCCCGAAGACGGCGCACTCTCCGTAAATCCTCGTCTCACACCCGAGCCCGCCGCTCCATCATCCGATGGCGTCCCGGAAATGCCGACGGGTCGGCCCCCTGTCATGTCGCCCTCGCTGGCTCAAATAGGGCCTGCGTCTCAACCAAGGCTCTCGGCGCCCGTGCAGGCGTCGACACAACCGTCGTCATATGCCTCCCCCGTTGGAACGGCCCCCACAAGCTTGGAGAATTCCCCGCCGAAACCTGCGACGGCGCCGATCGATCCATTCGCTCCCGAGGCCGTGGCGCCCGGTGCGCGCCATCCGGTCATCGGCGGCAAGCCCAGGGTCGGTCCCGCCTTGCCCCAAAGGGACGAAACCACGAACCCTCTTTCAGTTCCTCCCGCTCCCCTAGTCGCTCCTTCGGGCGAATCCACCGCAATGGCGTCGAATTCCAGTCCAGAGGAGCCCACGGTCGGCAAGGCCGAACCAGCCGCCGCCGCTTGGGATACCGGCGATTCCGGAACATCGAAACGGGCAAAGGCGGCCGGCGATCCCGTGGGAATGCTCGACAAGCTGCCTCAAATCCAGATGCGCGCGAAACCGCGTATCACCGAACCGACTGGCGACCGGCCGCATGGTCTCGATGGCCCCACAGGTTCCGCCCCCTCATTCGCCAGCACAGCGACATTGCCGATAAAGGACTTGGCGCGGACGGCACCGGCGAGCGTGCTGACCCTGGGCGACTCCATTTACATCACAGCAGCCATGCCTCCCGCTCCACCCGATCCCAGCGAGGGGAATCATTGCGTCAAAAAAGACCGCGGAACCGTAGTCTTCTGCGTGGAGCCAGTCGATTGGCCGAGCCATTTGGTCGGCAGGTTGCGGGTCACCTCGATCATGTATCAGGGCGCCCAAGCCATCGTTCGATATGACAATGGATTGGCAACGCGCGTTCACGCCATTTTCCCGACCGATTCCTATGGCGCGCTGATCGACCACTATACCCAGCGCCTCGGCGAACCGACCGCGAGCGGCGAACGGATGATTGCCCCATTTGCCCAGCCCCGCCAATCGAATCAGGTCGTATCGTGGCAGCGACTCGACCCCCTGACCAACGAGAAGACGACGCTGGAGATCCGACGGCACGACGATACGCGCGGCGGTTTCCCCGACATGCGCCACGGCGCCCTTATGCTTTACAACACGGCGTCGCCCCCAATTTTCCCCGTTCTGTCGACTCTGGACTTGATGCCAACGGCGACCGATTAGAAAGCCCGCCGTCAGAACCGCCCTCTGCGTGCATGCAGCCACAAACGGGCGACCCGCCACGGAGCGGGGCGGGCGATCTTGCGGTCGAACGGGTTGAAATCCGCGCCCCGCAATCGCTCCAGATGTATGTCCGCCAGTACCGCCGGCAGGAGCGCCGGCAACGCCATCGCCGGTAGCTCGCCACAGCCACCGCGGGCCACCTTCAAATGCTGGCGGGACCAATCGGCGATCTCGATAACGACCCGGCGGAGTTTTGGCGAAGCGGTACCGGCGAAAATCTCTTCAACAGTCAATCCAGCCGCCCGCAATGAGTCGGTCGGAAGGTACAGCCGACGCCGGGCGGCGTGAAAAGGGATCGAGCGGATGATGCCGAGCCCGGCGCACGCTACCCCGACATGACGGGCCGCGTCTCGCGCCGCGGGATCGCCAACGCCCAGCACGTCAAGGCTCATGTCGGCCAGAGCCCCCGCCGTGGAAGCCGCGTAGCCCTCGATTGCATCGAGATCACGGATGGGGGGCTGGTCGTTGAGATCGATTTCCCGGCTGTCGATCAAGCCGAGCAGGCTTTGCGCCGCCAACGGTGTTTCGGCAATCGCCCGGGCCAACGGCCGCGCAACCTCGTGACGTGCCGCCGGCCCTTTCAGGTCGCCTTCAACGGCTTCACGCCACCATTGCAGACGCATCCGGCCGAGCGGAAGTTCGCTGACTTTATCGGGAATGGCAGCAAGTTCAAGGTTGAACGCGTAAAGAGCGAACAGCCATTCGCGACGCTCGGGCGGAGCGAAAAGCGCGCACAGAAAGCGGTCATTGTCCTGACGGCGCACCTGTTGCGCGCAAAACGACAAATCCGGCATGGTTTCGGCCCGCCTCCACACGGAAAAGATCCAGGCGATATGGGGGGAAGGCCGCCGCTTCGAAAGACGTGCGGTCCGGCCGGGTTCATGCCCAAAGGCGAAACTCGGCCGGACCTCCGCCAGGCCGTCAGACGGCCTTGGCAAACAACTCGGCTACCCGTTCCCAATTGACCAAGTGGTCAAGGAAGGCCTTGAGATAGTCCGGCCGGCGGTTGCGGTAGTCGATGTAATAGGAGTGCTCCCACACATCGCATCCCAGCAATGCCGGTTTGCCGTAGGCAATCGGACTCTCGCCATTGGGAGTCTTGGCAACGGTGAGTTTGCCGTTCTCAACGGTAAGCCAGCACCACCCCGAACCGAACTGGGTGACGCCGGCCTCGACAAACTTGGCCTTGAACGCGTCGAGACCGCCGAAATCCTCAATGAGTTTCTTCTCGAGCGCGCCGGGAATGGCACCGCCACCATTTGGCTTCATCCACTGCCAAAACTGGATATGGTTCCAGTGCTGGCTGGCGTTGTTGAACAGCCCGGTCAGCCCTTTGTCCTTGTAGGCGGCCTGCACCACCTCCTCGAGCGATTTGTCTTCCAGACCGGTGCCTTGGAGCAGCTTGTTGCCGTTGTCCACGTAGGCCTGATGATGCTTGCCATGGTGGTA
>JAVEYE010000370.1:0-3893 GCA_034003665.1 Rhodospirillales bacterium | reverse complement strand
TGCCGCTCCTCAAACAACTCAATAACACTCCGAAGCCGAACGTTCTTGATCAACCGAGCCCGACGCAACGACGCCGTCTCAAGCGGCAAAATCGATAACGGCAACGTGTGAAGAGAATCCCGGTCGACGTCTGAAACGATCTCGTTCGGCTTTTCCGCGTTGGAATCTTCCATGATCATCCTCGGCCATGCTGTCGCGGGAGGTGTTTCCTGCGGGGAACGGCGGGCAGTCGTGACGGCGACGGGTTGTCGTCAACCCAGCCGTCCCGGATTTTAGGTCCGCCGCTGTTACCAAATGATGACGGGACGAGCCGCCTTGCGTAACGATTTGTAGCCGTTGTGTGACACCGCGTTACACTTTTGCTAGTTGACCCGCACCGCATAGTGCGGATGATGGGGGCCAGGTTCAGGCTGTCCGGCGTGAACGGAAACGAAGTGTCTCGAGGTGTGGGTGGGCACCGTCATCATGCAGGGAAACTGAGGGCAGGCCAGTCCCCTGGGGGAAGCGCATATGAAATCGTGTTTGGTCGTCGATGATTCGAGAGTGATCCGAAAGGTTGCGAGAAACATTCTTGAGGATCTCGGATTTGAGGTCAGCGAAGCGGCGAACGGTCAGGAGGCCTTGGACGTGTGCAAGGCGAAGGCCTTCGACTCCATCCTGCTCGATTGGTACATGCCGGTGATGAACGGTATCGAGTTTCTGAAGGCGTTGCGGGCGCTGCCCGCCGGCAAGGGGCCGATCGTCGTGTTCTGTACCACCGAGAACGACATCAACCACATCCAAGCCGCCATCGAGGCCGGCGCCAACGAATACGTCATGAAACCATTCGACAGCGAGATCATTCAAGCCAAGTTTGCCCAGGTCGGCTTGCTCTGAGTTGACCGGCAAAGGAGTAACCGGTGGCCGAGATGGATAGGGGTGGGGCAAGCGTCGCCGCCGGACGGCAAGGCGGGGAAGATCCGATTCGGGTCATGCTTGTCGATGATTCGGCGGTGGTGAGGGGGCTCATCACACGCATGCTCGAGGCCGAGACCGACATCGACGTGGTGGCCTCGGTCGGAAACGGGCAACTCGCGGTCAGCGGGTTGGCGCGCGCCGACGCGGACGTCGTCGTTCTCGACATCGAAATGCCGGTGATGGATGGCCTGACCGCCTTGCCGAAGCTGCTGGAGATCGACCCCGACGTCAAGGTGATCATGGCGTCGACGCTGACGCTTCGCAATGCCGAAGTCAGCATCCGGGCGTTGCAGGCGGGCGCGGCCGACTACGTTCCCAAACCGTCGGCATCCCGCGACCTCACCGGCAGCAACGAATTTCGGCGCGATCTTATCGCAAAGATCCGCAGTCTCGGTGGGGCCCGCAGGGCGGCGCGGGCCGGTCGTCCGTCCCGCCGAGCCATGCCCCGGACGCTGCCCAAACCGCCGGCCAAGCCGATCGTCCTGAGGGCGGCGAGCACGATGCCGGTGGATGTCCTGGCCATCGGCAGTTCGACCGGCGGACCGCAGGCGCTGCTTTCGGTGCTCAAGGCGATAGGCCCCAAACTCAGGGTGCCGATCTTCATTACCCAGCACATGCCGGCCACCTTTACGGCGGTGCTGGCCGATCATATCGCGCGGACCACGGGCTTGGCCTGCGCAGAGGCGAAGGACGGCGAAGCGGTGGCGGCGGGACGAGCCTATCTGGCGCCGGGAAACTTTCATTTGGTGGTCGAGCGAAAAGGCGCGCAGTTGGTGGTTCGTCTGGACAGCGGCCCACCCGAAAATTACTGCCGTCCTTCCGTTGATCCGATGCTGCGCAGCTTGGCCAGGGTGTATGGCGGACGCGTCCTGACGGCGATCCTGACCGGCATGGGCTCTGACGGGCTGGTCGGTGGGCGCGCGGTTACCGCCGCCGGCGGCACCGTCATCGCCCAGGACGAGGCGACCAGCGTGGTCTGGGGTATGCCCGGGGCGGTGGCGACCGACGGCATATGCAGCGCCGTTCTTCCGTTGTCCCAGATTGCTCCTTTCGTCATGAGGATGATCGGCGGCACCCGATGAAGCCGGAAGATTTCGATTTTGTCAGCCAGTTCTTCAAGGACCGCTCGGGGCTGGTCCTGACCCGGGAGAAGGCCTATCTCCTGGAAAGCCGCCTCATGCCGGTGGCTCGCAAGAAGAACCTGAAGTCTCTCGATGAACTGATCGCCGTGATGCGGACCGGGCGCGACTCGGTGCTGCTGCGTGAAGTCACCGAGGCGATGACGATCAACGAGTCGTTCTTTTTCCGCGACATCAAGCCGTTCGACCTTTTCCGCAACACCGTTCTGCCGCGCCTTCTGCAAAGCCGCGCCGCCAAAAAGACGCTGCGCGTTTGGTGCGCCGCGTGTTCAAGCGGCCAGGAGCCCTACTCGCTGGCGATGATCCTCCGCGAGGAGGCTGCCAAGCTGGCCGGCTGGCGCAACGAGATCGTCGGCACCGACATCTCGAGCGAGATGGTCGCCAAAGCCAAAGCCGGCCTCTATTCGCAGTTCGAGGTGCAGCGCGGCCTGCCCATCCAGCTGCTGGTCAAGTACTTCAAGAAGGAAGGCGATCTCTGGCAGATCGATGCCTCGCTGCGCGCCATGGTGCGCTACCGCGAGTACAATCTTCTAAACGACCTTCGCGGACTTGGCGCCTTCGACGTGGTGTTCTGCCGCAACGTCCTCATCTACTTCGACAACGAAACCAAGGCCAAGGTCCTTGCCCAAATTCGGGGCATCATGCCGGATGACGGCATCCTGTTTCTCGGCGGCGCCGAGACCGTCCTCGGCATTTCGGACCACTTCAAGCCAATTCCCGACTTGCGCGGACTTTACATGCCGACCGAGCGCGCCGCTGCGTCCGCGCCGCCCACGCTGTTCCAGGCCGGCGCCGCCGGCTCCTGATCCTCGTGCGCCCGAACGCCTTTCGCCATCACCGCCGACGAAGCGGGCAAGATCCTATGCCGTCCGATGGACCTTGGCATGGATTGTGTCTTCAGCAGCCGACCGCGCCCGCATGCGATTGTCTGAGCTTTTTCTGCTCGTACATGCGGGCGTCGGCGGCGCGGGTCAGCTGTTCGACGTCGGTCGAATCGTCGGGGAACAGCGCGCAGCCGACACTAGCCCCGACGATGATGCGATGTCCCTCGATCTCGTAGGGGGCGGCGATGGTCGTGCCAAGGTTGCGGGCAATCTCGGCCGCTGCCGCGCCGTCGCGCACGTCGGCCAGCACGACGACGAACTCGTCGCCGCCGATCCGCGAAACGGCGTCGCTTTCCCGCATGCGGGCGAGGATGCGGGCGGCAACCTGGCGCAACAACTCGTCGCCGACGCCGTGGCCGTGGGTGTCGTTGATCCTCTTGAACCCGTCGATGTCGATGTAAAGAAGGCCAAAACGACCGGTGCGCCGGCGGGCCTGGGCCGCCAGCATGCGCACCTGCTCGCGGAACAGCTCGCGATTGCCAAGCCCGGTCAATGGATCGCGCAGGGCGGATCGCTGGAATTCCAACTCCTTGCGGCGGCGATACAACGCATAGGCCACGCTGCGCTCGAACTCGAAGCGCGCGAAGCGCCATTTGGTCAGGTAGTCGAGCGCGCCCAACTCGAGGGCTTGGCGCGCCAGGTCCTGCTTGGCGTGGGCGGTCAGCAGGATGAACGCGGTCGCGACATGGGCGGCATCGACTTGGCGCAACACGTCGAGCCCGGTCTCCTTGCCAAGCATGTGGTCCAGAAAGCAGATGTCGTAATGTCGTGATCTCAGGCGGAACATCGCACCGGCGACATCGGCGGCGATGTCGATGTGGGCGCCCTCATAGCACGTCTCGATCAGGAGCCGCAGGAACTCGGCGTACTCGGAGTCATCCTCGACCAGGAGGAAGCTCAGCTTTTCGGGGAT
>JAVEYE010000369.1:0-3918 GCA_034003665.1 Rhodospirillales bacterium | reverse complement strand
GGCTGACGATGGAGGCGATGTGCTCGGGCGTCACCGCCTCCTCCAGCATGCCGGCCGCGGCGGACCGGTCGGCCCCATCGGCCGCCGTCAGCTGCTTCTCCAGACCCGGGATCACCTGGTATTGCAGACGGCCCGCCTCCTCGTAGCGGCCCTCGCGCATCGCCTTCTCCACCGCGATGCGCGCCTGGTCCAGTTCCTCCTTGATCTTGGTGGCGCCGGCCAGGGCCGCCTTCTCGCCCTGCCACTGGGCGGTCAGCGCGGCGGATTCCTCCTCCAGCTTGGCCAGCTCCTTCTCGAGCTTCTTGAGGCGCTCCCTGGAGGCGTCGTCGGTCTCCTTCTTCAGCGCCTCGCGCTCGATCTTGAGCTGGATGATCCGCCGGTCAAGCTCGTCGATGGCCTCGGGCTTGGAATCGATCTCCATGCGCAACCGGCTGGCCGCCTCGTCCATCAGATCGATGGCCTTGTCGGGCAGGAAGCGGTCCGCGATGTAGCGGTTGGAAAGGGTGGCCGCCGACACGATGGCGGCATCCTGGATGCGGATACCGTGGTGCAGCTCGTACTTCTCGCGCAGGCCGCGAAGAATCGAGATGGTGTCCTCGACCGTCGGCTCCGGCACGAAGACCGGCTGGAAGCGGCGGGCCAGCGCCGCGTCCTTCTCGACGTGCTTGCGATACTCGTTCAGCGTGGTGGCGCCGACGCAGTGCAGGTCGCCGCGCGCCAGGGCCGGTTTCAGCAGGTTGGACGCGTCCATGCTGCCCTCGGCCGAGCCGGCGCCGACGATGGTGTGCATCTCGTCGATGAAAAGAATCACCTGGCCGGCCGCCGCGTTGATCTCCTGCAGGACCGCCTTCAGGCGCTCCTCGAACTCGCCGCGGTATTTGGCCCCGGCCACCAGGGAGCCGAGGTCGAGCGCCATCAGCCGCTTATCCTTCAGCGGCTCCGGCACGTCGCCCTGCACAATCCTCTGCGCCAATCCCTCGACGATGGCCGTCTTGCCGACGCCGGGCTCGCCGATCAACACCGGGTTGGTCTTGGTTCGCCGCGACAGGACCTGGATGGTTCGGCGGATCTCCTCGTCCCGTCCCACGACGGGATCGAGCTTGCCCTCGGCCGCCGCCGCCGTCAGGTCGCGGGCGTATTTCTTGAGCGCGTCATAGCCTTCCTCGGCCGAGGCCGAGGTGGCGGTGCGGCCCTTGCGCAGGTCCTCGATGGCCCCGTTCAGCTTCTGCGGCGTCACCCCGGCGTCGGCCAACACCCTGGCGGCCGGCGTGCCGGTGGCCAGGGCCAGGGCCAGCAGCAGCCGCTCGACGGTGACGAAAGAATCCCCCGCCTTGGTGGCGATCTGCTCGGCCGCATCAAACAGCCGGGCGGTTTCCTGGGCCATGTACATCTGGCCGGCCCCGGCCCCCTCGACCTTGGGCAGCTTGGCCAGTTCGGCGTCGGTTCCGGCCAAAGCGCGCCGCGCATCGCCGCCGGCGCGGGCAATCAGGCCAGCCCCCATGCCCTCCTTGTCGTCCAGCAGAACCTTGAGCACGTGCAGCGGGGTCAGCTGCTGGTGGTTCATGCGCATGGCGGTCGTCTGGGCCGCCTGCACGAAGCCGCGTACACGTTCTGTCATCTTCTCGATGTTCATGCGTCAGACCTTTTCTCCGACAGGGCTTCCGGGGTCCCCATCATGGGCAACCCGCCGAGCCCCTCGATCCGTCCGTTTTCCACTGCTGAAATATGGCACAGCCCAGGCGCCGCGCAAGGCGGCGTCAGCCCAGGCGATCAACGAGCCCGAGCAGAACCGCGTAACGCCCAGCCTTGCCGATGGTGACCAGCACCACCATCACCAGGAAGGGCGTGCGCAGGACGCCGGCCATGAAGGTCAGCGGGTCGCCGACCACCGGCATCCAGGCGAACAACAGCGAAACCACGCCCCAGCGGTTGAACAGGCGGGTCGCCCGCGCCAGGGCGGGTTCCTTGACCGGAAACCAGCGGCGATCCCGCCAACGCAGACAGAAACGCCCAAGCAGCCAGTTCACCACAGAGCCCAGCACGTTGCCGGTCGCCGCGACGGCGAACAGCCAGCCGGTCGAGAACTCTCCTGACACCGCCAACCCCACCAGAACCGCCTCCGAAGAAAACGGCAGAACGGTTGCCGCGAGGAAGGCCGACAGGAACAGCCCCAAATATCCTTCCACCATGACCTTCCCGCTTTTCGACCGGCCAACACCGTATGACGTCCAAGCCGGCGCGGCGCAAGATTATTGCTTTAACGCCGGCGCCGGCCGATCAATCCCACAATACGGAAGGGCATGTTTTCCCGCGATATGAGATGGCCTGAGATCGGCGCATGCCGGGCGATGAAGCGAGTTCTGCACTTTCCAGACGGCAGCCCCCCATTCTCCGCATAACTCGTATGGGTAATTTTATGACATAAACCCGCCAGCCCATAAATGCGAACCGAGGGACCGGTTATGAATTACATCGTCGAAATGGTTGCCTTCTTCGAGATCTCCACCGTCTCCTGCATGGTCGGCCTGATTTTGGTCTAAGACCTTCCCGGAGGCTTCCCGCTGCGGCAAGCGGCCGCCAGGACCGCTTGCCACCAGATTCGATCGGCGACGACTCCCGTCACCACCCGTCCCTCCGAGCCCGTTTTCGCGTCGCGGCATCCACGGCAATCGCGCGGTCATCGCGTTGCGCGGCCAAACGGTCTCGACCGTGGCGGCGCGCATCATCGGGATCGGGCGCCCCATCGCCGCCGTCGGTCGGCCGCGCGTCGGCAATCTCCTGGATCATCTTCTTGCGGATGGCCTCGGCGAAGTTGAGCTCCCCTTCCACCGTCATCAGGAAGGCCCCGAAGCCGCCGATCACCTCGTTGGCGTAGTGTTCGCCCAGGGCTTCGCCGCGTGGGCCGGGAACGCCGCCGCCGGCTCGGCGGATCAGCAGTGCGTTGATGGTGATCCCGGCATTGAGCGCGGCGGCCCGCATCAGCGGCAGCGGCCGGCCGTTCATCTGCGGCCCGTCGCCAGACACGTCGATCACCTTGCGGGCGCCTTCGTGGGCGTTGGTTTCGATCAGACGAGTGGAATGGGCGATGGCCTCCGAGATGGAGTTGTAGCCGCGGGCCAGGCGCGGCGCGGCCACCAGGCGGGCCGCGAAGTCGGCGGCTTCAACGGGACCGCGGATCACCATCCAATCGACGATGGTGTGTACGCTGTCGGGCGCCGCCCATTCGACGAAGGCCAGCGCGATGGCGCCGTGGCGGCCGCCGGCAATTGCGGCCAGAACGGGCCGGCTGGTGATCGCCTCGGCATATCCGCGGCGTTGCAGCATGAACTCGTCCTCGTCGATGGAGCCCGACCCGTCGGCGGCCAGCACCAGTTCAACGTCGACCGGCTCGGCAAGGAGCGGGCGCGAAACGAAGGCGAGAAAAGACAGGAGGACCGCAAACGGGGCAAGGCGTGTCGCGCGGGTCATCGGGCGCTCCATCGTGGCGGTGTTCTTCCGTCATATGGGAACGTCATGCGGGTTTCGCCCTATCCGGTTGACAGGGGACATCGGCCATTGGAAGGTGGCGCCATGATCGATCCCCTCGCCTCCCCACCCCGCATCGCCCGCCTGTGCCGCTATCCCGTCAAGGGACTGAGCGCTGAACCGCTGCAAACCGTGACCCTGGCCGTCGCCGAAGGCTTGCCCGAGGATCGTCGTTTCGCGCTTGCCCACGCCGGCACCCGGTTCGATCCGGCCAATCCGGAATGGCTGCCCAAGGGCCAGTTTCTCATGCTGATGAAGAACGAGCGCCTTGCCCTGCTCGAAAGCCGCTACGACGCCCAGACGACGACGCTGGAGATCTGGCGAAACGGCAAGCGGGTGGCCCGCGGCGCGCTCTCGACTCCGGTCGGCCGCGCCGTCATCGAGGATTTTTTC
>JAVEYE010000368.1:0-3928 GCA_034003665.1 Rhodospirillales bacterium | reverse complement strand
GGCGTCAGGATCATCATGACGGCGATCTGGTCCATGAACAGGCACAGCAAGAACGGGATGACATGCATCAGGAACAACATGCCAGCCGGCGGAAGATCGAACTCGTTGATGATCTCGACGATGCCCCGGGCTGCGCCCGACAGCCCCAGAAGCTGGCTGAACGCCGAGGCGGCCGCCATGACCAGAAGCACCATCGCCGAAACCTTCATGGTTTCGTTGATCGAGCGGCCGATCAGCCGCCACGACAGCCTGCCGAATACGAAGGCGATGAGCAGCGCACCCAGCACCGCCGTCGCCGCCGCCTCGGTGGGCGTGGCGATGCCGACCATGACGGTGCCGATGACCAGGAAGATCAGCAAGGTGAAGGGCAGTGCCCTCGCCAGTCCCCAGAATTTTTCCGCCCAACTTACCGCGGCCACCTCATAGACCGGGGCAAGCTTCGGATTCAACCTGACGCGCAGCAGCACATAGGAAAGGATAAGGGCCGAGATCAAAATGCCCGGCACGATCCCGGCGATCAGCAACTGGGCGATCGACACGTTGGCCAGCATGGCCAGGATGATCGCCAGATTGCTGGGCGGAATGATCGGGGCCAGGCTGGCGCCGCCGCAGATCGCTGCCGCGCCCAGCTTCCTGTCATATCCCCGGCGGGTCATCTCCGGGTAGATGCTGCCGCCCAGCATGGCGACGGAGGCGATGTTGGACCCGCCGATGGCCGCGAAAATCGTCGCGACGATGACGGCGATGACATGCAGGCGCGCCCGCACCCGGCCGATCCACTTGTCGATGGCGTCAAACAGAATGGCGATGGCGTTGGATTCCGAGAGGATGCTGCCCATCAGCACGAAAAGGGGCAGGGCCGCCAGCGAGAACGACGACACCAGTTCCATCATGCTGTTGTTGACGAGATTGATGCCCTTGGGGCCGACCAGGATGACGACGCACACCAGATTGACCGTCAGAAAGGCGAAGGCGATCGGCACGCCGATCAGCATCAAGGCGATCAGCAGCCCGAGGTCCAGCATCAGGATATCTTGCCATTCCATTTACTTGGACCCCCGGACGGTGTTGGCGGCAAAGACGGTTCGGATCTTCATGACCGAACCGACCAGATTGCGCAGCAGAACCACAAGAAGGGCGAAATAGCCGATCGGCATGGCCATCTGGATGATCCACTTGTCCACGGTCACCGGCCTGACGATCAGGATGCCCTTCTGGTAGGCGTTGATGGTATCGGTCAACGCATACCAAAAGAAAAAGACGATAACGGCAAAGATGAGCGTCGCATTGAAGATGTCGAGCGCCAGTCTCGCCTTGTCGCTGAACATGTCGTAGACGGCGGTCAGCTTGATGTGCCAGTCGTTGCGGGTCAGCCACGCCGCCGAAAGGAAGGTGCTGTACAGTAGCGCGTATTCGACGAAATCATTGGCCCACGACGTGGGTTTGATGAAGACGTAGCGCATGAAGACGTCATAGCTGACGATGAACGCGGCCACGAACAGGCACACTCCGCCCATGAAGAACAGCGTCTTGCACGCGGTGTCCATGCCTTTTGAAAACAGCTTGATCATGGTGGATCCGGTTTTCTGCGGGTCGAGAAGCTGCGATAAGGCGGTGGTTGGGATCGTTCGCGGCCCGCATCGACGGCGGCCCCGTGTCCCGCCCGTTCCCTTCACCGCCAGGAGCGGGGCGGAGCGCCGTACCGCGCGATTTCACAGGCCGCGCGGCACGGCTCCCAATTCAAGCCCGTCGAACGGCCGTCCTCAGTCCTGCGGATGGTCCTGGACGAACTTGTCGGCGATCGCCTTCATCTTCGGCCCCAACTCGGGCTCCAGCTTAAGAACGAATTCTTCCCACGAGCGGTCGTAGTAGGTCTGCTGGAACTTCCGGCCTTCCGCCTCGGGAAGCTCGTTGATGACCATCTTGCCGGATGCGGTCAGTTCGGCAACCCGCTCGTCGAAGTACTTCGCCAGGTTCACCCGGGCTTCCTCTTCCATCTCCTTGGTCACGTCGGTGACCAGGTCCTGGACATCCTTCGGCCACTTCGACCAGCTGTCGAGGTTGACCAGGAAATGCTGGGTGACTTCGCCGTAAAGCGGCTTCATGAAGTACTTCGCGACCTCATAGAACCTGAGGTCGACGCTGGTGAAGGCCGTGTTGCAGACGCCGTCGACCACGCCCTTCTCCAGCGCCGAATAGTTCTCGGCGTTGGCCAGCCGGACCGAGGCGCCGTTCAGCGCCTTGACCAGGGGCTCGTAGGAGGGCGTCGTGCGCAGCTTGAGTCCGCTGAAATCGGCTTTTTCGATCTTGTTCTTGAGCATCACGGTATAGCCGACGCCCAGCACGTTGAGACCGAGAACCTTGGCGTTGACCTTCTGGTAGCCCTGATCGAGGATTTCCAGGAACCCGGCCGCCCGCTTGTCGCTCATCTTGCCCTTGACCAGATCCATCGAAACGCCGATGGCGACCTCGCCGGCATGGTAAGCGGAGTGCGTATAGAGAACGTCGAACAGCCCCATGGTGAGCGGCTGCAACTGAGAGAAGGGAGGAACCGCCTCGGGGCCCACCCAGGAAACCTGCACCTTGCCGCCGGAACGCTGGTTGACCTTCTCCACCCAGGGAACCAGGAACATCTTGGTGTAGGTCTGGTCCGTTCCCCAGCTTGACAGAACCTTGATCTTGATCGGGGCGTCAGCCGCAATGGCCGGTTTAACGCCCAGCCCAAGGGACGAAACAACCCAGGCCGACAACGCAAACACTAAAGATGCTTTTCCAATTTTCGAATATTTACCCATCTGTTCCTCTACGTCACATTTGAATTAACAGTTGTGCCGCCCAACGCGGCTAAGTCTGAATTCGGCGTAGATCAGCCCGTTTCTTTTCGTTCCGTATATCGTAAAAAAATGCTGTGCACGTGTCAATGGTGCGCTTCACTGCCCCCGGCAGGGCCGTGCCGGGGCCGCCGCCAACCGGCCTTCACACCACACTGTTCGATACCATCCCAATAGCCGCCTTCGCGGCCCAGCCCAGCAACCGTCTTATCCGGTCGCGGCGCCGATGACCTTACAGGCGGCTATTGATCCGGAGGCCCGCTCACCACTTGCGGATGGCGAAGCCGACGCCATAGCCGACGTCGTCGTAGGTCCAGGCGGAAAAGCGCCGGTCGTCGCAGACCACCCGCTCCCAAACGTCGCGCAGCCCTATGTGCCGGGGATGGCACACGTCGTCGAAGACGACGGCGCCGCCCACCGTCAGATGCGGCAGCACGTCGCAAAGATCGTCGACGGCGCCCCGCTCGGTATGGTCGCCGTCGACCGTGATCAGGTCGAAATACACATCGGGGTTGGCGCGGAAATATTCCGGCACGGTCACGTGCGAATCGCCATCGACGAAGGTGCGCCGGCCGGTGTGGCCGAGCTTGTCCAACTCGCGCTCGACCACCTGCGGCCCCGGATTTTCCATGCCCGCATAGTTCGCGATCCACAGGTCGAACATGACAAGCTCGACGCCCGGCATCCGGCTGACGACGGCGCAGACGCTGCGGCCGCGCCGCACGCCGATTTCGAGGTAGCGGCGGGGACGGAGCGCATCGCCCAGTCCCATCAGGACGGTCACGATGTCGGCGAATCCCCAACCGTCGCCGAATCGGTCGAGGCCGGCGTCATAGTAGCGCTTGACGTAGTCCGCGTAGGCGTCGGGATCGAGGCGATGGAGCAGCGCCCGGGCCTCGCGAACGTATGTGGCCGAGTCGACGATCCGCCGCGCCAGGGCTTCGGCGCCGATCATCACCGGCGGGTACCATTCGGTTTCGCCCGTGGGGGCGGCGTGGCACAGGGCCGGATTGCGCGGCGCATCGCCGCCGTACTCGGCCTGGCGCATCGCCGCGGCCCGACCGACCGATCCTTTCCGGCCCGGGCCGGCCCGCGTC
>JAVEYE010000367.1:0-3930 GCA_034003665.1 Rhodospirillales bacterium | reverse complement strand
CTGTCGGCGGCCTATCAGGGCGGCGTGGTCGCGTGGGTGGCCTTCTGGGCGATCTACGGCCAGGGCGCGGGTGCCGCCAACCTGGCGCAGATCGCCAGCTTTGGCGCGGCCTACATGGCCGTCGTGCTGATCGAACCCGTGGTGGACCTGATGGTGCTCGGCGCGGTCAAGTCGCTGGACCGGATGCGCGACAGCCGGGTGTTCCAGCGTCGCCTGCACCACGTGCCGGCGCTGGTGCGGCACTGATCCCTCTCATCAACCCGCGGCCCGAGCCGCATTATTGATTCGCTTAGGAGTGTGTTGGAAATGAACAAGGCTGAAATGAAGGCGGCGATCCTCGAGGCCAGGCTCGCAAAGAACGTGACGTGGAACGATCTGGGCAAGGCGGCGGGCCTGTCTCCCGAATTCACCTGCTCGGCGTGTCTTGGCATGAACCACCTCGAGAAAGCCCAGGCCGACGCGGTCGCCACCGCGCTGGGCCTGGGTGGCGAAGTGTCGACCGCGTTGCAGCAGTTTCCGCTCAAGACCTGGGATAGCCCCGTTCCGACCGATCCGCTGATCTACCGGTGGTACGAAATGCTCAATGTCTACGGCGAGACGATCAAGGAGATGATCAACGAGAAATTCGGCGACGGCATCATGAGCGCGATCGATTTCACGATGAACGTCGACCGTCAGGAAGACCCCAAGGGCGATCGCGTCCTGGTCACCATCAGCGGCAAGTTCCTGCCCTACAAGGCGTGGTAGGCGGGTGCGATGATCAAATCCCGTGGCCCGGCTGAAAGGGCGGGTTTGCGGGAAACGGGGGTGGGCGCGCGCGGCGCCGCGGCATCCGCCACCGGAAACGAACTAGGGCTCCTCAAATCCGACAGCTCCTCCTGTGTCGGATGCACTAGGGTTGCCGCCTCTTCATGGGGCGGTTTTTTTTGCGTCGCCGCGCAGCGCGCGGTCGAAATGTAACACAAGGGGGTGAGCATGGTCGCACGTGATCCGCATCGCTTCATCAACGAGCTCGACGACGAGGCGCTCGGGAGTCTGGTGGCCCGGCTCGAAGGCCGGGCGCGAGACGCGGTCTTTGCGAGCCTGCTCGATAAATACGTATCGACCCTGCCGCTCTCGGACTCGCCCCGAATCCTGGATGTCGGAACGGGCACCGGCGTGGTGCCGCGAGCGATCGCGCGCCGTGGCGATTTCCGCGGTCAGGCGATCGGCATAGACCAGTGCCCGACCTTCGTCGAAACTGCGGGCGAGTTCGCCCGCGCCGAAGGGCTGGCCGACCGGCTCGACTTTCGCGTGGGCGATGCGCATCGTCTCGACTTTGCCGCGGGCACTTTCGACATCGTGATCGCGCATACCGTGGTCAGCCACGTGACCGCGCCGCTCGCGGCGCTGGGCGAAATGGCACGGGTCGTCAAACCCGGCGGCATCGTGGTCGTGTTCGACGGGGATTACGCCTCATTGACCTATGCCTTCGCCGACCACGATTTCGGGCATCAGATGGACACGGCGCTCGCCAACGCGACATTCAACAATCCGCTGATCATGCGCGACCTGCCGCGGCTCCTGCCCGAGCTGGGGCTGAAATTCGCGGCGGGCTGGGGCGACGCGGTGGCCGAGATCGGCCAGGGCAGCTATTTCAAATCCTTTGCCGAAACCTACGTGCCTTATGTCAAACGTTCGGGCGTCTTGCCCGAACAGGCGATCGACATCTGGTTCGACACGCAGATGCGCGCGATCGTGAACGGCACCTTCTTCGCGACCTGCAACTACTACACCTACGTGACACGCCGGACATGACCGGATATGAAATGACACGGCATGCGTACGTATAGATGGGACATGAAGTTTGCATGCTCAATCAGCGTTTCTTGTTATAGCCCTGTCCTATCGGGCTTATCGATATTAAGTCTTGGAAATGGAAATGCAATTCACGCATAGTGGAATCCGTCAGCGGTACAAGGCGAAGCCTCGTGCTGCCGATGTGCGAAAGAGGCTGTACGTCGAAGGCATCCGGCCTCGATCGCGCACAACGGCAAGTCGACCTGTTTTGCAAATTAGATAAGGAGTCGAAAACCATGTCATCGTCCATCAGAGAAGAGGTGCACCGGCATCTTGGCACCGTCGCCCTCATGCAGCCTGCATTGCACCAGCAGACGCATGCGCCCGCCCCCACCGAAATCACGCACACCCTGTTCCGCGCCTACACGCGCGTGCCGCATGACGTCGGCGGCGAAGCGGATGTTCCCATCGAGTATCACGAGAAGGAAGAGGAAATCTGGGAACTGAACACCTTTGCCACTTGCGAATGCCTCGCCTGGCGCGGCGTGTGGACGGCGGAAGAGCGCCGTCGCAAGCAGAACTGCGACGTCGGCCAGACCGTGTATCTGGGAATGCCCTACTACGGCCGCTGGCTGCTGACCGCTGCCCGTATTCTGGTCGACAAGCAGTTCGTCACCTTGACCGAACTGCACAACAAGATCGTCGAGATGCGCGAGCGCGTCGCGTCCGGTCAGGGTCTGGGCGAATACCTGCCGCCCAAAGCCAAGTAATTCACAGAGGTATAAAGAAGATGAGCGATAGCCACCACAAGCCCGTTTGGGACAGAACCCACCACGCCAAGATGGCCACCGGCATCGGCGACCCCCAGTGCTTCAAGGGGATGGCCGGCAAATCCAAGTTCAACGTGGGCGACCGCGTCCGCATCAAGGATCTGCCCGACCTGTTCTACAGCCGGACCATGACCTATACCCGCGGCGCGACCGGCACCATCGTCAGGCTGGTGTACGAGAGCCCGGCGGCGGAAGACGAGGCCTTCGGCAACGAGGAAAACGTCGAATGGTTCTACAGCATCGTTTTCGCGCAAAAGGACCTCTGGCCCGAGTACAGCGACACGTTCGCGAACGACACCCTGGAAACGGAAATTCCGGAGCGTTATCTCGAGAAAGCCTGAGCGGCCCCGCGGAAATTTTTAATAAGGAATAGAGAAGATGTCAGCAGATCACGATCACGACCACGATCACGACCACGATCACAAGCCCGCACCGATGGTGGAGGAAGTCAGCGATTTCGAGATTCTCGAAATGGCCGTGCGCGAACTGGCCATCGAAAAAGGCCTGTTCTCCGCCGAAGACCACCGCGTGTGGAAGGACTACGTCCACACCCTTGGCCCGTTGCCGGCCGCCCGCCTGGTGGCCAAGGCCTGGCTCGACCCCGAGTACAAGAAGCTCTGCATCGAGGATAGCGTGGAAGCCAGCAAGGCCGTCGGCGTCAACTGGGTGACCAGCCCGCCGACCCAGTTCGGCACACCGAGCGATTACTGCAACCTGCGCGTGCTGGCCGACAGCCCGACGCTGAAGCACGTGGTGGTGTGCACCCTGTGCTCGTGCTACCCGCGCCCGATCCTGGGCCAGTCGCCCGAGTGGTATCGCAGCCCCAACTACCGCCGCCGTCTGGTGCGCTGGCCGCGTCAGGTGCTCGCCGAATTCGGCCTGCAGCTCCCGGCCGAAGTCCAGATCCGTGTCGCGGATTCCAACCAGAAGACCCGTTACATCGTCATGCCCGAGCGTCCCGAGGGCACCGATGGCTGGACCGAGGATCAACTGGCCGAGATCGTGACCCGCGACTGCCTGATCGGCGTTGCCGTGCCCAAGCCGGGCATCACCGCCAACGCCAAGCGCCCGGTGCTGAAGGCGAACAAGCCGGTGCATCACGATCATTGAGCGGCTTGCATCGAGCAGCTTGAGCAAGCAGTGCGTACGACGTTTCAAGGAGTGAAGCATATGCCTGAGAAAAACGTGGAAGGAAGCGGCGGGTGGCAGGGTACGGATATCACCCCCATCCCCGTGCTTGAAGGGGTTCGCGCCCACGGGCGCGCGTGGGAAGAGCTGGCGCCGCAGTATGGCGTCACCAACCCCGACCCGCCCTGGAAGA
>JAVEYE010000366.1:0-3934 GCA_034003665.1 Rhodospirillales bacterium | reverse complement strand
ATTTTTGGAAAAAATGGATTAGACAAAAATCAATAGTGGTATTTATAAAGTATTATTTGTTTAAAAAAGCAATTTGGATGCCACTCTTTTTTTCAATATGCGTCATTTATATTAAGTATATCATGACAAAGACAAAATGTTGTCGTTCTGTATTAGGGGGTGATCGATGCTGGACGAGATGGAGTGGTTGGATCGCCATGGCTGGGAACCAGTGCACGAGCCGTCCACGGTTGCGCGATGCCGCATGTCGGTGGTGGCCGTCGACCCGAATGCAGGTGGCCTTTTCGGCGGAAATCCGTGCCGCGAGCTGAGAGGGTTGCTCAACCGCATCGAATTCGAGGATTACGTTCTTAACGATGCGGTGCGGCGCCATATCAGAATGATGTTGGACCGATTGTCTGATGATGAATTCGAAGAGTTCTGTAATGTTTATGAAAAATCGCTGGCAAATGATGACTAATGACAAACGCGGTTGTTCGGCAGCGCTCGGGCAATATTCAAATGACGTTGCGAAGACACATTATCGTCGCCGAGGATGACCCCGATATAATTGAGGTTATTCAGGAACAGTGGAGCGAGGGAGGCAGCGGGTCCTTCTTCGTGCTTGGCAACGCGCTGCTTGACCTTTTGCCGTCGCACTGCAACCGCAAAACCTTCATCCTTTTCGGGTTGAGCCAGTTCAGGACGTTCGGCCGACCGATGTGTAAAAGGATCGAGGAGGTTCGCGAGAGCGCCAAGGTCATTCTTGTCTTGCGCGAATCCGAGGTCATGGATGCGCTCGATTATGTGGAACTGTGCGACGGTTTCTTTTTTATCGACCGCCAGCCCGAACGGCTGCACGAGGTCATCGATCTCGCGGCGCAGGGTTATTGCCTGTTTCCGAAAACGTTGCTGTCCGTCCTGGGGTCCCGGCATCTCCGCATGGACATCCTGCCCAATTTGTCGCCAAGCGAAAGCGAGGTTCTCTCTTTGCTTGGACAAGGATTGACCAACAAGGCCATCGCACAACGGCTTGCGGTGCGGGACTCCACGGTCAAAAATCTTGTGCGCGCAGTTTTGCGGAAGCTGCATTTCCGCAACCGGACGGAAGCTGGTCTCTTCGCCTTTCGCTACCTCAGCGCGGGAAGGGCGGAAGCCGCGCGGACCAACGAAAACGGGGACCGTGTCTGCAATTAAGGCTAGGCCGTCTTTTTTCTCTCGATGTGCTGCCCCATTTCGGGAAGGATTCTTGACGGCGCGTGGTTTTTGCCGCGCGTGGCGGCCTGGACGAAGGAGCAAGCACAATGAAACCGACAACAGGCACATGGTTTGGGGTCGTCGTCGCTCTCGCGGTGACAGCCCTGTCCTTCGAGGCCTCGGCCCAGATGTCGAACAAGCCATTTTCCTTCAAGTATCGGGGCGGGGCCGGAGAAAGCGTCGGCATGAGCACGGCCCACAAACAATTGATCCTCGAGCGGGAGCTTCTGGGAAGGACTCCGGACAACCCGGTGATCCGGGACTATTCGGGAGCGCTGCTGGAGGTCGAACGGCGCAACAGCGGCCAGGCGTTCGTGCGCGCCCCGGCATCGCCCTTCCATCCCGGAACGGTAAGCGAAGGGTTCAGGACCGGCCTGTTCGCCGCCGACGCGCAAATCTCGCTGACCGGCCCGTTTTTCGGGACCAGCCGGGTCATGGCGAACTGGATCATGGCCCTTGGTGACGGGGACGGGTATCGCGGTGTCTCTCCGCTACCGGTTTCCGGGTCATCGGCGTCGATCGACCAGTGGATCGGCCAGCTGCAGGCGCTATAGCGCCGTCGGCGGCCTTGGGCTGCCGCGGCCATCACCCTTATTGAAAAAAGACGGGGGTCGGCGACGCCGCGGTTGCGTGTCGCGCCGACCCTCCCTTACCATGCGGCGCAATGTCCCCCGATGCCGGGTTCCGGCTTCGCCCTGAAGGATGGCCATGCGCCCGTCGTGCCAGCTTTCGCTGAAATCGACCGTCAGCCTGATCGACGATGGGGATGACGTCCTGGTTGCCGATTGCGATGGACGGGCCGTTCGCATTCATGCGGCCGACACCGCCGTGCGGGCAATGGTGAAGGGTTTGGCCGGCGGCGGTCGAACCGCCGAATCCCTATGCGGGGAGGGGATGGCGGACCATGCCGAAGCCGCCTTTCTTTCTCAAGTCCTCGGGCGGATCGTTGCCAGGGGGTTTGCATGCAGCACCCTGGTGCTTGGCGACCGGCGGCTGGCGACTCTGGAACCGATTTCCACCTCGTACCGTCCCTTCGATGTCCCGGCGGCCGGCCGCTTCCGTTTGTCGCGCTTCGCCTGGATGCACCGGTTGGGCGAGGAGAGCGTTCTGGAAAGTCCGCTCGGCCACGCCCGGGTGGTGCTGCATGACGGCAGCCTGGCCGGCTTGGCGGGAATGCTGGCGCAGCCCCGGTCGGCGGCGGACCTTGCCGATGCCGGAGCCGGCGTCGATCAGGCGACGGCGGCGGTCGTCTTGCGGTTTCTCGTCAATGCCGGCGTCGCCTTTGCCGCCGATTCCGAAGGGCGTCTGGACGAAGATCGGAATGTTGCGCTTCGCCAGTGGGAATTCCACGACCTGCTGTTTCATAGCCGCAGCCGCGCCGGGCGCCAGGTCGGCCCGATCGGCAGCGCCGCCCGTTTCAAGGGTGACATCCCGACGCTGCCCGCGGTCAAGCCGCCGATGTCGGATCGGCGGGTGCGACTGTACAAACCCGACCTCGCGGCCCTCGCCGAAAACGATCCCTCGTTCTCGCGGGTGTGCGAGGCGCGTGCGTCGATCAGACGGGGCGGCGAGCGGCCGATTGCCGTCGATCAGTTGGGCGAGTTCTTGTACCGATCGGTGCGCATAAAGTCACTTCTCCCGCCCGTTCCTGAGAAAGGGCTTCCGTGCGAAGTATCGATGCGTCCGTGCTGTTCGGGCGGTGCCATCCATCCGCTCGAGGTCTATCTTTCGGTTCACCGCGTCGAGGGACTCGACTCTGGGTTCTATCACTACGATCCGCTCCGGCATGAACTGGAATGGCTGTCGGAGTGGACGCCGCTGGTGCGCTGCCTGCTGATCGAGGCATGCGGCGCGACCGGCGTTTTCGACCGCCAGGCGGACGTTCTACTGACCCTGGCCGCCCGCGTGCCGCGCACGGCCTGGAAGTATCAGGCGATCGCCTATTCGCTGATCCTCAAGGACCTCGGGGCGTTGTTCCAGCAGATGTACTTGGTGGCCACCGCGCAAGGATTGGCGCCCTGCGCGATTGGCGGCGGCAATTCGGATCTCTTCGCCCAGGTTTCGGGTCTCGACTACTATGAGGAAACGGCGGTCGGCGAATTCATTTTGTCGAGTCGGCCGTCGGCCGTCCACGCCGCGCCGGCAGAGCCGGTGGGGGCGCCGTAGAAGGTGCAGGTTCCGACCTGCTGCCAGTTCATGCGCTCGAGATAGGCAAGCGACGCCCGGTTGGTCGTTCGCACCATCGTCCAGGGTTCGGTGTTGCCGGCCTCCGCATAGCGATCGAGCGCCAGTCCGCCCATCCACTCGGCCAGCCCGGTGCCCCAGTAGCGCCGCAACACGGCGATGCTAAGAAAGATGTTGCTGTGGGTGCACTCGGCGACGCCGACGACCTTCCCCGTTGCTTCCTCCGTCGCGACGATCATCCACGAATTCTCCCACCCGATGAGGGATTGGACGAGGTCTCCGGTCACGATCGGGTAGGAAGGCTCGCTGGCGAAGGCCCGGTTCTGGACGTCGGCGATCGCGTCGTTCAGGCGCGGGTCGCCGCCGGCATAGACCATGCAGCGGACGCCCTCGACCGGCGTGTAGCGGTAGGGCTTACCGACTGATCCCATGAGGAGGTTGTCGGAATCCTTGGTGAACCCGTTGGCCTCCAGGAAGGGCAACGCCTCCGCGTGGCCGCTGTACAGCGCGGCGA
>JAVEYE010000365.1:0-3942 GCA_034003665.1 Rhodospirillales bacterium | reverse complement strand
AGATGCCGGCGGCATTGATGACAAAGCGGCTGGCGACATCCGGACCGGTGCCTCTGACCGTCCAGCCGCCCTCGCGCCTTGAGAGCGACTCCACCCGATAATCGACGGCGACGGCGACGCCGTTGGCGCGGGCGCTTTCGATCAGGGTGAAGCAGGCCTCGTAGGGGTTGACTACGCCGGCCGTCGGCGCGTGCAGGGCGGCAACGATATCGGGCGACAGGTTGGGTTCCTCGCGGCGCAGGCGGTCCGCTTCCCAGATCTCGAGGCCGGGAATGCCCTTGGCCCGACCGCCGGCCTGCAGCCGTTCCAGGGCGGCGCGCTCCTCGGCGGTGAACGCCACGGTCAATTCGCCGATACGTTCGAATCCGAAGCCCAAGGCGGCGCACAACGAATCCCATTTCTGGTTGCCGGTCCATTCCAGCCGGCCCTTCAGCGTATCGGCCGCGCTGTGGTGGCCGGCGTGGATGATCCCGCTGTTCGACTTGCTGGTCCCGAAGCCGACCTCGCATTCCTTCTCCAGCAGGATGATGCGCAGGCGATAGCGCGCCAATTCGCGGGCAATGGCGCACCCGATGACCCCGCCCCCGATGATCGTCACGTCGTAGTTCATGCCCCGATTCCGCCCACCCTCGCCCCGCCGCCCTCATAGACCGGCTTCCCCCGCCCGACTCCGGCGCGACGGCGCCGTTCGCAAACGGGAGTTGGAGATTTGCGAAAACGATCATATATTTTCTCTTACGAAAATTCCAGAACCACCTGTGCGTCGTTTGGGCCTCCCTGATCGAGCATCACGATCATGCAAGACAATCCGATCTTCGACCTTCTGGTCATCGGCGGCGGCATCAACGGCGCCGGCATCGCCTGCGACGCGGCCGGGCGCGGGCTTTCCGTTCTGCTGTGCGAGCAGGGCGACCTTGCCGGCGCCACCTCGTCGGCCAGCAGCAAACTGATCCATGGCGGCCTGCGCTACCTCGAATACGGGGAGTTTCGCCTGGTCCGCGAGGCGCTGCTGGAGCGCGAGGTTCTGCTGGCCAAGGCCCCGCACATCATCTGGCCGTTGCGTTTCGTTCTGCCGCACCAGATGACGGCGCGTCCCGCCTGGCTGATCCGCACCGGGCTGTTCATCTACGACTACCTGGGCCGCAACCAGCAGCTTCCCGATTCCCAGGGCATCGACCTGCGCCGTCATCCGGCCGGCAAGCCCCTGAAGAAATCCATCCGCAAAGGCTTCGTCTATTCCGACTGCTGGACCGACGACGCCCGCTTGGTGGTGCTGAACGCCATGGCTGCCGCCGAACGGGGGGCGAGGATTAGGACCCGGACCCGGGTGGCGTCGGCCAGACGGGTCGATGGGGTGTGGGAAGTCGGCCTGGCCGACGGCGCGGACGGCCAACAGGAAACCGTTCGGGCCCGGCTAGTCGTCAACACGGCGGGGCCGTGGGTGCGCGCGTTTCTCGATGACGTCGCACACATTCCCTCGGCCTCTCGGGTGCGCCTGGTCAAGGGCAGCCATCTGGTGGTGCCCCGGCTGCACGACGGCGACGAGGCCTTTATCCTTCAGAACGTCGACAAGCGGATCGTCTTCGTTCTGCCCTACGAGGGCCGCTTCTCGCTGATCGGCACCACCGACGTGCCGTTCACCGGCGATCCCGCCGAAGTGACCATGGACGCCGGCGAGGCCGACTACCTGTGCGCCGCCGTCAACCGCTATTTCGCCAAGCCGATCTCGCCGGCCGACATCGTCTGGTCGTATGCCGGCGTACGGCCGCTCTACGACGACGCCTCCGACAACCCTTCAGCGGTGACCCGCGAGTACGTGCTGGAACTCGACCTCGCCGACGGGGAGGCGCCCCTGCTGTCGGTCTTCGGCGGCAAGATCACCACCTACCGCTCGCTGGCCGAGCACGTCATGGACAAGATTCGCCGGTTCTTCCCCGCCATGGGGGAAGCCTGGACCTGGTCGGCACCGCTGCCCGGCGGCGACATTCCAGGCGCCAGCTTCACCCACCTGACGGATGATCTCGCCCGGGCCTATCCACACCTGGATCCCGCGCTTCTCGGCGCCGTTGCCCGCCGCCACGGAACGCGCACATACCGCATCCTCGGCGACGCCAAGCAGGCTTCCGACCTCGGAGTCGATTTCGGCGCCGCGTTGACCGCCCGCGAAATCGATTACCTCATGGCCGAGGAATGGGCGCGCGCTCCCGACGACGTTCTCTGGCGGCGCACCAAGTGCGGCTTGCACATGACCGAAACAGGTCGGCAGGCGGTAGCCGGCTATATGGCCAACAACCGGTCTGCAAAGTCCGTAAATACGCCGTCCACGCCCCAGGCGAACAACGACTCGCCCAAGGCGCGGTCGTTCACCGTATAGGCCCGAATCGCCAGCCCGGCCGCCTTGACCTCGGCAACCCGATCGGCGGTCAGATTTCGGTGGTTGGTATGGATCGCCACGCAGTCGAGTTCCCGCACCCGATCACGCCAGTCGGCGCGAACGCGGGAAACCAGATAGGCCCGGGGCAGGATCGGCGCCACCCGGCGGGCCGCAGCCAGGGACACCGCACTGAAACTGGAAAGCAGGGGTGCGGGCAAGCTATCCGGCCATTCCTCGAGCAGCAGGGCCGCCACCATGTGGCCGGTCTCCTCCTCTCGGCCCGGACACGGCTTGATCTCGACGTTCGCCCCAAGACCCAGACGGGCCAGTTCGACGATGGTTTCCGAGAGCGTCGGCACCGGCTCGCCTCGAAAGGCCTCGCCGAACCACCGCCCGGCATCCAGCCGGCGAACGGTGTCCCAATCGGTTTGCGCCACCTTGCCGCGGCCGCTGGTGGTGCGGTCCAGATCGTCATCGTGCAGCAGGACGACATGATTGTCCCGGGTCAGCTTGGCGTCGAATTCGACCCATCGGCCACCCAATTCCGCAGCCTTACGCATGGCGGCAAGGGTGTTTTCCGGGGCATATCCGCTGGCTCCCCGATGACAGATGATCCTGGGAACGCGATTGTCCTGGGGTATCATGTCGTCTCGTTCCTCCGAGGCCGGTCGTCCGAATTCCCATCATCCGTCGTCTTGTCGGGCGGCGCAAGGCGGGCCAAATCGACGCCCCGCCGCCGCCATAATTGCATATTCCGCGCAAACCCTTCATCATTCGGCTTTAAACCCACTGACGTTGGACATGGTCGGTTGCTTAGATTCGGGAAACGACGGCGCGCCCGGTTGGCCGCGAATCCGCGGCTGAACTGAAATGGTTCCGGGTACGAAAACGAATGGAGCCGGTACGATCGGGGAATCCATGATGGCGATCGGCCGGCGGCTCTGCGGCCGGCCCGACAGCGAACACGAACAGGCCATCGTGCGCGTCGTCATCGTGGCGGCCTTGCTTGTCTACTTTTACGGGTTGGCGCTGCTGGAAGTGCCGCTGCCCCTATCGGCCAACGCCTCGCTCGTTTGGACGGCGGTTGTCTATCTGGCCTTTTCCTGTGCCCACGTCGCCCTCATCATCGCCTGGCCGCGCAAATCGGCCGCCCGCCGCCTGATCTCGGCGGTCGGCGATTTCGTCGCGCTGCTGGCCGTCCTCCGGCTGGGCGGCGAATACACCGCGCCGCTCTACCCCATCTACCTGTGGGTCACGCTGGGCTTCGGCTTCCGTTACGGCCTGGCCTACCTTGGCGCCGCCACCGTTGGCGCCACCATCAGCTTCGCCGCCGTTCTGGCAACTACCGAGTGGTGGCAGGACAAGCTGCCGATGGGCATCGGGCTGCTGGTCGCGCTGGTGGCGATTCCCGCCTACTCGGCCACGCTGATCAAGAAGCTGACCGAGGCCTAGGCCTTGGCCGAGGAGGCCAACCAGGCCAAGAACCGCTTCCTGGCCCGGATGAGTCATGAACTGCGAACGCCGTTGAACGCGGTCATCGGCATGAGCGACCTGCTCTCCGGCACCCC
>JAVEYE010000364.1:0-3946 GCA_034003665.1 Rhodospirillales bacterium | reverse complement strand
CCCGGAAAACCGGAAATGCAGTTGACGAACCCGCCAAGCCTGACAACCTCCTCGACGCGATCCAGATCGCCGTCACACGCCAGTTTCAGGGCGTAGAGAAGGTTGAGTGCGCAGACACGGGCCGCATCATGGGCCGCCTCGGCACTGACCGTCCCGCCAACCGGGCCTTCAAGCACGACGGCTCCGTTCCATTCGCAGATCTGGCCCGACAGAAAAACGGTCGCGCCATCCCGCCGGTAAGGAAGGAAATTACCGCGCGGCTCCCACGGCTTGGGAAGCGCCAGTCCCATTGAGGCAAGGCGTTCCTCGGCTTTACTCGTCATTGCTGCACCCCGATGCTTCACGTGGTTAATTCATTTGTCAAATCTGCCTGAAAAACCCGTGCGTGTCGCCTCCGCCACCAACTGGCATGTCGGCATAAAAAAAGCCCCCTGCGCCAACGGGGCGCAGGGGTCAGGTTTCACAGGGAGAAAACGTCAATCGAATAGCCTCAATTTCTTCGGCCCAGCCCCGCCAGAAGCCCTGCTTGGCGAACGGCGCACGCCACCCCGTCGAGCACGGGAATGGGCGCCGCTTCGGTCAGGACACGGGACATTCCCGCCGTAACCGCCCCACCCAGAATGGCGACATCGGCCCGGTCACGCGACGCTGCGCTCTCGATGAGTTGGCCCAACCTCCGGCACGTCTCCTCGGGGTCGGCGTGGCTCTCCAGGACGCCGACATCGATGGCGCGGACGCTTGCCAACCGTTGAGACAGCCCATAGACGGACGCGAGTTCATGGATAGGGCTCACGGTGCTGGGGGCGACGGTGACGATCGAAAACCGTGCGCCCAGCATGCAGGCGGTCAGCATCGATGCCTCGGCGATACCAACCACGGGAAAATCGACGGCATCCCGTGCTGCCATGAGACCGGGGTCGCTGAAACACGCGATCACGGCGGCGTCCACCTGTTCCTCGTGCCGGGTGATAGCCTCCAGCGTGGCGTGCGCGGCAACGGCCGCATCCGACCGACCTTCGATGGCGCTCGGCCCAAAGGGTGCCGTGACGGCAACGATCTCTGTTCCCGGCAAAGCCGCAAGGCGGGCTTCCGCCGCAATGGCGTCGGTAATCGACTGGGTTGTGTTGGAATTGACCACCAGGATCTTCATGACGAAAACTAGCTCCGTTGCAAAGGGGCGGCGCTGCTCGCCTCCCTCCCGTGAGGAAATCAACTGGCGGCCAACGGGTAGAGGCCACAATCCCGCCACAAGCGCGCGGCAATGGCCTGCCCACGGCCGACGACATCGTTGCCGTCGAAAAGTGTAGGCCGGCCATCCATAAGCAAAATCCGGCCATCGACCATCACCGTCCGAACATTGGCGGCATGTCCGCTGTAGACGACCGTCCCGCAACCGTCGATCAATGGAACAAGATTCGGAGCACGCCGATCGAGAAGAATGAGGTCCGCGCGCTTTCCCGCTTCCAGGCTCCCAACGATACCATCAAGGCCAAGGGCCGCTGCGGGCGCGCTGGTGGCCCAGCGCAAAACCTGGGCCGCTTTCGGCTCGAACCCCTTCTGGCGGATCCGGGCGGACCCGATGGCCAACCTCATCGCTTCGAACAAATCGGCCGACCGGGTGTCGGTGCAAAGCGTGATCCGGGCTCCGGCCGCCTCCAGGTCGCGGATGGGCGCAATGTTTCCCGCCATCACGTTCTGGTGTGGGGCGTGCGCGACCGCAATGCCGGCGCGCCCGACCGCAGCCACATCCTGCGGCTCCAGAAACACGCAATGGGCCGCGATCAGCCTAGGATTCAACAATCCCGTTTCGGCAAAGACCTCGTGCGGCGCCATGCCGTCGCGCTCCCGCACATAGGCGACCTCGCCGGGGCTCTGGGCGAGATGGGTATGCACGTTGCCGCCATGACGGGAAACCAGTTCGGCCACCTCGGACAACAGGGCCTTCGAACAGGTGTCGGCCGCATGGGGGGCAAAGTCGACGCGGATGCGATCGTTGCCGGCGAGAAGCGGATCTTCGATCAGCTCGAAGGTTTCCTTGAGGGTCGCTTTGCCGATTTCGACCCGATGCTCATAGCGGCCCTCCGCCAACGCCTCGGTGTCGGCGTCGTGGATTCGCCCACCGATCACCGCCCGCAGACCCATCTCATGGGCGGCGATGGCCAACGCCTTCGGGTAGCGGAAGTAATCGACCACGGTGGTCGAGCCGCTGCGCAACATCTCGTAACAGCCGAGCCTGGCCAACGCCAACGTCTCCTCGAACGACAGGGAGTGCACGGCCGGGATGCCGGAGGTATAGCTCGGAGCGAAGTTCCGATCCTCGATCATGCCGCGGACGATGGTCAGCGGCGTGTGGTTGTGCGAGTTGATGAGGCCCGGAAGAACGATGCAGTCGTCGGCGCGCAGGGTCTCGCGCGGGGAAAAACGGCGTTCGATGTCGGCCGCCTCGCCGATGGCCGCGATGGTGTTGCCGATGATGGCGATCGCGCCTTGCGAAAACGTGCGCCCTTCATCGTCCAGGGTAATGATGGGACCGCCAACGATCAGGCGATCACAGACTTCGTATTGGCTCTGGGAATTGGACATATTATCGCTCCGTCGGTAAGTCATTCGGCGGCGTTCTCGGCACGGCGCCCTTCGCGCGGCATCCAAGGATCGAGACCGACCGCGCTTCGCCAGTGATGGGCGATCTCGTCGCGCCGGGCAATCCAAGCCCCCCCCTTGCGTGCGATGTGGTCAAGCAGCAATTGCAGCCCGCGAATCCTGGCCGGACGGCCGATGAAGCGGAGGTGAAGGCCGACCGACATCATCTTCGGCGTACTGGCTCCCTCCTCCCACAGCCGGTCGAATGCATCGGCGCAATAGCGCGCGAAATCCTCGGCGAACACGAACCCGCCGCCAGGCCCAAACCGCATGTCGTTGGTGTCGAAGCTGTAGGGAAGGACAACGTGAGGGGCGCCCGCGACGGTCAGCACGAAGGGCAGGTCGTCGTTGTAGGCATCGGAATCATAAAGGAAACCGCCATGCTCGCATATCAACCGACGGGTGTTGACGGAGGCAGCCGACCGGGTGTGCCAACCAACGGGCGGCCGGCCCGCCGCGGCCGCAATGGCCTCGACCGCACGGGCGATCACGGCCCGTTCGTGGTCCTCATTCATGCCCGCATGGGTCTCCCAGCGATAGCCATGACAGGAAATCTCGTGCCCGCGGGCGACGGCGTCGCCCACCAAGCCCGGTGAACGCGCGACTGCACGACCGCAACTGCTGATGGTGGCATGAAGTCCGCGAGCGCCAAGCACCTCCATGATCCGCCAATAGCCGGCGCGCGTGCCGTATTCGAAATGGCTCATCATACAGGGGTCGGGAGCGCCGACGACTTCCTCGATCGCCTCGTAGACCTTTTCGTTGCGCTCATCGCCGTCGGCGATGGCCAGTTCCGCCCCCTCTTCGAGATTGACAACGAAGGATACCGCGACCCGAGCGTTGTTGGGCCAATTCACCCGCGGAGGGGTGCCGCGATAGCCTGCAAAATCACGGGCCTGGATGGTCATGCTTTCTCTAACTCCGATTGGACCGTCACGGAATTCCGCAAGCGGCGGGACTGCGCGGCCGCACCTATTCAGGCGACCGCAGATGCCGGAAGGCGCTCCGAAGGTGGCCGGACTTTTCTTTCTCGCCATCGAGATCCAGACTTTCCACCACCTCCTGAAGATGCTTGCGCATGCAGGCCGCGGCGGCTTCCTCGTCACCCGAGGCGATGGTATCGATCAATTCAGCGTGACCGGTGATCGAGCAGCCGACCGCGGTCGGCTTCTGATAGAGGGCGACGACCAGGCTGTCGCGCGAGATCAGTTCCCGCACCAAGTCGACGATGACGCCATTTCCGGTGATTTCCGCCAGTTTGCAGTGGAAGTGCCCGGTCAGAGTGTGGGCCCATCCGGTGTCGTTG
>JAVEYE010000363.1:0-3988 GCA_034003665.1 Rhodospirillales bacterium | reverse complement strand
AGCCCCAGGTTTTCTGCGATGGTCAGGTTGGCGCAACTGCCGGTCATGGGATCCTGAAAGACCCGGGCGACCAAGTCGGCCCTCTTGTGGGTCGGCCAGCGCGTGACATCCGTGCCGTCGATCACCACCTGGCCGGAATCGAGCGCGGTTTCTCCGGACAGCACGTTGAGCAGCGTCGTCTTGCCCGCCCCGTTGCTGCCGATGACGGTGACGAATTGACCGGTGGGGATGTCCAGAGAGACGCCGCGCAGGGCGGTCGTCTCCATTGGCGTGCCGCGGCCGAAGGTGACGCGCAGGTCCTTGATCTCGATCATTTGAGCGGTCCGACGATCCGCTTGTCGCCCCGCAGCGCCCGCTTGACCGGCGCCCGTACGCTGGGCAGCACCATGGCGGCAGCGACCAGAAGCGCCGTGATGAGGTTGAGGTCCTGGGCCTTCAGCCCGATGAACTCGGCGTTCAGCGCCAGGGCGACAGCCAGCCGGTAGAGCAGCGAACCGGTGACGCAGGCCAGCGTGGCCAGGAAGATGGTGCGCGGCAGGATCACCGCTTCGCCGCCGATGACGGCGGCCAGACCGACCACGATGACGCCGACCCCCATGGTCACGTCGGCGGCTCCCTGGCTTTGGGCGAACAGCGCGCCGGCCAACGCAACCAGGGCGTTACTGATGGCCATGCCGAGCAGGGTATAAAAATCTGTGGGGATGCCCTGGGCGCGGGCCATCCGGGGGTTGGAGCCGGTCGCCCGCATGGCCAAGCCGATCTCGGAACCGAGGAACCAGTCCATTGCCAACTTGGCGAGGACGACCAGCACGAAAAGTGCCGCCGGTACCGCCATGTACGTGGAAACGCCGAGCGCGTCGAGCGGCGTGAAAACGGTGGTTTCGCCCAGAAGGGCGATGTTGGGCCGGCCCATGATGCGCAGGTTGATCGAGTAGAGTGCGATCATGGTAAGGATGCTGGCCAGCAGGTGAAGGATCTTGAGCCGGACGTTGAGCCACGCGGTCATCAGCCCGGCCGCCGCCCCGGCCACGCAGGCGATTCCCGTCGCCAGGAAAGGATTGATCCCGGCCCCGACGATCAGCACGGCCGACACCGCCGCGCCCAGCGGAAAGCTGCCGTCCACCGTCAGGTCGGGAAACTGCAGGATGCGGAACGACAGGTAGACACCCAGCGCCACCAACCCGAAGATCAGGCCGGTCTCGATGGTGCCGAGGAGGGCGATCAGGCTCATCGGAAGACCTTGGTGGCCTCGCCGACCATGGCGTCGGGCACCGTGACACCCATCTTCTCGGCCGAAGCCAGATTGAGCCAAAGGTCCATCTTGCGCACCCCGGAGACCGCAATGTCTCCTGCCTTTTCGCCCTTGAGGATGCGAACGACCAACTCACCGGTTTGGCGGCCGACCTCGTAATAGTTGAAGCCCAACGCGGCAATGGCGCCGCGTTCCACCGAATCGGTGTCGCCGGCGAAGACCGGGGTCTTGGCGTCGATGCCGACCTTCACCACCGCTTCGAAGGCCGACACCACCGTGTTGTCGGTGGGCACGTAAAAGGCATCGACCTTGCCGATCAACGAGCGGGCGGCGGCCAGCACTTCACTCGATTTCGGCGCCGCTCCTTCCAGAACCTCGATCCCCGCCGCCGGCGCAGCCCGGCGCACGGCTTCAAGGGAGGAGACCGAGTTGACCTCGCCAGGATTGTAAAGGAAGCCCAGCCGCGTCACGCCCGGCACCAGGCGCTTGATCATGGCGAGGTGCTTGTCCACCGGGGCCATGTCCGAGGTGCCGGTAACATTGGCTCCCGGTTTTTCCCAGTTGGACACCAGTTTGGCCGACACCGGGTCGGTGACGGCGGAAAACACCACAGGGATGGTTTTTGTGGCGGCTACCGCCGCCTGGGCCGAGGGCGTGGCGATTGCGACGATGACGTCGGGGGCGTCGCCCACGAACTTGCGGGCGATCTGTACGGCGGTCGCCATGTTGCCCTGGGCGCTTTCGTACTGCCATTTCAGGGTCTTGCCGGTCACGAAGCCGGCCTCGGCCAGGACGTCCTGGACACCCTGACGACAGGCATCCAACGCCGGGTGCTCGACGATCTGGGTGACGGCGACGGATTTCTCGGCGGCCTGGGCGCCGGCGGTGACGATAAGCGCCGCCAGGGCGGCCGCGGCAAGGCGGGTGACGGTCATGGGTTCTTCCTCGGCAATCTCCGGGTGTGGCGCATATTAATCCCCGGGGGCGCCAGGGGAAGGAAAAGTTCGACCAATCCGCCATTGAGAATCGGCGTGTGGTGTCCCATCTTGGGCCGCTCCATAGACGGTTCGAGGCTCCGCCATGTTCAGAACCAATCTCGGCGACCTTTACGCTTTCGTCTGCTTTCTGGTCTGCTGGATCGGCTACACTTGGTTTGCCGACTACGCGCGGCGCGATTCCCGCAGCATCATGGTCGCCATGCACGACCTTCGCGTCGTGTGGATGCGACGCATGTTGAGGCGCGAGGTGCGCATCGGCGACGTCAATATCCTTGGCGTCGCCAATCGCAGCGTCATGCTGCTGGTCACCACCACGGTCTTCATCCTGGCCGGCCTGGTCGCCATCATGGGGGCGTTGGATAGGGCCCGCGAACTGGTTTCCGGGTTGGCCTTCGCCGTGCAGGCGTCGCGCGAAATGTGGGAAATCAAGATGCTGGTGATGATTCTCATCTTCACCTACGCCTTCTTCAAGTTCATGTGGTCGCTGCGCCAGTTCAACTACGCGCTCCAACTGTTGGGCACCGCGCCGCTCTTTGACGAGCCCGATTCGCCGGACTGGGAGGTTTTCCCGCGCAGGGCCAGTCGGGTCATCTCGCTGGCCGTCGATTCCTTCAACCGCGGCGTGCGCGCCTACTACTTCGGGCTGGCGGCATTGGGTTGGTTCATCCATCCCTGGATCCTGGGGCTGTCTTCCATCTGGATCGTGCTGGTGCTCTATCGACGAGAGTTCCGCTCGCACACCCTCAAGACGCTGACCGCCGACGAGGGCGATCCCTTCGACCGCAAGGAGACTTCTGAATGACTCGTCTCTTCGACTGCCTCAAGCGAGCCTGCGCCGCCGAATGGGAGGCCTACGTCGATCACCCGTTCGTTCGGGCGCTCGGCGACGGGACATTGCCCGAGGCGGCCTTCCGTCGCTATCTGGGGCAGGATTATCTTTTTCTCGGCCACTTCGCCCGAGCGTACGGATTGGCGGCATTCAAGGGCGAGACCATCGAGGATATCCGTCAGGCGGCGTTGGGTCTGGACGCCATGATCAACGTCGAGATGGGCCTGCACGTTACCTTCTCGGCCGGTTGGGGCCTCACCGAGGCCGAGATGGCGGTTCTGCCCGAGGCCGACGCCACCCTTGCCTACACCCGGTTCGTTCTGGAGCGCGGCTTGGCCGGCGACCTTCTGGACCTGCACGTGGCGCTCTCCCCGTGCATCGTCGGCTACGCCGAGATCGGTCAATCGCTGGCCGCCCGCCACGCCGATGCGCTGTCCGCCAATCCCTATCGCGCCTGGGTGGAGATGTATGCCTCCGACGACTACCGGTCCGTCGCGGACGCCGAAGTTGCCTACCTCGACACCTTGATGGCCCGGCGCGGCGGACCGGGGCGGCTGGATGGCCTCATCGCCGCCTTCCGCCAGGCGACCCGTCTGGAGGCCGCCTTCTGGGACATGGGCCTGGCGGTTTGACTTGGCGGCGCCAGGGGCCATATGAAGGCGCATGAACAGCCTGGGAATCGATAAGCCGCCCCGTGAAACCCGCGTCGTCGTCGCCATGTCCGGCGGCGTCGACAGTTCGGTGACGGCCGCCCTGCTGGCCGAGGAGGGCTACGACGTCGTCGGCGTCACCATGCAGCTCTACGACCATGGCGAGGCGACCGGGCGGCCCGGCACCTGCTGCGCCGGCAAGGACATCCACGACGCCCGGCGGGTCGCAGACGCCATCGGCATCCCGCAGTATGTGGTC
>JAVEYE010000362.1:0-4006 GCA_034003665.1 Rhodospirillales bacterium | reverse complement strand
TTCTCGCAATGGGCGCTGACCTGGCCGCCGTGGCGGCCGGCCACCTTCATCGCCTTGAGCAGCGTGCCGTCGTCGACCATCAACGAACCGGGGTAGGCGAGGAAAAGCTTGAAGCTGGTGACGCCCTCACGGGTCATCAACTGCTCCATCTCGGTCGCCGCCGAGGGGGTGAAATCGACGATGATCGAATGCGCGCCGACGTCGATGGGCGTGCATTCGGCCCGCCGCCTCCAAGCCTCGAAACTGGCCAGCAAGCCCTGTCCGGGAATCTGGCCGCAGAAGTCGACCAGGGTCGTGGTGCCGCCGAACGCCGCAGCCTTGCCGCCGCTGGCGAAGGTGTCGACCGTATGGCAGTTTGCCGATGCCGAGTCGAGATGGGTGTGGACGTCGATGCCGCCGGGCAGGATCAGAAGGCCCTCGGCATCATGGGTTTCGATGGCTCCATTGCCGGCCAGATCGGCGCCGATGGCGCTGATGCGGCCGTCCTCGACGAGGATATCGGCCCGGTATGTATCGGCGGCGGTGACGACCCGCCCGTTCTTTATCAAAGTGCTCATTTGTATGCTCCGTGGCATCGGCCGGCAATAAAACAACCAAGCGGCGCGGGGGCGCCACACCGCCGCAGGTGACCCATACTACACGCTCGACGCATCGCCCGGCACCTGAAAGCTGAGGCAACGCGGTCGGAGTGGTCGCTGCGCGGTCAGCCGTCGTCGTCGCCGACCACGGCGCGCACGACGATGCCCCACAGAAGATACCCACCCAATCCGATGCCGGCGAAGATCGGCAGGCGCATCCAGCTTCCCCAACGAGTGCCTTCAAGATCGAACGCCGTCCAAACCCAGATTGGGCCCAGAATCAGTATGGCTACGGCGAGCAGCCCCAAAAAGAAGCGTATGCGCATCGTTCCCCCGGTCGCCAAGCGCCAGTCTAGGCGGTTTGCACGGCGAGGAGGAGTCTGCGAGACAACGGCTTGATGCATGTATACTTGTATGGTAGTGTGTAGCGCGCATGGACGAACCGTGTGCGAACGGGTTAGAGGCGGTGCGCGTCCGCCCGGCCCGGACGGGGGTTGGATCACATTATCGGCAACGGAAGAAGCGGTGGGCGAACGGCCTTCTGCGGATTTCGCGGCCCCGGAAAGATGAGGAGGCTTCATGACGTGCTTTAGCAAGGCGGTTGCACTGGCGACCTTATCCACCCTGCTTTCCTTCGGCGGCGCCTTCGCCGCCAACTGGACGCTGGGTGTCAACACCGCGCTCACCACCGACGACCCCACCTACAAGGGCCTGGAGTCCTTTCAGCAGGGTGTCGCCAAGGCCACAAACGGCGAGGTGGAAATTCGCCTGTTTCCCGGCTCGCAACTGGGCAAGGACGAGGACGTGCTCGAACAGGCCCGCGCCGGCGCCAACGTGGCGGTCATCGTCGACGGTGGGCGCCTCGCCCTGTTCACCAAGGAACTCGGCATCCTGGCGGCCCCCTACATCCTCGACACTTACGACGAAGCCCGCAAGTTCGTCACCTCTCCTCTCTTCGAGGAGTGGGTCGAGAAGTTGCGCAAGGCATCGGGCCACCAGATCCTGTCGTTCAACTGGTACCAGGGCTCACGCCACCTGCTGACCAACAAGCCGATCAGCGTGCCGGCCGACCTGTCCGGCATCCGCATGCGCACGCCCGGCGCCCCGGTATGGATGGAAACCATCCGCGCCATCGGTGCGACGCCCACCCCGATGGGCTGGACCGAGGTGTATTCGGCCCTGCAGCAGAAGGTGATTGACGGCGCCGAGGCCCAGCTTCCCGCCGTCCACGGCGCCCGACTCTACGAGGTAGTGAAGAACGTCACGGAAACCGGCCACTTCTTCCTCATCACCGGTCTGGTTACCAGCGCGCAGTGGTTTGACTCGCTGCCCGAGAAATACCGCAAGGCGGTCCGCGACGAGGCCCTGAAGGCGGGCGATAAGGCGTCCCACGGCACCATCGCATCGATCGACGGCTACAAGAAGAAGATGCAGGAGGCCGGCGTCACCTTTGCGCAGCCCGACCTCAAGCCCTTCAAGGAAGCGTCGAGCGTCGTCTACGACAAGCTCAACCTGAACGACCTCAAGGCCCAGGTCGACAAGGTCCTCGGGCGCTGACGCGGGCCGGGTTGCGGGGACGTCCGATTTGATCTCCCTCACGGGCGTCCCCCGCCCTGTCCCGCGTTCCCGCCCCGCAAGAAAAAACGGCAAACAGCCGGAGAAGGTCATGGGTGCGACATTCGAAAAGATCGAGGAGGCGATATCGCGCCTTCTCCTGTTGGGTTGCGTCGTCCTCGTCATCGTGGCGTCGCTTGGCCGCTGGTACGGCCATCCGATCATCTGGTCGGTGGACATCGCCCAGCTGTTGTTCATCTGGATCTGCTTTCTTGGCGCCAACCAGGCGATGCGCGCCGACCAGCACGTCGGCGTCGACCTGTTGCTCGTGCATCTGCCCGTCCGTGTCCGCCGCCGGGTGTTGATGTTCCATTTCCTGTTGATCGAGGCGTTCCTCGCCGCCATGGTCTATTTCGGCGTCGATCTCACGAGGCTCAACGTCGAGCGGCAGTTCAGCGACACACCGCTCAGCTACGCCTGGGTCACGGTCGCCGTGCCGGTCGGCTCGGCGCTGCTGTTCATCACGATCCTGGTCCGCATGATCCGCATGCTCCGCGAGGCGCGTTTGGAGCGCGCCGGGGATGTCCGGTCATGACACTGATCATCATCCTGTTTCTTGTCCTCCTGCTGACCGGCATGCCGGCGGCGTTCGCCATCGGCCTGCCCAGCCTGCTGTTCTTCATCCAGTCCGATTTCGTGCCGATCTCGATTTCGGTGCAGCGCATCGCCGGGGCCACACAGTCCTTTCCGCTGCTTGCCGTCCCCTTCTTCGTGCTGGCCGGCAACCTGATGAACGTCACCGGCATCACGCCACGCCTCGTCAAGTTCTCGACGCTGTGCACCGGCTGGATCGCCGGCGGCCTGGCCCACGTCTGCATTCTCTTGAGCGCCATCATGGGCGGCGTTTCGGGGGCGGCGGTGGCGGATGCCGCCATGGAGGCCCGCATTCTGGGCCCGAGCATGATCGAGCGCGGCTTCTCGAAGGGCTACACCTGCGGCGTCATCGCCCTGGGCTCGCTGATCACGGCGACCATCCCGCCCAGCATCGGGCTCATCCTCTACGGCTACGTCGGCGGCGTTTCCATCGGCCAGCTTTTCATCGCCGGCATCGTGCCGGGCTTGATGATGACGGTGTCGCTTATGGGCACCGCATGGTTGATCGCCAAGCGGCGCGGCTACCAGCCCGAGCTCAAGGAGATTCCCAAGGGCCGCGAGGTGCTCAAGGGGCTGAACGACGCCAAGTGGGCGATCCTGTTTCCCGTGTTCCTGATCGTCGGCATCCGCTTCGGCATCTTCACGCCTTCGGAGGCCGGTGCGTTTTGCGTGCTCTACGCGCTGATCATCGGCCTGTTCGTTTATCGCGAGATGACGTGGGACTCGATCTGGGATGTGCTCAAGCAGAGCGTCGGCGACATCGGCATGATCATGCTGATCATCATGCTTTCCTCGATGCTGGGCTACGCCATCATCTTCGACCAAGTGCCGCAGAAAATGTCGATCTTCATGGTGGCGCTTTCCGATAATCCGACGATCATCCTGTTCATCATCCTGGCCTTCCTGGTGGTTTCCGGCATGTTCGTCGAAAGCACCGTGCTGGTGCTTCTGCTCACCCCGATCTTCGTGCCGATCATCACCCACATCGGCTTCGATCCCGTGCATTTCGGCATCCTGATGATGTCGCTCGTCACCATGGGTTCGATGACGCCGCCGGTGGGGGTGGCGATGTTCACGGTGTGTGGGCTGCTCAAGTGCCCCACCCACGAATACGTCCTTGAATCGTTGCCCTTCGCCGTCACCATTCTCGGCGTCGTCGCCATCCTGGTGTTCATTCCCGAGGTCGTGCTGTTTCTGCCGCGGGTGCTGATGTAGGAAAG
>JAVEYE010000361.1:0-4014 GCA_034003665.1 Rhodospirillales bacterium | reverse complement strand
CGCTGTAGCGATAGTCGCGGTCCTCGTAGGCGGTGATTACGATGATCGGCACGTCAAAGCATTTGAGCTTGCGTCGGCACTCGCGGACGAACTCCGCGCCGTTCATGCCCGGCATCTGGAAATCGGTAATGATGAGGTCGACGTCCTTGTCGATCATCCATTCGTAGGCGATCCTGGCGTTGTCAAAGGCGTGGACTTCGGCTTGCGGTTCCACGGCCCGCGCAAGTTGAGCCAGGATGTTCCTGTTGGTCACCCGGTCATCGACGACGACGATTGCAGACATCCGAAAGTGCCGTTCCTTCCCATAAGTCTGACAGGTTTCTCTCCCCAACGGATTTTCTTATGGGTGCCAGAGAGATAGGCACGATTCCCGCTTCATAGCCGATACACCGCACCCCGCCGACCGCGGGGGGCGGTGCCCCGGAACCTCGCGGGCCGCATGGTGCTTCTTGCGCGTCTATAATCCGGCTGCCTTCCTTTCGCCTAATCCTTTTTCGTCGGACGGGCGGCATTCTTTCGGGCAAGGGGGCGGCAAAGGCCGTCACCCGCCGGCGGTCGAGAAATGCGAACGTTGGTGGTTCGCGTCCATCCTTAACTTCCACTTTAAACGCCCTCGCCAGTCTCCTGCGAAAAAGCTACTCTTTTCTTGGTTGTGGAGCGCGATTGGGGAGGGACAATCGAGGCGTCCAGAACGGGGGGATCCCTACGTCCCCCCGCGCGGGGACATGGTGAAAATGCACCGGTTCTCGGCGGGGTTCATGCAACGGCTTCTGGAGGAAGAGATGTCGAATTCCTTACTATCCCAGCTCCTTCACGATGACAACCATGGCGGTAGAATCGGCGAACCGAAGCTGCAGGCCACCGAAAGCGACAGGCACCAATTCCAACGCTTGGCGGACGAAGACGTGGTGGCGGCAGGTTCGGCTCCGCTCGATCTCGAATGGTGGTTGCGCACCACGCCATTCAAGGAGGTCGAGGTGGCTTACGACGCAAAAGAAAAGATCGTCTGGCAGTTCATGAAGTTTCGCCGGCGGCCGAGCGTCACCCTTGAGCTGCTGAGCGAGATAAAGAAGATCCTGGGGATGATCGAGCGGGCTTTCGGCGAAACGCGGCCCGAGGCCGAGCCGCCGGTCCGCTATGTGATCCTGGCTTCGAAGCTGCCCGGTGTCTTCAACATGGGGGGCGATCTGCCGCTGTTCGTCGAACTGATCCGCAATCGTGATCGCGAGGGCTTGCGCCACTACGCGCATGCCTGCGTCGACGTTCAATACCGACGCAAGACCAAGCTGGGGCTTCCCGTTCAAACCATTTCGCTGGTCCAGGGCGACGCCTTGGGCGGCGGCTTCGAGGCGGCGCTGGCCGACGACCTGATCGTTGCCGAGGAAAGCGCCAAGTTCGCTCTGCCGGAAATTCTCTTCAACCTGTTTCCGGGAATGGGGGCCTACAGCTTCCTGCAACGCCGACTCAACGCGGTGGAGGCCGAACGCCTGATGCTGAGCGGCAGGATCTATTCGGCGGGCGAGTTGCATGAAATGGGGGTGGTCGACGAGTTGGTCGACGATGGAAAGGGGATAGAGGCGGTTTACCGCTTGGTTGAGGAACGGTCCCGTTCCTACGCCACGCGCCGCGCCGTCTTCCGGTCCCGCGAGGTCATCAACCCGATCAGTCGCGAGGAACTCGTCGAGATCACCGACCTGTGGGTGGATGCGGCCCTCACGTTGGCTCCGTCCGACCTGCGCAAGATGGAACGTCTGGCCGCCGCCCAGGATCGTCGCAGGGCCAAGGCGCGTGCAGCCGCCTAGTGGAGGCGCTGCACCTACTGGACTTGGGGCCGGGACGGCAACGGCAAGCGGCCGTCCCGCGGCGCCCCGGCTCTCAGAGCTGGCCGGAGTTTTCGGCCCGCTCGGCGAGATAGGCGGCGATCGCCCGGCGGTAACGCTCGATCTCGTCGTCGATCCTGGCGACGTGGGCGGAACCGGATCGTCGAAGTTCGTCGGGGGTGATGCCGCTCAGTTGCTGGCAGTACTGATGGATCATCTTGGCGCCGACGTTGGCCGAACTGCTGCGGAGCGCATGGCCGTTCTCGCGAAAGGCCCGGGCGTCGGCCCGGGCGACGGCCACCCGCATGGCGGTGGCCAGCCGTTCCGCGTCGGCCAGAAATTCGCGGACGAGGGACGGCAGGAATTCACCACCCGGTCCCAGGCTTTCGAGGTCATCGACGACGACCCGATCAATGGCTGGCGCCGCCTCGCCCTTGAAGCGCGGATGGGTGAAAATGTCGGTGACGGCGGCCGTCGACGTCGGTGCCGGCGCCGTTCCGGTTTCGGAAATCGGTCGGCCGTGGGCGGCGACCGCCGCTTCGATTTCGGCCAACAGCTTCTTGGCGGCAACCGGTTTGGTCAGATAGCGGTCCATGCCCGCTTCCTCGCAGGCGCGGCGCGTTTCGATGGTGGCGTCGGCGCTGAGCCCAATGATCGGCATGTGGGCTTCCCCCATATGGGTCAGCCGATAGATCTTGACGACGTCGATGCCGCTGGTCCCCGGCATGTTGACGTCGACGATGGCAAGGTCGAAGGTGCCGTCGTCCAAGGCGTCGAGGGCCTCGTCGCCGTCAACCACGAGCGTCGGCCTATGGCCCGCGCGGGCCAGGATCTTTTCGGTGACCATGCGGTTCACCTGATTGTCCTCGGCGACCAGAATGGACAGCGGGCGACTGGCTGAATGGGTGAAGTCAAGATCGCGGTCGGCCACCTCGGTGCCCGCACGGGCGGCGATGAAGGTGCCGGCCAAGTGGATCGCATTGGCCAGGGCCTGGGCGTCGAACGGGACGTCCAGTGAACACAGGAAGACACCATCGACCGACGGCCCCAGCAAGGGGTTCTTGATCTGCACGAAGGCGAACGTACACGATGGCCGGAAGGTTTCGAGGCTGCGGGCGACCTCTGCCGCGCGCCATCCGGCGTCACGGGCGTCGATGAGGACGATCGGGCTGGACGTTCCCCGCATGGCGCCGGCGGCGGCGTTCTGGGCCTCGAACGGGCTGGAAACGCCGATCACATCCATGTGCGCCGCGGCGAGGCCGTGGCGAATGGAATCCACCAGCGCGGTGTCGCGCGACACCACCAGCACCGCCAGATCAGGCGCCGTTTCGACGGAAACGGTTGCGGCCTGGCGGGCGAACGGGACCTCCACCCAAAAGGTGCTGCCCTTGCCGGGGGCCGTCTGGACGCCGATGCGGCCACCCAGCAACTCGGTCAGGTGCTTGGAAATGGCCAAGCCCAGCCCGACTCCCTCGTTGCGGCGGTTTGCCCCTTCGTCGGCCTGGGTGAAGCTGTCGAAGATGACGTCGATCTGTTCGGCCGCGATGCCAATGCCGCTGTCGATCACTTCGAAGCGCAGGCGGACGGCGTCGATGGCGTCCGGACCGGCCGGCCCGACCCGCAGGAGGACGTGGCCGTGCTCGGTAAACTTGATGGCGTTGCCGATCAGGTTGGTCAGGATCTGCTGGAGATGGGGCCAGTCGCCGTTCAGGGCGTAGGGAACACTCGGAGAGATGTCGACGCCGAGCACCAGCCCCCGGCGGTCGGCCTGGACGCGCAGGATGGCGACCAGATCGACGATGGCGGCGTGCAGGTCGAAATCGTCGGCGATGACCGAAACCTTGTTGGCCTCGATCCGTGAGAAGTCGAGAATGCCCTCGATCAACGAAAGCAGGGCCCGTCCCGACGTCTTGATGGTGCGGACCATCTCGCGCTGGTCGCGGTCCATGGGGGTGCCGGAGAGCAGGTCGCTCATGCCGATGACCGCGTTCAACGGCGTTCGCAGTTCATGACTCATCCGGGCCAGGAAGCGGTTCTTGGCCTGGTTGGCCTCCTCGGCCAAGGCCTTGGCCTCGGTCAGCTTCTTGATCAGCGTGGCCGAGTAGGCGGGAATCGCCACCAGCGCGACCAGCAGCCCGATGCCCATCGGCAGCTTGTCCTGCCACCACTCGGTAGTTGCCAGAACGGCGGCGAA
>JAVEYE010000360.1:0-4022 GCA_034003665.1 Rhodospirillales bacterium | reverse complement strand
CCGGACGACCTGAAAGCGGATGGGACGGCGCGCTTCCTATTTGTGGCTGCTCGAGGCGGCCCAGCGGTTGATGCCGAGGTTGACCGCGTACTGGTCGATCTCGGCCAACTCGGCCGCCGTGAAGGCCGGCTTGTCCAGCACCTTCGCGTTCTCGAGGATCTGTTCCGGCCGGCTGGCGCCGATCAGCACCGTGGTGATCCGACGGTCGCGCAACGCCCAGGCCAGCGCCATCTGGGCCAGGCTCTGGCCGCGCCGTTCGGCGATGGCGTTGAGCGCCCGGATGCGCCCCAGGGCTTCCTCCGAGATGTAGTCCTTGGGCAGCCACGGCTTGCCGCTGGCCGCCCGCGAGTCGGCCGGAATGCCCTTCAGGTACTTGTCGGTCAGCATGCCCTGGGCGAGCGGCGAGAAGGCGATGCAGCCCATGCCCTCGGCCTCCAGGGCGTCGAGAAGCCCGTCTTCCTCGATCCAGCGGTTGAACATCGAGTACGACGGCTGGTGGATCAGGCAGGGCGTGCCCAGGCGGCGCAGGATGGCGGCGGCCTCCCGCGTCTTGGCCGCCGAGTAGGACGAGATGCCGACGTAAAGCGCCTTGCCCTGGCGCACCGCCAGGTCGAGCGCCGCCATGGTTTCCTCCAGCGGCGTCTCGGGGTCGAAGCGGTGCGAATAGAAGATGTCGACGTAATCGAGCCCCAGGCGCCTGAGGCTCTGGTCCAGGCTGGCCGTCAGGTGCTTCTTCGATTCCCACTGGCCGTAGGGGCCGTCCCACATGGGATAGCCGGCCTTGGTCGAGATGATCAACTCGTCGCGGTGGCCGGCGAAATCCTTGCGGAGGATTTCGCGCAGCGTCTCTTCGGCCGAGCCGGCCGGCGGCCCGTAGTTGTTGGCGAGGTCGAAGTGGGTGATGCCGCAATCGAAGGCGGCCCGCAGGATGGCCCGGCCCCGTTCCAGCGAATCGGCGCCGCCGAAGCTGTTCCACAGGCCGAGCGAAATGGCCGGCAGCTTGAGCCCGCTTGAGCCGCAGCGGTTGTAGGTCATGGCGTCGTAGCGGTCGGCGGCGGGAACGTAGGGCATGGGAACCTCATCGGATGCGGAAAACGGCGACGGTGCGGCCTCGCAGGACCGGCACGGCCCGGCGGGATCGCGGCGTACGGCGCGGCCGGCACCGGCCGCCCACGCGGCAATTTGGGGCCTGGGGCGGCCAATGGCAATCCCCAGGGCCGGCCGGTCAATGGCTGTCGGTCTCTTTTCTTCCGCGCCGCACCGTCGTACGATCGCCCCCGCAAACCAACAAACAATGCAACACGGAGGAACTCCATGCAGACGATCACCGGGAAAACGGGCGCCGACCTGATGGCGCAATGGCGGGCCACCGGCGGCGCGCTGGACGCCGCGCCCGCCCAGGCCGCGGAAACGGGAGGCGACGACGGACTGGCGACCTGCTACCCCACCTTCTCGTGCCAAACCGCCGACGACGGATTGGCCGCCACCGGCCCCACCTCCTTTTCGAGATCTTGGGGTTGCCCCTTCGCCGACGATGGATTGGCCGCCACCGGCCCCACCTCCTTTGGGTCACCTTACCCAGGATGCGCCACCGACGACGGATTGGCAGCCGTCTCGTCCACCACCCTTTATGGCGGATGCTACGTCGACGATGGGCTGCAGGCGGGCGGCTACACCATTTCCTTCTGCCCGGTGATGGCGCCGGAGCAGTCGCCGGCCGCCTGACCGCCGGCCGGGAGCGAACGCGGGGGAGCGAGGGGGAATGCCCCCTCCTCCCCCTTTCTCCGGCCCGGCCCTTGCCGTGGACGGCCAAACGGCCCGGTCGTCGCCGGCGCAGACCCGCCGGCAATGGCGGCCACCATGATCGGCATACGGGCAGAGGCGGGCCCGAAGGCGCCATCCCCTACTTCCGATTCGCCCGCCGCCATTCCCACGGTGCCTCGACGGGGCCGGCCCACAGGCCGACGCCGTGCCGGCTGGCCTCTCTCTCCTCGGCGGCGTAGCGGGCGGGATACTGCGGGCAGGCCCGCGCCAGGCCGGCCCGCACCATGGCGGCGCCCAGATCGAGCCCATCGGCCTCGCACGTGCTGACCGCCCAGCCCTCGGCGTCGCGCAACTCGATGACGCAGGAAACCTGGCCGCCGGCCTCGGTGACCAGGCGCTTGAGGTGCGCGGTGGCCTCCGCCCCGCAGGGCCAGCTTCGACCATCGGCACGGGTGCAGGTCTGGCCGCTCTGGGGCGCGTCGATGCCGAACAGTCGGATGCGCTCGCCCTCGACCCTCAGCGTGTCGCTGCCGGTCACCCGGGCCGGCGGCCCGTCGAAGCGCGTGATGATGGCGAGGCTTTCCGGCCGCACCCCGAAGCCGGCGTGGCCGTCCAGCAGGGGAAAGACCGGCTCGCTGTCGCCGAGCCCACGAACGCCGTAGGCCGCCAGCAGAGCGACCATGAGCAGGCCCCCCCACGCCCAGGCCTGCGGGCGCCTGCGGCGACCCGAACCGGGGCCCTTCCGGCGGCGCCAGGCCCCGAACAGCGGAACGACGGTTTCGCGGGTATCCGCCATGATCGCCCCCTTCGGTTGACGGGGGATTGTAGGCGCCACCGGGGAGGCGCGCTGCGACGGCCGTCACAGGGGGGAGAATTTCAGGCGGCATCCGCCTCGGCGCCGCCCCCCGGCGCAGGGGCCCGATGCGCGGCAGGCCATGGGCGCGGCCATCGACCAAAACCCCGAGCCAGACGTTGGCCGGGCAGGGGCGATGGGCGAAGTAGGCGGGAAGGCGTCGGGCACGCCCTGGTGAAAAAGGTCGCTCATCGAGTTGACGAAACAGACGGTGGGTTTCCTGGTGAATATCGCAACTACCCCACCTTGCCATTCCGTCAATAATATGCTATTATTCCTTTTTATGCTATTTCAAAAGGTAAATTGCCCTATGCCGCCGCTGGAGTCGGCCGGAGCGGGTCGTTCCATGTCGCCCAAGGCCTCCACTCTGCGGCCATCTTCGCCGGGCACCGGCCGGCAGGCCGCCCTGGCTCAACCCCGTGGAAACAAACCGGAAATCCCAAGAATGACGACAAAGGACGACAAAGGACGACAATTCGTCCGCCGATTCCGCCCTTTCCGTTTTCTTTTCAACACACTGCTTAATATCAGCGAAGCTGCATAATCGTCATTTCCGGGCCCGCCCCGCCGCCGCCGACTTCGCGGTTCCGCCGGGCGGAAAATCGGCTATGATCCCCTCCCCGCCGGTCCCCGCCTGCCCGGAGCATCCGCCTTGTCCCTCGCGCTGCGCGTCTTCGTTCCCTTCGCCCTCGGCTATTTCCTGTCCTACGTGTTCCGCGTGGTCAACGCGGTCATCGCCCCCGATTTGGTGGCCGACCTGCATCTCGACGCCGGCGCCCTGGGGCTTCTGACCAGCACCTATTTCCTCACCTTCGCGGCCTTCCAGCTGCCGCTCGGCATCCTCTTGGACCGCTATGGGCCCCGGCGCACCGAGGCGCTGCTGCTGCTGGTGGCGGCGGCCGGCGCCTTCGTCTTCGCGCTGGCCCCCAACGCCGGCACCCTGGTCGTCGGGCGCGGCCTCATCGGCGTCGGCGTCTCGGCCTGCCTGATGGCCGCCTTCAAGTCCTTCGTGCAGTGGTTCCCGGCCGGGCGGCTGCCCCTCATCAACGGGCTTCAGATGGCGGTCGGCGGCATCGGCGCCCTGGCCGCCACCGTGCCGGTCGAGGCGGCGCTCACCGTCACCGACTGGCGCGGCGTCTTCTGGGCGCTGGGCGGATTGACCATCGCTTCCGCCGTCCTGCTGTTCCTGGTGGTGCCGGAACGCGACGACGGGCCCACCCCGCACAGCACGCTGCGCCAGCAGGTGGGCGGCGTCATCGAGGTGATGACCAGCCCGATCTTCTGGCGCGTCGCCCCGGTCACCTTCACCACCCAGGCCTCGTTCCTGGCGGTCCAGAGCCTGTGGACCGGGCCTTGGCTGCGCGACATCGCCGGGTTCGACCGGGCGGGGGTGGCCAACGGGCTG
>JAVEYE010000359.1:0-4034 GCA_034003665.1 Rhodospirillales bacterium | reverse complement strand
AGATCGATTCCAAGCCCGAGGCCATCGACGAGCTTGACCGGCGGATCATCCAGCTCAAGATCGAGCGCGAGGCGCTGAAGAAGGAGACCGACGACGCCTCCCGGGACCGCCTCAAGAAGCTCGAGAAGGAGCTGGCCAAGCTGGAGGAGGAATCCGTCGCGCTGACCGCCCAGTGGCAGGGCGAGAAGGCGGCCCTGGCCGGCGCCACCAAGATCAAGGAGGAACTGGACCAGGCGCGCATCGCGGTGGAGAAGGCGATGCGCGAAGGCCGCTACGAGGAGGCGGGCCGTCTGCAATACCAGGTCATCCCCGGCCTCGAGAAGCAGCTGGCCGCGGCCGACGGGGCCGACAGGACCGCTGCTTCCGGCATGCTGGAGGAGGCGGTGACGCCCGAGCACATCGCCTCCATTGTCAGCCGCTGGACCGGCATTCCGGTCGACAAGATGCTGGCCGGCGAGCGCGACAAGCTGTTGGCCATGGAAAAGAACCTCGGCCGCCGTGTGGTCGGCCAGGACGAGGCCCTGGCTGCGGTGTCGAACGCCGTGCGGCGGGCCCGCGCCGGTTTGCAGGACGCGGCACGCCCCATCGGGTCGTTCCTGTTCCTGGGCCCGACCGGGGTGGGCAAGACCGAGCTTTGCAAGGCCCTGGCCGAGTTCCTGTTCGACGACGAGCAGGCGATGGTGCGCATCGACATGTCGGAGTACATGGAGAAGCATTCCGTGGCCCGCCTGATCGGGGCGCCTCCCGGCTACGTCGGCTACGACGAGGGCGGCGCCTTGACCGAGGCGGTGCGTCGGCGACCCTACCAAGTGATCCTGTTCGACGAGGTTGAGAAGGCGCATCCGGACGTCTTCAACGTGCTGTTGCAGGTGTTGGACGACGGGCGGCTCACCGACGGCCAAGGCCGTACCGTCGACTTCAGGAACGCCTTGATCGTGCTGACCTCCAACCTCGGCGGCGAGATCCTGTCCAACCAGCCGGCCGGGCAGGATTCGTCGGCGGTGCGTGGCCCGGTCATGGACATGGTGCGGGCCGCCTTCAAGCCGGAATTCCTGAACCGCCTTGACGAGATCATCCTGTTCCATCGCCTCAGCCGCGATCACATGGACGGCATCGTCGACATCCAGCTTTCGCGTCTGCGCAAGCTGTTGGCCGAACGCCAGATCACACTGGACTTGGATGGCGCCGCCAAGGCCTGGCTGGCCGACAAGGGATATGATCCGGTGTACGGCGCCCGGCCCTTGAAGCGGGTCATCCAGCAGTACGTGCAGAATCCGTTGGCCGGTCTGATCCTTGAGGGCAAGGTGGCCGAGGGCGAAACGGTTCACGTTTCGGCCGATGACGGGGGACTGGTAATCAATGGGCTGAAAGCGGCGGCGGCCGAGTGATCGGCCGTTTCCCCATCAGCCCAGCGCCGCGCGGATCAAGCCGGCTGCGGCCAGTGCCATGAGGAGGCCCAGGGCGAAGCGCCGGTAGGTTTCCGGCGCCGCCTTCAGGAAGTGCCGGCTACCGGCGGCGATGCCGATGGCCATGGGGATAAGCAGGACAGCGGCGCGGGCCAGCTCCTGGGGGCCCAGCAAACCCCCGAAATAGGCCGTGGCGGCGCCGTAGGCCGAGGTTACGATGGCCAGGAACACCAGAGTGGCCCGCGCCGCCGCCGCGGCGATCGGCGTGGACAGCAGGAACAGCGCGGTCGGCTGGCCGCCGAACGAGGCCGCTCCATTGGCCAGCCCGGCGACCAGGCCGACGCCGTATCCCCAGCGCGTACCGGGCCGGCCGCGGAAGCGGAAGCCGCCGAGGATCAGGCCCGACATCGTCAGCACGAAGACCGACAGCACGGCCCGCATCGGGTCGGGCGCCACATAGACCAGCAGCGCGACGCCGGCCGGAATGCCGACGGCGCTTCCGGCCAGCAGCCCACGGGCATAGGTCCAGTCGACGTCCTTCCAGGCGGCCGGCAGCATATGGGCGCTGGCGGCGATTTCCATGAGCAGCGCCATGGGGACGACCTCGGCGGGAGGCAGCGTCATGGAAAGGGCCAGCACGATGACCGCCGACATGCCGAACCCGGTGAAGCCGCGCACCAAGCCGGCCACCAGGACGGCGGCGACGGCATAGGCGGCGTCGGCCGGACCGGCGGCGAGGCCGCCCAGGATTTCGGTCATCCCCAGGGCCCCCGTCGGCTCCACGGCCCTTTCCGCAGGCGGAGGCCGGACGGCGTCAGCAGGCGCGATTTGGGCGGTGGCGGCGGCGCCCGCCAGGGCCTGCCGCCCATGGCGGCGATTAGCAGGAGGCCGGCCAGGAAGCCGCCGATGTGGGCCCACCACGCGATGCCGCCGGCCCCGACATCGACGTTCATGGCGCCGAGCCCCTGCCAGACCTGAAGGCCGAACCACACCGCCGTAAAGGCAATGGCCGGCACCGAGAAGATCAGCGGAATGACGATGATGGGAAAGACCAGCGTCACCTTGGCGCCGGGGAACAGCCGCGCATACCCGCCGAGCAACCCGGCGATGGCCCCCGAGGCGCCGAGCGCCGGGACCGTCGACTCCAGGTTGGCGAGGAGGTGCCCCAGGCTGCCGACCAGCCCGCACGCCAGATAGAAGATCAGGAAGCGCAGCGGCCGCATCCGCCCTTCGACCGGCGAGCCGAACAGCCATAGCGTCCACATGTTGAAGATCAGGTGCAGCCAGCCGCCGTGCATGAAGGTGTTGGTGAGCAGAGGCCAATAATTATAGGGGTCGAGCCCGGCGTGCCGGGCCAGTTCGGGGCTGGCGTAGACCGCCGGCACCAGGGCGTAGGTATAGATGAACTGCATCTCGGCCCGCGGCGACAAGTCGATCTGGTAGAGGAAGACCGCGGCGTTGACGAGGATGAGGCCCACCGTGACGACGGGCATGGGGGCGCCGGGCGCGGTGGTGCGAAACGGAATCATGGGGCCAATCTAGAATGCGACGGGCGGCTTGTCAGCCGCCCGTTTGCACCGAAGGATCGGCGAAGCCTCGGTCAGTCGGCGGTCGCCAGTTCGTTGCCGTCCGCCAGTTGGGCGAACGTCCGGTCGATGTCGGCGCGAACGGCCTTGAAACGCTCCAACTGCTTGCCGGCCAACTTTTCGCCCGAGGGCATCTTCACGGTGAGCGGGTTGGTGTGCGCCCCGGCCCGCAGAATTTCATAATGGAGATGCGGCCCGGTGGAGCGGCCCGTGCTGCCGACATAGCCGATGACCTGACCCTGCCGCACGCGGTTGCCGGCGCGGGCGATACCGGCGAAGCGGCTGAGATGGGCGTAGGCGGTCGAGTACTCGCCGTTGTGGCGGATGCGGATGTAATTGCCGTAGGCGCCGTTGCGCCCCGCCATGTCGATGCGGCCGTCGCCGGCTGCATAGATGGGCGTGCCGGGAGGGGCCGCGAAGTCCACCCCCTTGTGCACCTTGGTGTATCCCAGGATCGGATGCTTGCGCTTGCCGAAGCCCGACGACAGCCTGGCGCCGTCGATCGGCGTCCGCAGCAGGGCCTTGCGCGCGCCTTGTCCCTTCTGGTCGAAATAGCTGAAGTCGCCGTTGGAGGTCTGGAAGCGATAGATGGCGTGCGGCGTGCCGGAAAGCGTGAGCTTGGCATAGGAAACGATGCCGTCGTGTACCGCCTGTCCGGTGTCGTCGTAGGTGCGCTGCCACATCACCTCGAAACCGTCGCCCGGCAGGATGTCGCGCTGGAAGTCGACGTCCCACGAGAAGGCCCGGATCACCTCGAGCAGCACCGGGATCGGCACCCCGGCCCGCTCGCCGTCGACAAACAGGCTGTTCTCAATGGTTCCGGCGGCGCGGGTCTGGCTGCGGGTCAAGGCCTTTTCGATCTCGATGGCCGTAAAACCGCCGCTCTCGGTGCGCGCCACCTCGACCTCGCGGGCAAAATCGGGCGCCATGGTGAAGCCCAGGAAATCGCCGGGGTTGTCGGCTCCCGCCGCGCGCTCGAACATCAACGATACTTCGTGGCCGGGACGGATGCGCCTGGGGTCGAAGACCTCGCGCAGGGCGT
>JAVEYE010000358.1:0-4040 GCA_034003665.1 Rhodospirillales bacterium | reverse complement strand
GGTTTTCCTTCTGCTTCAGCGCGATGGCGCTGAAATAGCCGACGTCCCCTGCCTTCAGCGCCGCCATGGCTTCGCCGAACCGTGCCTCCAGGTTCGCCGCCCTCTCCTGCGGAACCGGGCCGCCGGACCTCCATGCTTCCTCGAATGCCGCTGCCGCCTCGTCGACGCGACCGGCCGCTCCATCGGCCGAAGACGCCAGTTCGGCAATCTCCACGAGGATCGCCTCCTTGGCGTTGACGTTCGATGCGAAGGTCGACTGAAGTTCGCGGCGCGCCTCGCGGTATTGGCCGTCAAAGAGCCTCAGCACGGAGTGGAACTGGTCTTCCACGTCCCGGCCCTTGTCCCGCGGCGACGGACCGATCCGCCGCCATTCGTCCTCCAGGCTGCGGACGGTTCCGGCGACCTTGTCGCAGTCGTCCTTCAGATCCTGGCTGTTCGCCAGCCTCTCGATGTCAGCGCAGATCTCCTGCTTCCTCTGGAAATTGCCGTTGCGGACCTGGTCGACGTGCGCGAAGAATTTTCCCAAGGTCGAATTGAACCGGTCCCAGAGCGCATGTTCGTCGCCCCTGGCCGCCGCCGCCGCGTCCCGCCATTTTCTGCGGAGATCCATGGCGATGCTGATCGACGCCATGAGATCCTGTCCCGACAGCAGGGCCTCGGCCTGTTCGCAGAGCGACATCTTGGCCTTCTTGTTTTCCGCCTGAATCCGGTGGATCTCGCCGTAATGCGCCTTGCGCCGCTCGAAGAACGTGTTGCATGCCTTCCGGAAGCGCTGGAGAGCCTCCTCCTCCTTGTCTTTGGGTGCGGATCCGATGCCCCGCCATTCCACCTGCAGGGCCTTCAGCCTGTCGGCGGTGCCTTCCCAGTCCGTCGATTCCTGGAGGGCCTCGGCCTGTTCGCAGAGGGCCGTCTTCCCGCGCAGGTTCTGGGCGCGCTTCTTCGTCTGTTCGTTGAAGAAGTCCCGGCATGCCCGATAGGTCGTCTCGCAGCCTTGATGAAAGCGGTTCCATATCTCATCGGACTTTTCCCTGGGCACGGGGCCGATGCGCTTCCATTCCTCCTGAAGTTCCTTCAGCAACTTGAACCGCAGGTTGAAGTTGGTTTCGGCCGGGAGCTTCTCCGCCTTTTCACAGAGGCCGACCTTGATCGTGTAGTTTTCCCACCGGCTCCAGTCCTCCTCCTCGAAGATCCCATGGATCTTCTTGTGGTAGGCATTCAGCATGGTCCGGAAATGCTTCTGGAGCTCCTCCTTGGCGGTGTCCCTGATCTCGGAGACCTTCCAGCGCTCCTTGATTTCCTTGACCTTCGGCAGCATGGACTTCAGGTCTTCCGCCTTCAGGCACGACTCCATCTCGCCGCAGAGGCCGCCCAGCAGCTTGAGCTCGGCCTCGAGCGTGCTGGCCAGTTCGCCCTTCCGTCGGTTGAAACTGGCGAGCGCCTGGTCGAAGCGCTCATGGATGGGCTCCATGCCCTTGAGCCCGGCAACCAGGTGCAGCCACCTCTTCCGGATCTCCTTTAGCTCCTGCTCGGCCAGGATCCATTCCGACCCTTCGGCCAGATCCTCGACCTTGCCGCAGAGATGCTCGATCTCCGGCAAGCGCTCGTTCCTGAGGGCAAGCTCCTCCCGCTGCAGCTCGATGCTGTCGGAGAACGCATGCACGGCCTTGTCGAAGCGCGCCTGCAGGATCTCGAGATACTGCGGCTGGAGATAGGGCAGGTCGTGCCAGGCGGACTTGATCTCATGGACGCGGTCGGCAAATTCCGCGGCGTTGTCCGAGGAGGAATGCGCTTCGATCTCCGCGCAGAACGCTTCCCGTTCGGCGATCCTGGCCTTGCGGACCTTGTCGTGCTCGAGGCGCGCGGTGAACGTGGCATGGGCCTCGTCGAAGCGCTTCTTCAGGTCGTCATGGATGCCGTCCGGGTCGAGGCCGATCCATTTCTGCCCGGCTTCGGCGAAGAACACGCCGACGGCTTCCCAGTTGGGTGCCTTGGCGAGCGTTTCCGCCTCGACGCAAAGTTCCGTCAGGTGTTGAATGGTGTTGTCCATGATGATCCTCGTCCGTGCTCCGTTGCCTCGATATGCCTGGGCCGGGCATCCTGATCCGGCCCAAGAGCCCAAGAGTAGCATGCACCGCCTGCCGTTTCAACGGATGGCCGAGATAGTGTCGTGTCGGGCCAGTCGGGACGCGGCCTGTGCCATGCGCCCGTACAGCCGGGAATTGAAAATCCCGGCTGTGGAGTCAGCCCTCCTTTGCCCCCGGTCGCGGTGACCGCAGGGGTGCTGCGAAGGACGGTAGCCTTTTCCCCTGGCCAGAATCTCGCGTCCCGAGACCTGTTTCATGGGAGTCGGGTGTGGAATCGCAGTTGCGAGTTTACCTGACGTTTTCCCGGCCGATGATCAAGGGTTGCATTTCCGGCATGCCTGACTTACCGGGGTCATACACATGTGAATATGTATAAATTCTTGCGATGGAAGAAGAAGAACATATCTTGCTTGACAAAAAAGGCCACATGGAGCATTTTTACCCCCATGAAATATTATCCATGGAGGTATCTGAGCTAAAAAAAGGGCAGGCTTGTGTCCGATGCGGTCTTTGCTCGCGATAGGGTGAGGTGAAGACCGCCTAAAGGCGGGACTCCGTACATGCCCTGTGCCCGTTTGTAGTTCCGCCTTCAGGCGGTCTTCTCCCTGTTTTCCTCTTATTCGTACGGATGAATCCTGATTGGATTAGCTTCCCGGGGATGATTTTCAATCGTGAACTGGTATGTTTACGCATGGACTGAGGACAGTGGTAACATCACGCACGGGGAGACGGGCGATGAATGGCAAGACGATGTTCATGGGAATGGGGATTGCGCTGCTGGGGTTGCTGGCGGGAACGGCGTTGTCGGCGGATCTGTATGTGAAGGCCGGGGCGACCGGCGACGGCAGCGCTCCGGGCAGTCCCGCGGGCGAGCTGTGGCGGGCGATGGAGCGGGCGGTTCGGGGGGACGTCATCCATGTGGCCAAGGGCACCTACAACGGCAAGGGCGGCTCCGGCAACTTCACGGTGAAGACTCCGAACCTGACGCTGGTCGGTGGCTATGTCGACGACTTTTCGGGTCGCGATCCCTTCCAGAACTTCACCATCCTGGAGCGTGCCCGGGACTACCGGGGCGACACCATGGGCCTGGGCGAGGGGATCGTCGAGGGCAAGAGCGGCACCGATCACAGCGGCTTCACGATCGACGGCTTCGTGCTCAACTCTGCGTCGCGCAACGCCTACTACGACGATGGCAAGATCAACGCCAAGAAGAGCTGGCACGGCTCGCTCTTCCAGATCAACGGCGCAAACCTCGCCATCCGCAACTGCATCCTGCTCAACCCCTACGGCGACGGCATCTACTGCGTCTGGAAGGGCGAGCAGAACGAGATCGTCAACACCTTCGTGCTGAACACGTTCTATAGCGGCATCGCCACCCGGTCGGCCCAGCCCGACAGCGTCGTCGCCATCAAGAACTGCACCGTCGCCTTCTGCTGGTTCCAGCCGGGCAAGGGCGGCGGCATGGCCGTCTTCGTCGGCCGCCAGGGCAAGACCATCATCGAGAACAACATCTTCGCCTTCGCCCAGACCGAGGGCGACGAGGCCGGCTTCGCCGTCTGCAACGGCTTCGGCAACGACGAGACGGTCATGAAGAACAACGTCTTCTTCCAGGCCCAGGGCGGCTACTACAAGTACATGGACGGCGACGGCAAGAACCTGCTGGCCTGGAAGCCGGAGGACCTGGCCGACCTGAACGCCAATGCCGGCGACTACATGCTGGCCGAATCTGGCGGCAATGCCGAGGTCGATCCGAAGTTGATGCCGGACAAGGACTACTTCGAGAAGTTCTCCAACTTCGTGGCCTCGACCCCGGGCAAGTTGAAGATGGACTTCATGAATGAGTGGCGGCGGAGCGTCGGCCTGCCGCTGCAGGCGGATCCCGGCTCCCCACGCAGCAACTGGGGCATGGAGTATCCGCTGGACAAGGTCATTCCCCATCTGGTCTCGGGCCTGCCG
>JAVEYE010000357.1:0-4046 GCA_034003665.1 Rhodospirillales bacterium | reverse complement strand
CCCAGGCCGCCGGGCGCTGTAACCGCGAAGGGCGGCTGGAACGTGGCGAGGTGCATGTCTTCGTGCCGCCCAAATCGCCGCCACCGGGCTTGCTGCGCTTGGCCGAACAGGCGACCCGGATTCTCTGGGCGGGCCTTCCCCCCGAAGCCGATCCCATGGGCGTCGAGCGCTTCGGCGAGTTCTTCCGCAAGCTCTACGGCGATGCGCGGCTGGACGAAAAAGACATCTGCCGGCTGCTGCGCGTCGGCCGTGAAGCCGACGTGATGTTCCGCACCGCCGCTGAGCGCTTCCGGCTGATCGACGAACAGGAGGGGGCTACCGTCTTCGTCCGCTACCGGTGCGACCCGGACGACGACCGCATCGGCACGTGGTTGAACACCCTCAGGAAGAATGGCCCGGACCGCTGGCTGCTGCGCAAGCTGCAGCGTTACGGCGTGACCATCTACCACACCGACCTACAGCGCCTGCTCAAGCAAGGCGACATCGAACCTTTGGGCGGCGACTTCCCCGGTTTGTATGTGCAGTCGGCGGATAACGACGTGCTTTACGACAAGGTGCTGGGCATCAGTGTCGATGGTGTGCCGGGTGATCCGGGAGGGCTTGTTTTTTGAGTTGACAAGGATGATGAAAAGGGGCCGAGACAAGCACGGCCCCGGTAACGCGCAGATACAACGAACAACTTAGACCATTGAGTTTCAATCCACGCCGCGTTAAGCGGCGGGCGAATGATAACATTGCATGAGGTGATAAAAACTAGATACAACGACAACTTTACGATTGAGAAGGTTGATGTATGATTGGCATCGTTTCCTGGCCAGGACGATTCCCATGAACAACTTCACTGGGCTCTTGCGAGAGCTTCGACTGATGAGAGATCAGCCCTCACACCGCTTATACGCGGTTTGGCTGCTGGTTGTGCTTTTTATCGGTAGAGGGTTGTTGGCAATTTCGTTGATCTTGGGAGGTGGCTATGTGGTTGCGCCGGAAATGCTTACGAAGCTGCTGTCACGCTTCTTTTAGGAAGAAAGGAGTCCAGCTTGGATAGGTTCTGTTTGGAAGTCTCAGGCGATTTCGCCTGCTTTACCCGCCCCGAGATGAAAGTCGAGCGGGTGTCCTACGACGTGATGACACCTTCCGCTGCCCGCTCGGTGTTCGAGGCCATTTTGTGGAAGCCGGCTATCCGCTGGGAGGTGAAGCGCATTGAGGTGCTCAAGCCGATTCGCTGGATCAGCGTGCGGCGCAACGAGGTGGCGTCCAAAGCGTCGGTGCGCAATGCGCAGACGGCGATGGGTGCCGGCAAGGGCAACCTCGCCCTGTACGTGGAGGAAGACCGGCAGCAGCGCGCCGGCCTGTTTCTACGCGATGTGGCTTACCGCATCCATGCCGAACTGGTGCCGGTGGGCGACGACGCACGCAGCAATCCGGCCAAGTACCGCGAGATGTTCCAGCGGCGGGCGGAAAAGGGGCAATGCGTCAATCAGCCTTACCTCGGCTGTCGGGAATTCGCGGCCCGCTTCCGGCTGGTCGATCAGCCCGCCGAAGAGGCGCCGGCTATCGACGAAAGCCGCGATCTTGGCTGGATGCTGTTCGACATGGACTTTACTGCGGTCAACGACCCAAAACCGCAATTTTTCCGCGCCGACATGCAGCACGGGGTGATCGATCTGACGAAAGCGCAGGTGATGGGATGATCCTTCAGGCTCTTTACGACTACTACCAGCGCAAGGCCCTTGATCCCGATCCAACTCGGCGCTTGCCGGCCTATGGGCTGGAAGACAAGGAAATTCCTTTCATCATCGAATTGACCGCAGACGGCAGGCCTTTGGGCATCGTCGATACCCGACAGATCGAAGGCAAGAAGAAGGTGGCGCGGCGTTATCTGGTGCCCAAGGGTGTCAAGAAAGCGTCGGGGATTGCTGCGAATCTATTGTGGGATACCGCTGAGTACGCGCTCGGTATTGATGTTCGAGGCAATCCAGAACGGGTGAAAAAGCAACATGCGGCTTTTCGTCAGAGGATTGCCGATTTACCTGAGAGCGCGCGTCGGGATAGCGGAATTCAGGCCCTGGAATGCTTCTACGGGAATGGAGGGGTATCTGTACTGAGCACCGATCCAGCTTGGCCGGAAATACTCGAAAGTAATTCAACGTTGACATTCCGCCTCCATGGCGAATGCGACCTAATTTGTCAGCGGTTGGCCGTAGTCTCAGGAACGCATTCGGAAACTCCTGAAGGACAGCGCTTCGCACAGTGCCTGATAACTGGAAACAATGCTCCCGTGGCAATACTTCACTCTGCTATTAAGGGTGTGTGGGGAGCTCAAACATCTGGTGCAAATATCGTCTCCTTCAATGCGCGTGCTTACGAGTCTTATGGAAAAGTTGAGCGACAAGGTGAAAATGCTCCCGTTAGTGAGTTTGCCGCCTTCGCCTACACCACCGCCCTGAACCACCTGCTCGACCGCAATTCGCGGCAGCGTTTTCAGGTAGGCGATGCGTCGACGGTGTTTTGGGCGCAGAAGGAGGATGCCGAAGCCGAGTCGGTCTTTGCTGCGGTTTTCGGTGAACAGTCGGACGACCCGGATGCCCGTATCGAACTGGTGCGTGGTGTTCTGAGTGCCGTTCAAGCCGGTCAGTTCGATGGTGGGCGCGGTGAAAACCGCTTCTATATCCTTGGACTGGCGCCGAATGCGGCACGGATTTCGGTTCGCTTTTGGTACGCCGCGCCCGTGCATGAAGTCGCCCAGCGCATCCGCCAATGGTTCGCCGACCTCAAGATGGTGCGCGGCGGCAAGGACCCGGAATTTCCCAGCCTGTTCCGCCTGCTGGCGGCCTGTGCCCAACAGGGCAAGGCCGACAACATTCCGCCCAATCTCGGCGGCGACATCATGCGGGCGATTCTTTCCGGTAGCCCTTTTCCGGCCACCTGGCTCAACGCGGCGGTGCAACGTTGCCGCGCCGAGCAGAACGTCACCTACCTGCGCGCGGCGGCGATCAAGGCTTGCCTCAACCGTTCCCGCCGTTCTCCCGATTCCTCTTTTATCCAGGAGTTTTCCGACATGCTCGACCTAGCCAATACCAATGCGGCTTATCGCCTGGGGCGTCTTTTCGCGGTCTTGGAAAAGATCCAGGAAGAAGCCAACCCCGGCCTCAATGCCACCATCCGCGAGCGCTACTACGGCGCAGCGTCCAGTACGCCGGTAGCGGTTTTCACCACGCTGCTGCGCTTGAAGAACCACCACTTGGCCAAGCTCACCAATCGCGGCCGAGCAGTGAATTTCGAGCGACTGCTTGGCGAAATCCTCGGTGGTATCGCCGACTTCCCCAGGCACCTGAGCCTGCCCGATCAGGGACGTTTCAGCCTCGGCTACTACCACCAGCGTCAAGACTTCTTCAACAAATCCACCCAATCCGACGAATCCACCCAGGGAGACTCCAAATGAGCCTGAACAACCGCTATGACTTCGTTCTTGTTTTTGATGTGCGCGACGGCAACCCCAACGGCGACCCCGATGCCGGCAACCTGCCGCGTCTCGATGCCGAATCCGGCCATGGGCTGGTGACGGATGTGTCGCTCAAGCGCAAGGTGCGCAATTTCGTCGGGCTGGTGAAGGGCGAAACGCCGCCCTTCGACATCTACGTAAAGGAAAAGGCGGTTCTCAACCAGACGCACGAGAAGGCCTATGTTGCCGTTGGTGCCGAGGAAGAACTGAAGGGTGACAAAAAGCGCAAGGGCAGCGGCGAAACGGTAGACAAGGCGCGGCAGTGGATGTGCGCCAATTTCTTCGACGTGCGCACCTTCGGGGCGGTGATGTCTACCGGCGTCAATTGCGGCCAGGTACGCGGCCCGGTGCAACTGACCTTTGCCCGCTCGGTCGATCCGGTCATTGCCCAGGAACATTCGATAACCCGCATGGCGGTGGCAACGGAAGCAGAGGCCGAGAAACAGCAGGGCGACAACCGCACCATGGGCCGCAAGCACACCGTGCCTTACGGCGTTTATGTGGCGCACGGCTTCGTGTCTTCCTTCCTCGCCAAGCAAACCGG
>JAVEYE010000356.1:0-4070 GCA_034003665.1 Rhodospirillales bacterium | reverse complement strand
GAGCGGCTTGATGTCGGATGTCTTCAACAAATTGCCATTCAAGTACGTCGATACCTTTGTTCCGCTCCTGCGCATGCAGCAGGACACCGGCCTGCTGTGGATTGGAGGGAAAGGGCGCTTCAAGACGATCCAGGAAGCAATCACCTTCGCCAAGCAGAATCCCGGAAAGGTGAGCGTGACGATCTCCTCGCCGGGCGGCATCGACGACGCGGCCGTGGGGCACTTTGCCGATCTCGCCGGCATCCAGCTGGCGGTGGTGCCGGCGGATTCGGCCGGCGAGCGCATGGCGTCGATCATCGCCGGCCATGTCGACCTGATGTACGAGGAAGTCAGCGCCGTGGGCGACATGATCAAGAGCGGCAACATCGTTCCGCTGGTCGTACTCAGCGATGCGCGGCTGAACACGCCCGAACTCAAGGACGTCCCCTCGGCCGGTGAACTCGGGCTGAAGGGCTGGGAGGGCATGGGAACGTTCCGCGGCTTCTCCGTCAAGAAGGGCACGCCGCAGGCGGCGATCGACAGGCTGAAGACAGCGTTCAGGCATGTCTATGATTCGCCCGAATACCAGAAGTGGGCGAAGGAAAACGGCCTCGACGTGACGCCCGGCTGGATGGACCCCGAGCCGTTCGGAAAGCTTTGGGTAACCGACGTCGCCATCTTCACCAAGCTCTTTGAAGGACTCGGACGCATAAAGTAACTGCCCATTGGCTGCCGCCGCCCGGTCCTGGTGGCGGGGCGGCGGCGGTTTGACTGATCTGCGGAGTAGCCATTCGATGACTGATGGAAAACCCTCCAAGCGAAGACTGCTCGAAGAGCTGACCATCCACGGCCTGATCTTCGTGGCGATGGTGGTGCTGTATAGCGAGACCTTTGCGTTCCCTCGCCTGAACATCGGGGGCAATCTGGGCGCGGCGTGGTGGCCGCAGGTCCTGCTGGTGCTGGGCATGGCGATGACCGTGGCGTCCGCCGCCGGTGTCGTGCGCAAGCACCTCCGCGAGCCCGGCGCCAAGGGCAAGGTGAACCTTCACGAGGTGAAGAGCCTGGGGGTGTCCACGGCGATTTTCGCGGGCTTCCTGCTGGTGGTCAACGTGATCGGCTTCCTCGGCGCCGTGCCCTTGCTGGTCTTCGGGTTCATGTATCAGCTGGGGGCGCGCAAGCCCTTGATCCTGATCCTGGCGCCGATCCTGGCCAGCCCGCTCTTCGCCGTCATCTTCGGCCGGTTCATGGAGGTGCCCCTGCCGCGCGGCATGGGCATGATCCGGCTCTTCAGCTTCTATTTCTATTAGGAGACCGGTCGTGGACGTCATTCTCCAGGGACTGCTGAGCGGCCTCGCGCCCGAAAACCTCCTGTTCGCCTTCCTGGGCTGCGCCAGCGGCATCCTGTTCGGCGCCCTGCCGGGCATCAGCTCGGCGATGGGCGTCGTGCTGCTGCTGCCCTTCACCTACCAGATGGACGGCATCCCGGCGATCATCCTGCTGGTCTCCAACTTCTGCGGCTCGACCTTCGGCGGCTCGATCACCTCGGTCCTGTTTGCGACGCCGGGCACGCCGGAATCGGTGATGACCGTGCTCGACGGCCACCCGATGCACAAGCAGGGCAAGGGCGGCAAGGCCCTCGGCCTGGCGACCAGCGGCTCGATCATGGGCGGCCTGTTCAGCGCCACCATGATGGTCATCCTGGTGGTGCCGCTCTCCAAGGTGGCCCTGCAGTTCGGCCCGGCCGAATACGTGGCGCTTGGCGTGCTCGGCATGACGGCGATCGCCGGCCTGGGCAGCGGCTCGCAACTCAAGACCCTGATCAGCGGCATCCTCGGCCTCGTACTGGCGACCTTCGGCACCGACGAGATCACCGGCATCACCCGCTTCAACTTCGGATCCGCCGAGTTCGTCAACGGCATCCACTTCATCCCGGTGATGATCGGCGCCTTCGCGCTGTCCGAGGTCTTCATGCAGGCCATGGAGAAGATCCAGCAGCACGACCTGTCGATGACCAAGAAGGTCAGGGTCGAGTTCATGACCTGGGTCGAGTTCCTCCGCTACAAGTGGGTGATCCTCAAGTCGGCCATCATCGGCATGGTCATCGGCACACTGCCCGGAACCGGCGGCACCATCGCCTCGGTGCTGGCCTACAGCGAGGCGGTACGCTCCTCGAAGGAGAGCGAGAAGTTCGGCACCGGCATGCCGGAGGGCGTCGTCGCCCCGGAATGCGCCAACAACGCGGCGACCGGCGGCGCGCTGGTCCCCACCATGACCCTGGGCATTCCCGGCAGCGGCACCACGGCCGTCATCCTGGGCGCCTTCATCGTCCACGGCATGCGCCCCGGCCCGCTGCTCTTCATGACCCAGCCGACGCTGCTTTACGCCGTCTTCATCTCGATGATCATCGCCAACATCATGCTCTTCTGGGGCGGCATCTACGGCGTGCGCATCTTCGCCCAGGTCTCGCGCTTCCCCTACTTCCTGCAGGGCCCGATGATCCTGCTCTTGTGCTTCATCGGCTCCTTCGCCCTCGGCGTCGACCTGATGAACGCCTGGATCATGCTGCTGGCCGGAACCATCGGCTTCTTCATGAAGAAGTACGGCTTCAACATCGCCGGCCTCGTCCTCGGCCTGGTGCTCGGCGAGCTCATCGAGGCCAACATCCGCAAGATGATGATCATCGCCGGCGACGACTGGTCCGAGCTCTTCCTGCGCCCCATCGCAGGGCCCATCTTCCTGCTCGCCTTCGGAGCCTTGATGGTCCCTCATGTCAAAAAATGGCTGGACAAGACGCCGCAAACGGTCCGCTGAGTTGATGTCCGAACCGGTTCATCACGCGCCTTGCCCGCCGCCCATTCGCGCGGCGGGCAAGGCCATCGCATCGTCCGCGGACCGGGAAAAGCCGCCAACCCGATGGGCTGGCGGCCTGGAATGGCTAGCTAAGGGGCGACGGCTCGGCGATGCCCGATTTCGCCGCCTCCTCGCCGAGCGCTGCGACGATGTCGGCGGTAAGCGGGATGCCGCGCTTCAGCCTCTCCTCCTTCGCCCGCGATTCCGGCTCGCCGGGCATCAGGATCTCGTCGAAGCCGTGCGCCCTGGGGCATGCCTTGACGCGCTCGACCAGGGTGTCCATCCGCGCCTCGTATTCATGGCGCGGCATGAACAGGTCCGGCTTGATCGCCATGAAGAAATGACCGACGTTCTGCGGCCCCGAGAAATCGAGGTAGGGGTTGACCACCTCGCCGGCCAGGGCCGCCCCGGTGAACACCCCGCCCAGCACCTCCATCAGCATGGAAAGCGCCGCCCCCTTGTGGCCGCCGAACGGCAGGCACACCCCCTCGAAAGCTTTCTTGGCGTCGGTGGTCGGCCGCCCCTCGGCGTCGAGCGCCAGGCCTTCCGGGATGGGGTCGCCGCGCTGCGCCGCCAGGCGGATCTTGCCCCGCGCCACCACCGTCATCGCCATGTCGAGGACATAGGGGCCCAGTTTGCCACCGGGCGCCCCGGCGGCGAACGGCGCCGCTCCCAGGAACTTGCTGCGGCCGCCCCACACCGGGATGGCCGGCGACGAACTGGTGAAGGCGAGCGAGATGAAGCCCGCCTCGATGGCCTGCAGCACGTAAAGCGCCGCCATGCCGTAATGGGTGCTGCGCCTGACCCCGGCCAGGCCGAGGCCGAATTCCCGCGCCATGGCGATGGCTTCGTCCATGGCCCGCTTGCCGACGATGAAGCCCATGCCGTCGTCGCCGTCGACCGAGGCGGCCACCGCCGTCGCCCGCTCGACCTTGATGTCGGGTTGCGGCTTGACGAGGCCGCGCCGCAGGCGCTCGGCATAGATCGGGATGCGCGCCACGCCGTGCGACGGCAGGCCCCTGAGGTCGGCTTCGACCAACCCGTCGGCAACCAGCCGGGCATCGCCAGGCTTGAGACCGTGCGCCGTAAACACCGCCTCGCCGAAGCGCAGGAGCTCGCGATCCGCGAAAACCACCGATTGTACCATACCGACGTCTCCCTTCCGCGTGGCCGGTGGATCGCCGGCATGTTATTGAAAATCCAACATTCCAGCAGCCAGCGCCGCCCGGCCCGCCGCCGAG
>JAVEYE010000355.1:0-4074 GCA_034003665.1 Rhodospirillales bacterium | reverse complement strand
CGAACGCGCACCCCAGGATCTTGGATACGGTCTTCATGGGTTGGGACTCTCCATGAAAGGAACAGAGAAGCCTGCCCCCGAGGGGAAGGCCGTGCCGACGGTCGGCACGACCTCCCTTCGAAGACGTTGTCGTCGTGGTCGCCTACTTCATCCCCAGCATGCCGCCCAGGATCTGCTTCCACTGGGCTCCGCAGCCCTTCATGCTCTTCTCGCAAACTTCCGACCAGGCCGGGAACGAGATCGTGCTGACCGCATTGGCGACCAGTTTCAGATCCTCCTCGGTGACCGGAACGTTTTTCATCTTGTACTTGGTTACCGTCGTGCAGGGCTCCTCGCCGACATTGCAGCGCAGCGCGTCGTCAAAGAGCTCCTTGGAATAGATCCAGATGTCGGCGTTCAGGCCGTTGATGGCCGACTCGAGCTTCTTCTGTTCGTCGGCGGTCAGCTTGTTCCATGTGTTCAGGTTGATGGCGTAACCGTTGAACCCGACCTGGAAGCCGATCGCCATGAAGTATTCACTGACTTCGGGCCAGCCGGCCGAATTCGCCGAACTGGCGCCGGTGATGGCGCAATCCACGACGCCGCGCGACAAGGCCTGCTGGGTTTCCGAGAAGCCGATGGCGACCGGGGTGGCGCCAAGGCTTTCGATGAACTGGGCGAGGCTCTGATCGTAGACGCGGACCTTCAGTCCCTTGATGTCCTTGAGGCCTTTGATTTCCGGCTTGCAGAACAAAACCTGCGGCCCGAACGGCCAGAGACCGAGCAGCTTGGAATTGAAATTTTCCTGCAGGCGTTGGTCGAAATAGACCTTGTAGCGCTCGTAGACGCGGCGGGAGGTATCATAGTCGGGGTTGAGCCCGACCAGATCCTGCCCCAGCAGGAACGGTTCGTCGCGTGCGGCCTGCGCCGTGCGGATGGAAACGATATCGAAAAGCCCGTTCTTCAACAGACGCAACGTCTCTTCCGACTTCATGCCGGTGACGTCGATGGCCTTGTAGTTGGCCTTGATGTCAAGCCCCGTCCGTTCGGCAAAGTTTTCGAAGAACGGTTGCTCCAGGTTTTTCTGAATGAGTCCGGTCGCCAGCGGTTGCCCCAGGACGTTCAACGTCATCTTCTGGGCGGATGCCGGCGTCGCAACGACGGCCAGGCCCAGGATCGCCAGCGCAAAAGTCGATTTCATGACTTACCTCTCCTCATAATTTCGTTTTCGGCCGCGGTCGTTTCTGCGACGTCCCGCCGCCCGGGGCAGTATTGGGAAAGGTGCCTGTGACGGCGAACCCCTTTCCTTCCGTGCGCCCATGCCCCTGGCACCGCGACCAATTCCCAGGCGACCGGAAGATAGTATGCCAAGCCCGCGCCATTGTTAATATGTAATTTTGCATTGTGTATTATATTTGTTGCTATTTCATTGTTTCCAATGTAAAAAATATATGGATAAAACGTGAAAAACGGCCAATTTTGCGCACGAGTGCCGGTGCCGTGCGTTGTCTCTGGCCGTCGCGGCGAAAAATGGGTAAGGTCCAGGCCATGCCGTAGGAAGGTGTGGTCGGCCTGTTAAAGCTCTTGTGAGGTAGTTGTGTTAGCCAACGGCGATGATGACCGCATAATTCTCCGTCCGTCCCTCCACGACCAACTGGTGGAACGGCTGCGCCAGATGATTGTCGAAACCGAGTTGGCGCCCGGCGAGAAGATTGACGAAAAGCGGCTCTGCCAGCAATTCGCCATTTCCCGTACGCCATTGCGCGAGGCCCTGAAGGTCATGGCGTCCGAGGGGCTGGTTGAACTGCTCACCAACCGCAGCCCGCGGGTCTCGCCCATCACGCCCGAGTTGGTCGGCGATCTCTTCCGTTTCATCAGCCTGCTCGACCGCCAGGCAGGGGAGCTTGCCGTCGAGAAGGTCACCGACAGGCACTTGCGCGATCTCCACAAGATCCACAAGCAGATGCAGCGCCATTACGAACGGGGTGATCGGGTGGAATACTATCGCATGAACCTCGCCCTCCATACTGGGATCGTCGAGATCGTCGGCAATGCGGTGTTCACGTCGACCTATGCGACGCTGATGGCGCAGAGCCAGCGGGCCCGCTTCATCGCCATCCAGGCGCAGGATCACTGGACCCGCGGCATCCGCGAGCACGAAGAGATTCTTGCGCTGCTCGCCAAGCGGGAGGGGCCCGCCCTGGGGCAGCTGCTGATGGAGCACGTCAGCGAAACCGGGCGCCGAGTCCAGGCAGCCCTCGAAGTCAATCACGCGCTCGCCTCCTGACCTCTGGCCTTGCCCGGGGTTGCGATGGGGCGGCCTTTGCGATCGCTCCAGCCGCCATCGGCTGACGTCCACCTTCAATCGAACCAGGAGCCTCTCATGTCGAACGGTCACGCCGAGTTGATTTCCCGCGACGCGAAAAGCGCCGCGGCAGCCATCCGGCAGCGCCGGATCACATCCGAAGAATTGACTGGAGCCTGCCTCGATCGCATCCGGCAATCGGAGGATCAGGTGCGTGCCTGGGCTTTTATCGACCCCGACCAGGCCATCCGGCAGGCCCGCGCCGCCGACCAGGCAATAAACCGCGATGGTCCCCGTGGTCCGTTGCACGGCGTTCCGATCGGGCTCAAGGACATTTTCGACACCGCCGACATGCCGACGGAAAACGGCACCGTGCTGGATTCGGGTCGGCGTCCGTCCAAGGACGCTGCCGTCGTTTCCCTGCTGCGCGATGCCGGCGCGGTGATTCTGGGCAAGACGGTGACCACCGAGCTGGCCACCTATGCGCCGGGACCGACAACCAATCCCCGTGACCCTTCGCGAAGCCCCGGCGGGTCATCGAGCGGATCGGCCGCCGCCGTGGCGGATGCCATGGTCCCGCTGGCGCTCGGCACTCAGACCAACGGCTCGGGCATACGCCCCGCCGCCTCTTGCGGCGTGGTCGGCTTCAAGCCGACGCGGGGAACCATCGACAGAACCGGCGTGCTGATGCAGTCGTCGACCCTCGACCAAGTGGGGGTGTTCGCCAACACGGTGGCCGACGCCGCTCTTCTCGCCCAGACCATCATGTCGGCCGAGGCCGACCGAGGTGACGCCCCTCCCCTCGCCCGCCCCGACCTGCTGGATGGTCTCGCCGCGCCCTTGGGGGCCAAGCCGCTTTTGGCGTTCGCCCGCTCGCCGGTATGGGAGGAAGCGGAGCCGGCTATTCGCGACATCTTCCTGAGATGGGTGGAATCCCCGGCCGCGGGCGGCCTGCCGATGGCCGAGCTTCCGGCTGTCTGCGACGAGGCGGTTGCCTGCCATCGGACCATTGGCGAGGTGGAACTGTCGCGGGCCTACCATTGCTATTATGAGAAGGACAAGACTCGGCTCAGCGCGCAACTCCGCGGCATGGTCGAGCGCGGCCGGATGGTTTCGGCCAGCGCCTATGACGACGCCCTGGCCGGAATGGCGGCCATCGGAAACGCCATGCGCGGCATCTTTTCGCAATTTGATGCCCTGGTCACGCCGGCGACGACCGGCGAGGCGCCGGTCGGCTTGGCCGCCACCGGCAGCCCCATCTTCTGCACATTGTGGACCCTGTGTGGTCTGCCCTGCATCACCCTGCCGCTGTTGAGCGGCCCCTCTGGAATGCCGCTGGGCGTCCAAATCGTCGGGCCGCTGGGCGGCGACGCCAAGCTGCTGCGGATTGCCCAGTGGCTGATTGACAATACGTGAGAAAACCGGAAGGGGTCTCGACATGCCCTCCATTCAGACCGAAGGCGTTCATCTCTATTACGAAGTGACCGGAGACGGCCCACCGGTCATCTTCGTCCATGAGTTCGGCGGCGATCATCGAAGCTGGGAACCCCAGGTCCGCTACCTGTCGCGTTTCTTCACCTGCATCACCTTCAACGCCCGTGGCTACCCGCCGTCGGACGTGCCCGAAGACCCGGCAGCCTACAGCCAGGAGATCTTCACCCGCGATATCGCCGTCGTGCTCGGTGCGCTCGACATCAAGCAAGCCCATGTCGTTGGCCTTTCCATGGGCAGCGTCAGCACCCTCGATTTCGCCATCCGCTTCCCCACCATGGCCCGCTCGATCGTGTTGT
>JAVEYE010000354.1:0-4077 GCA_034003665.1 Rhodospirillales bacterium | reverse complement strand
AATCGGGGTCGTAGTGCAACTCGTCGCGCAGGGTCATGTAATAGGCGCTGGACTGCAGTTCCACCCGACCGAGTGACAGCCGGGTGCCGATTTCGGCGTCCCGAGACGTCTGGGTTTTCAGCGAGAAGGATTTGTAGCTGGAATCGGAGCCGATGCGTTCGTCAATGGTGGGGGCGCGAAAGCTGCGCGCCAAACGCCCGAATACCGCCACGTTGTCGGTCAACTGGTGGTCGAGGCCGACATTCAGTGCGAAATCGGTGCTGGTGTCGGTCAGCGATTCGCGATGTCCGTCGAAGGCGGGAAAGGCCAACAGGCTGGGATCGTAGAGGTCGCCGGCGGTGAACCGGGTCGCCTGGACACGACCTCCGGCCGAAAGGTCGAGACGGTCCGAAAAGGCCAGGGTGTTTTGTATGTATAGCGCGGCGATGTGCTGCTTGCCGTCATAGCGATGATAGGCGGCGCCGCCGGGCCGCAATTGGCGGTCCGAATTGTAGTCGGAATAGTAGTAGTCGATGCCGACAGTCGCTTCGATCGGGCGTTGCCACGGATCGGCGTCGATGTTGAGGCGCGGCGTCAACGAGAAGGTGGCCAGTTCGGTATCGACGTATGAATCGAACTGCGGGCCGGAACTGCTGACCGTGCGGGCCTCGGTGTCCTTGATGCGGAACCCGGCGTCGAGGACGGCCTCGACGTTCTTGGCGATCTGGCGCATGCCGCCGATGGTAAGGGCGATGCCGTTCTGGCGGGTGTAGTCGTTGGGCGTGGTGGCCTGACGGCGCACGCTTTCGGGCTCAAGCTGGGTGCTCGTCAGGGTGACCCGTCGGGCGCCCGGGGTGCCCAGGCGCTGATCATCCACGCCGAGGTTGACGTAGGCCTGCCCCTCGTCGGCGCGCCACCTCGCCTCGGTGACCAGGTTGCGCTGGATCAGCTTGTTATTGTCCCGATAGTTATGGGCGTCGATGAAGGTGCCGTAAGCGCTCAACGATGCCGATCCGGCGTCCTGGGTGACCGACAGGTTGGTCTCGCGATGCTGGTGGGAGCCGTAGACGGCGCTGACCTTGCCGGAGGTTCCCTGGGGAAGGTCCGTCTTGGTGACGATGTTGACGACGCCGCCCACCGCGCCGTCGCCGTAGAGGACGGCGCCCGCCCCGCCCCGCGTAATTTCAATGCGCTCGATGCTGTCGATCGGAATGTTGCCGAAGTCGACGGCCGCGAGATCGATGTCGTTGAGCCGGCGCCCGTTGACCAGAATCAGCGTGTTCGACGATGCCGTTGCCCCGAAGCCCCTCAGGTCGACCACGGATTTGGCTCCGGCGGCACTGAACAGTTCGCGGTTCTGCACCCCCGCGTGGCGACCCAGCAACTCGGGAAGCGTGCGGGCCGGCGACTTGGCGATGTCGTCGGCCTCGATCACCGTCGTCGAGGCGCCGGGCAGGCCGACGCCAAGTCGGCTGGCGGTGACCACGACCTCCTCCAGTTGGCTGTCCGAATCCTGGGCGGCCGCGTCGTCGTGGCCGACGGCGGCAAGCACACCGGCGGCGAGCAGAAGGGCTTCAAATCTGTTTCGATAGGGATTTCGACATTTCCTCATGAGTCCTGCCTCCTTCATCGGATCGGGAAAGAAGCACGCACGAGAAAGACCCGGGAAACCGGCGCGCACTAAAGGCCCCCAGTGTTCCCGTCACGGTTCTTGCCTGAAAGGTATCCATGGTCCGTGGTCCGATCTTCCCATGCGGCTACACCACAAAGCGGCGTCACCGCACTCGGAATACCGGACCACTGGAAGACCCCGTCCACTGGTAGGTGACGCAGGTGGCGGCAGGTCTCCTGGCTTGCGGGTCAATGTCTTGGTGCCCCGCCTTCCCAGTTTCCCAGTGGCTTCAGGGGCACAGACTCGCCGCTCACAGTTGCGGGGGCAGCCACGGACTGAATTCCGTTCGGAATCGCACCGTGTTCCCTTTTTTCATCCGCCGGCTGGGCCGGCGGGCGAAACCGTCACCTTGAACCCTTTCAGGCTACGGAAGCCGGGATTCGCCGTCAAGGGTCGGTTTCCGCAATCGTTTGCCCGCTGGCCTTCCGGCCGATATATCTAGAGGGAGGATGATTTTCAGAATCTTTCGTGTTTTTCTCTTTGCGAAACGTTTCCGAGGCGAGAGTGCTTGCCGGACGTTCTCTGACCATTTAGGAGGGGCGCGAGACGATCCGAGACCGGGTCGAGTGTCCAAGGAGGTCGCATTCCATGCCGAAATTCGCCGCCAACCTATCGATGCAGTTCAACGAAGTGGACTTTCTCGACCGCTTCGCGGCCGCTGCCAAGGCTGGATACAAGGGGGTCGAGTACCTTTTCCCCTACGCCTATGCCAAGGATGAACTGGCCGCCAAGCTGTCCGAGAACGGACTCACGCAGGTGCTCTTCAACATGCCGCCGGGGGATTGGGCCAAGGGCGAGCGGGGTCTCGCCTGCCTGCCGGACCGGGTAGGGGAGTTTCAGGACTCCGTTGGCAAGGCCATCGACTACGCCAAGGCGCTCCAATGCCCGCGCGTCCATGCCATGGCTGGGATCAGGCCCGAGGGCGTTGCCGGGGACAAGCTCGACGTCACCTACGTGGCCAACATCAAGTTCGCGGCGGCCGAAACCGCCAAGGCGGGTCTCACCCTGGTGATCGAGCCGATCAACTTCCGCGACATGCCCGGTTTCTACCTGAACTATTCGAGGCAGGCACTTGACGTGATTGCCGAGGTGGGCGCGCCGAACCTCAAGCTGCAATACGACATCTACCACATGCAGCGGATGGAGGGCGAACTGGCCAACACCATCAAGGCCAATATCGACCTCATCGGCCACATGCAGTTGGCCGACACCCCCGGTCGCCACGAGCCGGGAACCGGTGAGATCAACTATCCCTTCCTGTTCAAGGCCATCGACGAGACCGGCTACGACGGTTGGATCGGCTGCGAGTATGTGCCGGCCGCTGGCACCGAGGCCGGACTCGGCTGGTTTGCGCCCTACAGGAAATAGCCATTTCAAAGGGTTTATGAAGGAAAAGGAGATAAGCATGAAAATCGGATTTATCGGTCTGGGCATTATGGGAAAGCCGATGGCCGCCCACCTGCTGGACGCTGGCCACGAGGTTTGGGGCTGCAACCTGTCGCCGGTACCCCAGGACCTCCTGGACAAGGGCGCCAAGCAGGCCAGCTCGCCGAAGGAGGCCGCCGAGGCTGGTGACGTCATCATCATCATGGTGCCGGATACCTCGGACGTCGAGACGGTGCTGTTCGGCCAGGACGGCGTTGCCGAGGGGTTGAGCAAGGGCAAGATCGTCGTCGACATGAGCTCGATCGCGCCGGTCGAGACCAAGGAGTTCGCCAAAAAGATCAACGCGCTGGGCTGTCAGTACCTGGATGCGCCGGTGTCGGGCGGCGAAGTGGGCGCCAAGAATGCGACGCTCACCATCATGGTGGGTGGCGAGCAGGCGACGTTCGATGCCGTCAAGCCGCTGTTCGACCTGATGGGCAAGAACATCACCCTGGTGGGCGGCAACGGTGACGGCCAGACCTGCAAGGTCGCCAACCAGATCATCGTGGCGCTGACCATCGAGGCGGTGGGCGAGGCGCTGTTGTTCGCATCCAAGGCGGGGGCCGACCCGGCCAAGGTGCGCCAGGCCCTGATGGGCGGATTCGCGTCGTCCAAGATCCTGGAGATCCATGGCGAACGGATGGTCAAGCGGACCTTCGATCCCGGTTTCCGCATCTCGTTGCACCAGAAGGACCTCAATCTGGCGCTTTCTTCCGCCCGCAAGCTGGGCGTATCGCTTCCCAACACGGCAACCGCGCAGGAGTTGTTCAACGCCTGCGCCGCCAACGGCGGCTCGTCCTGGGACCATTCGGCCATGGTCAAGGCGCTGGAAATGCTGGCCAAGCACACGGTTGCCTGACCCGCAATCCGGCGCAGGGAATCAACGGGCCGGCGCTGCCTGGGGGCGGCGCCGGCCCGCCCATTTTCGGACACGACATTGTCGACGCAGGGCGACCCCATTCGCGGCGCAGGCCGTGAGCGACCGACGAAAGGCGTTGGCG
>JAVEYE010000353.1:0-4083 GCA_034003665.1 Rhodospirillales bacterium | reverse complement strand
TTAGTTTTCCGATTTGGTGTGGTTCCATTTTCGGTACCACTGGATGAAGGCGGCGCGGCTATAGTGGATCCTTCCGCCGACTTCGAGTTTGGGCGGGCCCTCGTTCCGCATGTCGAGCTTTTCCAGGGTGCTCTTGCCAAGCAGCTTCGCGCCCAGGAGCTCTTCGCACATCTTGGGCAGCTTGGATCTGGGAAGGAGTTCGGGCAACTTTTCCTCCATCAGTTCATAGATGTCCGCCGCCCCGCCCTCAGGCTCCGCGAGAGGTTCGGGCACTTCGGTCGTGAGTGCCGTTGATTCCTGGCTTGAAGACGGCGTGACCGCTGCCTTCTCGACCGCCAGCCCTGAAGTTCTCATCTGCGGAATGTCGTTCCACGGAAACAACGGCACGGGATGGTCCCAGAAGGCAGCGATCGCCGTTTCCACCCGATCCCTGTCGAAGATCATCGTTCCCAGGCGTACCGCGATCGCGGATCGTGCCTGCCGAATGACTTGATTTTCAGGGCTCCCTTCCTCGGCCAAGTCGGCCATGCGGGCCGGCAGGTCCCGCGAGAACACCATCGAGAAAAACCATGCAATGGCATTGCCCCACAAAACCGCATCCCGATGCCCGGCGATCTCCCGGCTGAACACCCGGGCTCGCAGGCAGTTCTGCGCCAGATCATGAATGGCCCGACTGACTCCTTGCCAGCGCAAGCCGTTGTATTGGGCGGAAACGGCCAAGCCGACCTTGGCATCCCGCTCCACGCGCAGGAACAAACCGGTATTCTCCTCCGCTCCCGGCGTTTCCGACTGGACGGGAATGGTAAACGTCGCCGGACGGTCTGGTGCAATCCGTCGAATCGCCGGCCTGTCGGAGTCATGCAGGAGAAAGCTCCAGTTCCTGTCACTGTCGAACCGGAAGGCGCCGTACAAGGGCAGCCGGGTCGGCAATTTCCCCAGACGAACGGTTCCTCCAAGGCCAGGGGACGGCAGGGAGCCAGCGACATAATTCCACGCGATCTTCGGATCTTGGACTCCGCGCGGGGCCAAAACCGGTATCAGGCTGACAGGGTCGTATCCCTCAAGCCCGCCTCGCACCCACTCCTGGAGCACCCAGATGACAGCGTCTTCAGGGTAGGTTTCCCCGATCCACGCCAGAGTCACAGCCCGGTCCGTGGCGGGATCCGGACAACCGCCAGCCATTTGGATATGTCGGATCATATCCAATAATGTCGGGTCCGAATGGTCGGCCGCCTCCTTTTCAGCGGACAGGCCGGCAGGATTGGCTTCATCTTGAGGCATGGATGGCAGCCCTTCTCTGGCTTCAATCCTGCCGTTCCCCGGGTCTGGCGCTGGAGCGGCAGAACTTCCCTGACGGAGGGGATCATCGCTCATGAGGGCGACGGTTTCCAGGACAACTGTCGGGCGGCTTGGACGGGCCGCTCGTCGTTTTGTTCGCGCATGATGCGCCGATCGCCCATCAGGAAGGCTCGCCGTTCCGCCCGGTGACAACGCACACCCCGTCCTGCCGTGACGGTATCGCCGCTGCTCCGCTTATAATGCAAGGATCGTTGAAAATAGCCTGAAGTCGCCGTCACCACCGTGGTTCCGGCTCGTAGGCCAACTTTGCGAGGAGCTTGTTGACGTCGCGGCGGTAGCTGTATTTTCCAATGAGAACGCCTTCGTCTCCGACCGAATCGATGCGGAAAAGCTTCCACAGCTTATCTGCCGTTGGAGAAAGGCGATAGGATCTCCCGTTGATTCGGCGGTATAGCTCCTTCGATTTTTCAATAGATGTCCACTTGCAGTCCGCACCCGACAGGAACCTCCGCTGTAAAGCTATCCTTTCTTCTTCCACCCGCATGCGCCACGCGGTCTTCTGCTCAACGCGAAGCCGTCGCTCTTCTCCCTCGACATGCTCTTGTAGGGCCCCAATAACCGCGGGCAACTCGGTTCCGGCCGCCATCTCCTTTTCGTAGAGCGCAAGACAGCTCTCCTGCAGGACGTCGTTGGGATAGGACGCATAGTCTTCTTCCCAGAGAGCTCGCAACCGCTGGGCAACGTCTGTTGTCGTGAGATTCGGCCCGGGCATGCCGTTCAGATACTCGTGGAGATCCTCGATCGGAATCCAGCAGTTGATGGCTTGCCGCAACAACGCTTCGCGCTGACCGTCCCACTTCCTCCATACTGTGGGCCCGCGGAACACGCTCGTGATCTCGCGGGCCAACTTGTTCACCGCATGGGGATCGCGGATGTGTCGAAGCGATGGGCTCTTCACGTAGTCGAAAAGCAGGCTTTTTACTACATCCAGACGCACGTCTTCTGGCACGTTTAGCCTCCTCGTCGGCCTACACGCGGGGTCGTGTCCCGCTGAGTGGTGTAGGAGCTGTGGGTAAGTGGCCCGCTGACGCGACCGCCGAGAGTCTGGCGGCGGCGGGCCACTTATCCACGGCGGTGGTCATCGTGAATCTCCGGTAGGGTGTTTGGTCGCCAAACCCGACACGCCAACCAAGGAGACCACGATGACCGATGAGATGATGAGCCTTCGCGCCGTTCTGGAGAAGAGCCCTGATGCCGATCTGCTGCGCGAGATGATCGGCTTTGCCGCGCACCGCCTGATGGAGCTGGAGGTGGAGGGGCTGACGGGGGCCGGCCACGGCGAACGCAGCCCGGGACGGATCAACCAGCGCAACGGCTATCGCGACCGCGACTGGGAGACGCGGGCGGGGACGGTTGAGTTGCGTATTCCGAAATTGCGCAAGGGCAGCTACTTCCCGGGCTTCCTGGAGCCACGGCGGCTGGCCGAGAAGGCGCTCACGGCCGTCATTCAGGAAGCCTACATCCAGGGCATCTCGACGCGCTCGGTCGACGACCTGGTCAAGGCCATGGGGATGACGGGGATCTCCAAGAGCCAGGTCTCGCGGCTGTGTGTCGAGATCGACGACAGGATCGCCACCTTCCTCAACCGGCCGCTCGAAGGCGAGTGGCCCTATGTGTGGCTGGACGCGACCTACCTGAAGGTGCGCCACGACGGCCGCATCGTGTCGGTGGCCAACATCGTTGCCACCGGGGTCAACGGCGACGGCCGGCGCGAGGTGCTGGGTATGGACATCGGCCCGTCCGAGGCCGAGACCTTCTGGACCGACTTCCTGCGCAAGCTGGCCCGCCGCGGCCTGCGCGGCGTCAAACTGGTCATCTCGGATGCCCACGAGGGGCTGAAGGCCGCCGTCGCCAAGGTGCTGAACGCCTCCTGGCAACGATGCCGCGTCCACTTCATGCGCAACGTGCTCGCCCATGCCGGCAAGCAGGGCCGGCGCGTCGTCGCCGCCTTCATCGGCACCGCCTTCGCCCAGGACGATGCCGACAAGGCCAGGAACCAATGGCGCCAGGTCGCCGACCAGCTCCGCCCCAGGGTCCCGAAGCTCGCCGCCCTCATGGACGAGGCCGAGACGGATGTGCTGGCCTACATGAGCTTCCCGGCCGCCCACCGCACCAAGCTGCACTCGACCAATCCCATCGAGCGCCTCAACGGCGAGATCAAGCGCCGCACCGAGGTCGTCGGCATCTTCCCCAACGAGGCCGCCATCATCCGTCTGGTCGGCGCCATCCTCTTGGAGCAGAACGACGAGTGGGCCGTCCAGCGCTGCCGATACATGACCCTGGAAAGCGTCGCTCCTCTGAGCGATGATCCCTTCGTCAGGCTGCCCGCCGTGGCCGCCTGACACTCCGGCCCACCCCGCCGGAGATCACGGCGAGCCCGCCGCTCTTACACCACTCTCAGGGTCACGATCCTACGCGGGCAGTTGAAACACCCTATTCTGCCCTTTACGAGCGTAGTTACGTTATTCCGCCCCGCCAAGGCAGCCGTCGAACGGCGGTTACGCTTCGTCTACGCGCCACGAAAACAGCCACTGTTCCGCTTTCGCCTTCATAGGCGACATTGGCCCTCACCGGTCCCATTGACCGATTTGCGCCCGTGTACGAACCCGCTTCGCGGGAGGGGAGTCTGGGGCGGCGTGAAGGGTTCCCATAGCCAGCAATGAGAGGTTGAGAGAACCCCGGTTGGGCTCCGAGCATGAAGGTTCACCCTTCAGCTCGAGAGGA
>JAVEYE010000352.1:0-4091 GCA_034003665.1 Rhodospirillales bacterium | reverse complement strand
CCCATGCCGCCCAGAATACCCAAGGCTCGTTTCATCGAATGTACTCCTCTGCCAATCACCTCAGATTGCGCGCCCGGCGACCTGAGCCTCCAACCGCCGCGCGATGAGTTCGCCGAGCTTGCGGGTAACCGGTCCGACCTTCCCGTCGGCGACCTTGCGCCCGTCGATTTCGAGAACCGGCTTGACGAACGACGTGGTGCTGGTGAGGAAGGCCTCTCTAGCCTTTACAGCCTCTTCGACGGTGAATCCCCGCTCAACCAGACGGAGTTTCGCTTTGCGGGCAAGGTCGAGAACGGCCAACCGGGTGATACCGTTGAGAATAGCGTTTTCATCGGCATTGCGGGTCAGAAGTTCTCCCCCGGCCGTGACGATCCAGGCGTTCGAGGCCGTTCCCTCGGTAACGCGGCCGTCGCGGTCGACCTGCCAGGCTTCGTAGCAGCCGGCCTCCTTGGCCTGTTGGCGGGCCAGGCAGTTGGGCAGCAGCGCGATCGTCTTGATGTCGGGCCGCGCCCAGCGCTGGTCGGGAACGGTAATCACTCGCGTTGGAACGCCGCCCTTGAGCGTGTCGAGGTCCTTGGCCTTGGTGGTCATCACCAAAGACGGCACGACGGCGTCTTCTGGAAAGGGATGATCGCGAGGGGCGACGCCACGCGTCACCTGCAGATAGATGGTGCCGTCGATCAGACGGTTCCGGCGGACCACCTCGCGCATGAGGACAGCGAGGACACGAGGCGTCACCGGCCAGTCGATCATGAGTTCGCGAAGCGAGCGGTCCAGCCGTTGGATATGGCCAGGCTCGTCGATCAGCACGCCCTTGTAGACGGCCAGCACCTCATAGACGCCATCGGCAAACTGATAGCCTCGATCCTCGATGTGGACGACCGCGTCCGCATGGGGAACATAACGGCCGTTGACATAGGCAATGCGTCCCACTCGCTTCCTCCCTCAGAAGAACTCCAATCTTACGGAAAACAGCTTCTCGACCTTGCGTACCGCCTCGGTCGTGGCGAACAGCACAACCCGGTCATGGGCCTGGATGACGGTGTCGCCCCGCGGGCTGATCACCTGGCCGTGGCGGACGATGGCGCCGACCATCGCACCCGTGGGGATGTTGGCGTCGCGCAGCTTCTGGCCGACCAAGCCGGAGGTTTCCATCGCCTCGGCCTCGATCAACTCGCCGAATCCCTCGCGCAGGGTATGAACGGCATGAATGCGGCCCCGCCGGACATGCTGCAGGATGGTCGACACCGTAATGTTGCGCGGGCTGACCACCACGTCGATGCCCAGCGTCGTAATCAGCGACTCGTAGCTGGGCTTGTTGATCAGCGCGATGGTCCGCTTGCAGCCGTAACGTTTAGCCAACAGCGATGAAAGGATATTGGTCTCATCGTCGTTGGTCACCGCCACCGTGGTGTCAGTGGCTGAAACGTTGGCTTCCTCGAGGATTTCCGGCTCCAGAACGTCGCCGTAAAGTACCACGGTCTTCTTGAGATCGGCGGCAATGGTTTCGGCACGATCGGCGGTGGCCTCGATCATCTTGGTGTGAACCCAGGGGAAATCGGCCTCGACCTGCTTGGCGAGAAACAGGCCGATGTTGCCGCCGCCAAAAATGAGCAGCCGGCGCGCCTCGGCCTCCTCATGGCCGAAGGCCGCCATGGCGCGCGGCAGTTGGTCGCTGTCGACGACAAAATAGGCCTCATCGCCAACCAACATCTGCTCGTCGGCGGTCGGCACGATGGCGCGGCCTTCCCGGGTCAGGCCAATGATCACGATGTTGAGGTCCGGAAACAACTGGGTCAGTTGGCGAAGCGGCGTGTTGACCAGCGGACAGCCCTCGTCGCAACGCACGCCGACCAGCTTCACGCGGCCTTGCGCAAGGGGAATCATCTCGAAGGCGCCCGGCACCTCAAAGCGCCGTGTCACGGCACGAGCCACCTCGATCTCCGGCGAGATGATGACGTCGATGGGCATGTGTTCGCGCGAAAACAGGGTGCTCCATATGGGGTTCAAGTAGCTCTGATGACGCACCCGGGCGATCTTGGTCGGCACTTCGAACAACGAATGGGCCACCTGACAGGCCATCATGTTGACTTCGTCGGCCTGGGTCACGGCGATGATGATGTCGGTATCGCCGGTGCCCGCCCGCTCAAGGACATCGGGATGGGAGGCATGCCCGACAATGCCCTTGACGTCGAGGCTGTCACTGATCCGCCGAACCAATTCGGGCGACTGGTCGACGACCGTCACGTCATTGTTTTCCATGGCAAGGTAGCGGGCGATGTTAAAACCCACCTGCCCCGCGCCGCACACCAGAACCTTCATAGGATCCCTACCCCCGTCCCGCCTTCAGTTCGTCCGCTCCGCGGCTGTCGCTCACGGGTCTCCTCGGCGTACTCCTTCTTCACTCTGCACGCCAAGCGATTTGAGCTTCCGATGAAGAGCGGACCGCTCCATTCCAACGAACGCAGCAGTCTTGGAAATGTTGCCACCGAACCGGTTGACCTGGGCAATCAGGTATTCGCGCTCGAATATCTCGCGGGCATCGCGCAAAGGCAAGCTCATGATCTCGCCGCTGCCGGCGGCCGAGGGGACAGCCGTCTTGTCAATCACGGCGGCCGGCAACATTTCGGCGCGGATAGGCCCTTCGGTCGGCCCCGGCGCCATGATCAGCAGCCATTCGACGACGTTGCGCAATTCCCGGACGTTGCCCGGCCAGTCGTATGCCTGCAGGGCGGCAATGGCATCCTCGCCGAAGACGCGAGGCGGCTGCCCGGCGTTGGCGGCGGCGCGCTCCATGAAGTGCGCGGCCAGTAACGGAATGTCGTCGCGCCGTTCGCGCAGCGACGGAATGGAAATCGGCACGACATTCAACCGGAAGAACAAATCCTCGCGGAACTGACCCTCGCTCATCTTCAACGCCAAGTCGGAACTGGTCGCGGCGACCACCCGCACGTCCACCTCCACGCGGCTGGTGCCCCCGACCCGCTCGAAGGTCTGTTCCTGAAGCATGCGCACAATCTTTCCCTGGGTCTCCAGCGGCATGTCGTCGACCGCGTCGAGAAGAAGGGTGCCGGTATGGGCCGCTTCCAACATGCCCATTTTGCGCGGATTTTCGCCGGCGGTCTCGACGCCGAAAAGCGTGCTCTCGACGCGGCCGGGCTCCATGTTCGCACAGTTGACAACGACCAATGGGCCACCGGCACGGCGCGAGCGCGCGTGCAGCATGCGCGCCGCGACCTCCTTGCCGGACCCGGCCGGGCCCGTGATCAGCACACGGCTGTTTGCCGGGGCCGCCCGCTCTATGATCTGGCGAACTTGGTTGATGGCCGCCGAGCGCCCAACCAACTCGATTTCGGTGCCGGCCCGCAGGCGGAGTTCCTCGTTCTCCCTCTTGAGGCGCATCGCGTCGATCGCACGGTTGACGGCGAGGACCAATCGGTCGGCGGCGAAAGGCTTTTCGATGAAGTCGTAGGCTCCGTCCTTGATGGCAGCGACCGCCGATTCGATGGTGCCGTGGCCGCTCATGATGACGACCGGCACATAGGGATGGTCCTGCTTGATGATCTTGAGGATCTCAAGCCCGTCCAACTCGCTGCCCTTGAGCCAGATGTCGAGAAGGACGAGGCTCGGTTGCCGGAATTCAACGCTGGCCAGCGCCGCCGCGCTGTCGCCGGCTTCCCGCGTCTGGTAGCCTTCGTCCTCGAGAATGCCCGAAGTCAGGAGGCGAATGTCCCGCTCGTCGTCGACGATCAGAATGTCATGAACCATTGGCCGGAATGTCCGTTGCAGCGTCTATGGAAATAGCGGCTTCAGCATCCTTTGCGACGTTCCCGTCCAAATCCGGCGGCGGCAAAGATTCAGGGCCGAAAACCAACGATATTCTCGCCCCCCCTCCAACCCGGTCTTCCAGTAACAAATCGCCGCCATGATCTTCCATGATTTTCTTGACGATGGCGAGGCCAAGCCCCGTTCCCTTGTCGCGGGTCGTTACATAGGGTTCGGTCAGACGGTCGCGGTATTCCTCGGGCAACCCGACGCCATTGTCCTCCACCTCGATGACGATACGCGAACCTTCCGTTCCCTCCTTGCGG
>JAVEYE010000351.1:0-4097 GCA_034003665.1 Rhodospirillales bacterium | reverse complement strand
CGAGGCAGAAGTCGCCCAGCCATCGGGCCACGTCCCGGCGCCCGCTGAGGTCGGCGTACAGGTCGATGCCTTCGATCATGCTGGCATAGCCGAAGAAATTGCCGACGATCTGCCGGTTCAGATTCTGGCGGTCATTGCCGGCCGATAGGTTGATGCCCCCCGTGAAGGCCTGGCGGTTGAAGCCGACCAGGTAATCAACCATCTCGTCGAGGAGCGGCCTGAAGCGCGTCTCGCCGGTCAGGTCGACAAGGCAGGCCAGGAGGAGGACGGCCCACCCGATCTCGCGGTTGAAGCCCCAGTGGATTGCCCGCAGTTCCGGGTCGTGGAAGTTCTCCAGAGTCTTGTCGCCCAGGGCCAGGGCGATCTCCAGGGCATCGGGGTCGCCGCTGAGGCAGTAGTATTCGAGCAGACCCTGCGTCCAGAAGTGGCTCGGATAGGCGCCGGTGGTGGTATGGCGTGCCGAATGGGCCGGCGTGGCCCGGTGCAGCCAGCGGTGGTCGGAGAAGTGGAGGAAATCGACCTCGATCGCATGCCGCGCGGTCAGGCGCAGGGTGTTCCAGAGATCGCTCCGGCCCGTGCGCATCAACTCGGCGGCGACGGCGTGGATGCAATCGTACTCGTTGTTGGTCCAGACCGGTTCATGCAGGTCGAGATAGGTCTGTGTCGGCCGCCCCTTCGGGAAGAAACGGGGAACGGAAGGGGCGCCAACGAGCGGGGGAACTTTGCCGGCGTTGATGGCGGCATAGCTGCTGTTGTAGTGCGAATCGGTGTCGCCCACGTCGAACTTGGTGCAGGGCATGTCGAGCTGGACCAGGTTGCGCAGGTTGCTCTCGATGCGGAAGTGCGCACCGGCGGGCAGCACATGATCCTGTTTGAAGGCCCGGCAGTGCGCGACCCAGCCCGGGGCGACCGCGGCACGTCCCTCGTGCTGCAGGGCGTTCAGCACGGAGGCCACACCCCGCGGCGCCTGAACCGGCGCATTCGACAGCTTGGCGGTGCCTGAACCGACCGTCTCGCGGCCGGGAAAGGCGAGAAAGATCGTCTGGCACCGCGAGCGGCCCTGCGGCAGATCGAGCGGCTGGGCCGTGGCGGGCCACAACTCGGCCGACAGGCGATGAGCCTCGCTGGAGATCCGGTTCGGTCGCGCCGCGAGGAAATCCTGGATGCGCAGGTAGACGCCATGTGTGCCGTCATCCACGCCGAGCCACTCGTGCGTATCGATTAAAGGAGGATTCAGGTAGAAGGGGTAGTCCACGTCATCCAGCAGCATGGCGGCGTCCTCGACATGCGGCGCACCCCGGTCGAAGTCCGCCACCAGGGCCACCCGGCCGGGGTTGAAGACATGGCGGCTGACATTGAACAAGCCGTAGGCGCGCTGGATGAAATGCCGGCGCGTGTCGGGACCCAGACGCCAGGCGGTGTCGAGGGCGATGCGGCGGATCGTCAGGGATGGCGTGCTCGGCTCCAGGTGGAAGTAGTGGTAGTCGAACCTCACGGCGGGCCAGCCGGCCCAGACCTCGATGCCGAGCCGGTAGTGAAGCCGGCGCGTGCCGTCCGCCTCGACATGCGCGCCTTCCACACGGAGCCGAACGCGCACGGGGGACGACTCGATGACCCGCACGGTCCGCTTCCGCTCATGCCGCGTCGAGGCGCCGTCGACGCTCAGGCAGAAATCGCCGGGGCTCATCAGGCGCGGCTCGCCGTCGCAGACCAGCTCGCCCAGCACGCCAGGCCCCGTTTCGCAGACGACCACGTGCAGCCGGTCCGTGTCGATGACCCAGCGGTTGCCGGCCTGCGTCAACCGCACCTCCGGGAGGGACGGCACGCGAGCGGGATTCACTACCAGTCGATGCGGCCCCGCTTCGCGGGCGCCGAAACTGACGAGCGCCCATCGAACCGATCCATCGGGCCACCGTGCCAGTGCCCGTCCCGCGGCCGGCCGCACCTCCCCGCCGGGCGCGACCACCGCGAGCGGATCGGCGCATTGCATCACCCCCGGAGGCAGGGGAACGCCCTGCGACACGGGCAGTCCATGGGGAGCCGCATCCCCGTAGGCGACGTTGATGACACAATCGGTACCTTCTGCATGCATGGATCCAAACTCCTGGCTTGTGAAACAAGCCGCTCACTATAGAGTTTCGCCGGTCGGCAGGCAAGCGATGGCAGCAACTGGGGTTAGGCGAGCTGGCCGATCACCTGTCAGGGGCGCGACCGATTCGCAGGAATGCGAAGCGCTGGACTGGAACGCAGTCGCTGGGCTCATGGAACGCGGCTCAGCAGCGTTATTTCGCATCGGGCATAGTTTCTGCTACAATAGAGTCATGATGTCATATACGGGCATGCATATGAACCGATCGGGATCGTCGGGACTGAGCGTGATCGAGCTCATGTTCGCCATGGCGCTGCTGATCGCCGTCATGGCGGCGGCCCTCCCGTTTGCAGATCAGCTGATATCGCGCTTTCAAATGGCCCGCGACCATTACGTGGCAACGACGATCTGCCAGGGGCGCATCGAGCGGGCGCGGGCGGTGCCCTACTCCGACCTCCCCCTCCTGGCGGAAGACAAGCAGTTGGTCGACGATTTCGGCGCGCCGGCTTCGCCGGGCGGACGGTTCCGCCGCACGACGACGGTGCTTTCCGACGATCCCGACACCGGTCTGACAACGCTGCTCGTCGACACCGAGATCTGTTCGTGCTCGAAGCTCGGGTGGCGCACCCGTCTGCACCCGATCAGGAGCGGGAAAAACCCGTGCGCGTTTGCCGGCGCGCACGAGACGATGCGTTTCCTCTTTACGGAGCTTGCGGGAGACTGACGATGCGCAAGGGATTTTCACTGATCGAGATTCTCTTTGCCGTCCTGATCTTCGCGGCGGTCGTGGGCATGGCCATGGGTGGCTGGATCCAATTCCTTCACAAGGCCAACATCACGCGGACTCAAGCCGAACTCGACTCCGATGTCCGCCGTGTGATCGAGCGTTTCCGCTTTGAAATGCGCAACACCGCCCGCGAAACCATCGTCTTCTACCCGAGCGGTGCGGAACCGTACGAGGCGGTCAGTTTTGCCCTGCCGGCCGACCAGGACGCGGATGGGTTGATGGACATGGTTGGCTCCAACCTCCTCTGGCGCCAGACGGTCATCTACCACGTCTGGAACCATTCGCCCCACCAGATGCGGCGGACGCAGTTCACGAACCGCAACCCGGACGCCTCGCTGGACGATCGCTACGATCAGATCGCCACTGTGGTCACGGACGGCGACGGCGTGAACGCCTGCCTCTCCGGCGAGCAGACGGCGACGGTCGTGCTCTTCGAAAACCTTTTTACGGGCCGCTTGTGGCATGCCTCGTCAAGCTACGACGGCTACGCGCCGCAGGCCAACACGCGCGAGCGCCTCTCGTTCGGCAGCCTGCCGCTGGGTCCGGGCGCCCATACGGTGAACTACACGATCATCGGCAAGAATCCCGACTCCACCGGCCGCCGGCTGCGCCTCGACCGGTTCGCCGCCACGGCCTCCGGCTGGCCCGTTGAAGCGGAGCATCACCTGAGCGGGGGCATCGGCGGCACGGTGCCCTACCTGGTCGGGCAAATCCTCGCGTCGGCCGCCTACGGACTGGTCACCCCGACATCGTCCGACGGACAGGCGCTCGCCCTGAGCCTCTACAACGACGCCATCGAGGAGCGAGTCTTCATCGGCGAGGGGCGCAATGTCACGTTTTCAAACACCGTCGTACGGTTCGACGCGACCGATGCGCCGTACGGGTTCGCGCCGGGCGTGCAGGTCGCCAAGCTGGACGGTCAGTTCGGCACGGACCGAAACTGGTCCTGCGCCGAGCAGACATCGCACTACCGCAACACTTACTTCTACGCCACCAACTGTGTCGTCCGCATCCCCGTCATGGCGGATCCGCAGCGCAACGCGAGCGGCGAACCCGTCGCCTACGGACTGCGCAAGGATGGATACGGTCCCGTTTTCCGGCTCTACAAATCGCTCTACAACGGCAACCTCCAGGTGCTAAATCCCTCCTTCGCCGTGCTGGCGCCGGAGGATGTCCCCACCGATTACAACAGCAACCTGCTGCCCAAGCTCGACCCAGCCG
>JAVEYE010000350.1:0-4107 GCA_034003665.1 Rhodospirillales bacterium | reverse complement strand
CCTCGTCACGTTGAAACTGATGACCGGAGTATATTATATTAAGGTGAAAAGCAAGAATGATGCCAAAAGTTGATGGTGTGGGACTTGCCGATGCGGAATTTCGCGACGCGCTGGGCCGCTTTGCCAGCGGCGTCACCGTGGTGACTGGCATTCGGGCGGACGGCAGTCTGGCCGGTTTGACCGCCAGCGCCTTCACGTCTGTATCGCTGCGGCCGCCCCTGGTCGCCGTTTGCCTCAACAGGCAGACGGCTTGCATCGAGGCGTTCACGCGGGGTTCGCATTTTGCAATCAATGTTCTCGGCGAAGGTCAGAAACGGTTGTCCGTGCATTTCAGTCGGCCTTCGCCAGACAAGTTCCAGGCCATCGATTACCGGCTGAACAGACATGGGTGCCCGCTCCTGGACGGAAGCCTCGCCGTTATCGAGTGTACGCGGGATGCCGTCCATGAGGCCGGCGACCATTTCCTGGTCCTGGGCCGGGTCGATAGCTTGAACACGACGGCCAACGACTTGCCGCTCCTGCATTTCCGGGGCGACTATTACGGTTTGTCCGACAAGCTGTAAAACGCCGACGCCGTCGGCCGATCAGCGGCGGGCCAACAGTTCCGCCGCCTCGACGGCCAGATAGGTGAGGATGCCATCGGCCCCCGCCCGCTTGAAGGCGAGTAGGGTTTCCAGCACGACCCTGTCGTTGTCCAGCCAGCCTTGGCCCGCCGCGGCTTTCAGCATGGCGTACTCGCCGCTGACGTTGTAGACGAACGTCGGCATTCCGAAGGCATCCTTGACCCGCCGCACCACATCGAGGTAGGGCAGGCCGGGCTTGACCATGACCATGTCGGCGCCTTCGTCGATATCCATGGCGACTTCGCGCAGCGCCTCGTCAGAATTGGCGGGATCCATTTGGTAGGTTTTCTTGTCGCCCTTGAGCGCGCCTTTCGAGCCGATGGCGTCGCGGAAGGGGCCGTAGAATGCCGAGGCATATTTAGCCGCGTAGCTCATGATCTGGACGTCTGTCCGCCCGGCGGCGTCAAGGGCCTTGCGAATGGCGCCGACCCGGCCGTCCATCATGTCGGATGGCGCGATGACGTCGCAACCGGCCTCGGCCTGGACAACCGACTGAAGGCACAACACTTCAAGCGTTTCGTCGTTCAGGATGATGCCGTCCTTGACGATCCCGTCGTGGCCGTCGGCGTTGAAGGGATCGAGCGCGGCGTCGCAGATCACCCCGATGTCGGGATGGGTCGCCTTGACGGCGCGCACCGCCCGGCAGACCAGGTTGTCGGGGTTCACCGCCTCGCGGGCGTCAGGCGTTTTGAGTGCCGCTTCCACATAGGGGAACACGGCGATGGCCGGAACGCCCAGCGCCTTGGCGCGGCCAACCTCCTCGACCAGGAGGTCGACCGACAGCCGATCAACGCCCGGCATCGAGGGCACGGGTTGGTGCTGTCCCGTTCCCTCGACGACGAATACCGGCCAAATGAGATCGGCCGCCTCCAGCGCGTTTTCAGCCACCAACCGCCGCACCCATGTGGCGCGACGGTTGCGGCGCATGCGGGTCGCCGGGAAACGCCCCCGGGCGACCGATTGTCCATTTGACATGATGTTCTTACGCCAACTCCAGAGCCTGCTTGAGATCGGCCAGAATATCGTCAATGTGCTCGATGCCAATAGACAATCGTACATACCCCGGCGAAACACCGGCTGCCGCCTGTTCCTGCTCGGAGAGTTGGGAGTGGGTGGTCGTCGCCGGATGGATGGCCAGGCTGCGGGCGTCGCCGATGTTGGCGACGTGGTAGAACATCTTCAGCGCATTGATGAAACGCCGCCCGCCGTCGCGCCCGCTCTTGAGCTCGAAGCCGACCAGAGCGCCGTAGCCGCGCTTAAGGCAGGCATCGGCCCGACGGCGGATCTCGCCGTCCTGCAGGCCCGGGAAAATGACACGCGTCACCTTGGCGTGGGTCTTGAGAAAATCGGCCACCTTGGCGGCATTTTCGCAATGGGCGCGCATGCGCAGGGGCAGGGTTTCCAGTCCCTGGATGAACTGGAAGGCATTGAACGGACTCATCGGCGCGCCGATGTCACGCAGCAGGATGACCCGGGCCCTGATAATATAGGCCACCGGGCCGATCGGTTTGACCGCCTCCGTCCATACGGCCCCGTGGTAGCTGGGGTCGGGTTCGTTGAGGGTGGGGAAACGGTCCTTGTTCGCCGCCCAGTCGAAGTTGCCGCCGTCGACGATCACGCCGCCGATCGAGGTGCCGTGGCCGCCGATGAACTTGGTGGTCGAATACACCACGACGGCGGCGCCGTGATCGAGCGGTCGGCAGATGATCGGGCAGGTGGTGTTGTCCATGATCAGCGGCACGCCCAGGGCGCGGCCGATGTCGGCCACCTCCTTGATGGGGAAGACGTGGAGCTTCGGATTGGGCAGGGTTTCGGCATAATAGCAGCGCGTCCGCGCATCGGTGGCGCGCCGGAAGTTCTCGGGATCCGAGGGGTCGACGAAGCGGACCTCGATGCCGAGGTCGCGCAGGGTGTTGTTGAACAGGTTCCATGTGCCGCCGTAGAGGTTGGTCGAACTGACAAAATTGTCACCGGCCCGGCACAGGTTGAGCACCGAGAAGGTGGAGGCGGCCTGGCCCGATCCGACGGCGAGGGCGGCGGCGCCGCCTTCCATCGCGGCGATGCGCTTTTCCAGCACGTCGACGGTAGGGTTCATGATGCGGGTGTAAATGTTGCCGAACTCCTTCAGCGCGAAAAGGTTCTCGGCATGTTCGGTGCTGTCGAACTGGTACGATGTGGTCTGATAGATCGGTACCGCAACGGCATTGGTGGTCTCGTCGCGGCGGAAGCCGGCGTGCAGAACGATGGTTTCCGGATGCTGTGTCTCAAAGCTCATGGCGAGGGCCTTCCTTACCTGGGGTGTCTCAAGGGGCCCACGAAGATTTCCCCGTGGCGCTTTAGCGTTTGGTGTCGCGGTGCAAGCTGCCCCATCAAATTGCCGCGGGCCCGACATGTGGGCGGACGGCAAAAAACTACATATTAGATGTACTAGTCAAGCAAAATCCTTGTTTTAGATGTGAATATGCGGACCAAATCCGTATGTTTGCTCCGGCTCTTGTGTCGCCGTTGCGACTTTCGGCAGAATGAACCCGGCACAGCGGTTGCACCGGGACAGATGGACAGGCGCGGATGGCGGACCAAGGGCGTGTCGGATTGAAACAGGTCCTCTTTGAATTCGTCAGGGTGGGCGAGATCGTCAAGGTCAATGCGATCGATCCGGAGACCGGTATCGAGGTGTCCATGGTCGGCGCTGCCAAGGCCGGCGCCGACACGCTGAAGCGCCTGGCGACCCGCAAGCTGGAATACGTCATCGCCAAGCGGCGCCAAGACGGCCGGCAGGGAGGTCATCGTTGAAAGTCTCTCTCCGTCGGGCCATGTGCCTTTGGTGAGGGGGCTGTCGGGGGGGGGCGGAAGTTCTGCGAATCGCTTGCAAATCCTTGCCTTTCGTCGGTCGGTCGTGCCGGTTGGTCGACGTTTCCGTATTGACAAGTGGGGCGATTGTTGCGAATTCACACGACCCCTTCGTTTTCGTGGCGTGAGTGGTTCATCCAGTTCCGGCATGATGGGGTCAGTGAGGGCTTGAGACAGGGAAGCCGGGCGCCTTTTGCCCATTCGGGGAGGCCTGTCGGCTTTGCGGATTACCGTATGGAGGTTGACAGATGACGAAAAAAATGACGTCGGCGTTCGCCATCGCGGCCGCCGTTGCCTTGATGGGAACGGGATCGACGCAGGCGGCGGACATCATCTTCGGCGTGCCGGGGGCGCACAGCGGCGATTTGGCGTCCTATGGATTGCCGAGCCTGAACGCGGCGAAGCTGGTGGCCGAGCAGTACAATGCCAAGGGCGGCCTTTTGGGCATGAAGATCAAGGTCGTCGCGCAGGATGAACAGTGCAAGCCTGAACTGGCGACCAATGCCGCCTTCAAGCTCATTTCCGAGAAGGTGACCGTGGCGATGGGGCACATCTGCTCGGGGGCGACCAAGGCGGCGCTGCCGATCTACAAGGATTCGAAAATCGTCCTGATGTCGCCGTCCGCGACCAACCC
>JAVEYE010000349.1:0-4115 GCA_034003665.1 Rhodospirillales bacterium | reverse complement strand
GGGCCGTGCTTCATCTCGCCGGCGGCATAGCCCTCGGCGTGGATGTAGGAGATCTCCTTGAGCTTGAGCGCGCCCTCGAGCGCGATCGGGTAGCTGGTGCCGCGTCCCAGATAGAGCACGTCCCGGGCCTCGATCATGCCCTGGGCGAGGCCGCGCAGCCGCTCGTCGTGATTCAGCACGTCGGCGGCGCGGGCCGGCACCTCGATCAGCGCCGAAACCAGGCGCCCCTCGTCGGCCGCCGAAAGGGTGCCGCGGGCGCGGGCCACGGCCAGGGTCAGGCAGGCCAGCGCGGTCAGCTGCGTGGTGAACGCCTTGGTCGAGGCCACCCCGATCTCGGGGCCGGCCAGGGTCTGCAGCACGGTGTCGGACTCGCGCGCGATGGTGGATTCCGGGCTGTTGACCACGGCGATGATGTGCTGGCCCTGCTGCTTCGCATAACGCAGCGCGGCCAGGGTGTCGGCGGTTTCCCCGGATTGCGACACGACCAGCATGACGCCGCCCTTCGGCATGTCGGCGGCCCGGTAGCGGAATTCGGACGCGATGTCGACCTCGACCGGCAGGCGGGCGATGCTTTCCAGCCAGTACTTGGCGACCATGCAGGCGTAGAACGCGGTGCCGCAGGCCACCAGCGTCATGCGCGGCGCCGTCACCAGGGCCTCGGGAAGGGCCGGCAGGGTGATGTCGCGCGACGCCGGATTGACGTAGGAACGCAGCGTGTCGCCGATCACCTGCGGCTGCTCGTAGATCTCTTTGAGCATGAAGTGCCGGTAGCCGCCCTTGCCGATCAGCGCGCCGGAAAGGGCGGTGGCCCGGATCTCGCGCTTGACCGGGTTGCCGGCGGCGTCGTGGATGGCGGCGCCGGCCCCGGTGATGACCGCCCAGTCGCCCTCGTCCAGATAGGTGATGCGCTGGGTGAGCGGCGCCAGCGCCAGGGCATCGGAGCCGATGAACATTTCGCCGTCGCCGTAACCGATGGCCAGCGGGCTGCCGCGCCGGGCCCCGATCATCAGGTCGTGCTCGCCGGCGAACACGATGCCCAGCGCGAAGGCCCCCTGCAGGCGGTTCAGCGCCGCGTGGGTGGCCTCGGCCGGCGTCATGCCGTCTTCCAGGTAGAGCGTGATCAGGTGGGCGACCACCTCGGTATCGGTTTCGGATTCGAGCCGGCGGCCGCGCGCCTTGAGCTCGGCCCGAAGCTCGACGAAATTCTCGATGATGCCGTTGTGGACCACGGCCACCCGATCGGTGGCGTGGGGATGGGCGTTGGTTTCGTTGGGCACGCCGTGCGTCGCCCAGCGGGTGTGCCCGATGCCGATGCGCCCGGCCAGCGGCTTTTCTTTGAGCCGGGCCTCCAGGTTGACCAGCTTGCCCTCGGCGCGGCGCCGCTCGATGCGGCCGTCGACCAGCGTGGCGATTCCGGCCGAATCATAGCCCCGGTATTCCAGCCGTTTCAGGCCGGCCACCAGAAGATCGGCCACCTCGCCCTTGCCGATGATGCCGACGATGCCGCACATGCTCGATCATCCCTTCGTTGGTTTCTGCGCGGCCCGCTTCTCGGCCGCGCGGCGCTCGCGGAACCGTCGGGCCCAGCCGTCGATCTCCTGCAGGGCGGCGCGCGTCACCACCAGGGCGTCGGCCGGCACGTCCTTGGTGATCACGCTGCCCGCCCCGACGATGGCGCCGTCGCCGACCTTGACGGGCGCGACCAGGGCGGTGTTGGAGCCGATGAAGGCGCCCGCCCCGATGTCGGTATGGTCCTTGAAGAAGCCGTCGTAGTTGCAGGTGATGGTGCCGGCCCCGATGTTGGCCCTGGCACCGACGCGGGCGTCGCCGACGTAGGTCAGGTGGTTGACCTTGGCGCCGGCCTCGACGACGGCGTTCTTGATCTCGACGAAGTTGCCGATGTGGGCGTCCTCGGCCACCCGGGCGCCGGGCCGCAGGCGGGCGAACGGCCCGACCCTCGCCCCGTTGCCGATGGTCGCCCCCTCGATGTGCGAGAAGGCGTGGATCTCGACCCCGTCGCCGACCGTCACCCCCGGCCCGAACACCACATTGGGGCCGACGGTGACGTCGCGGCCCAGCCGGGTGTCGGCCGCCAGGAAGACGCTGGCCGGGTCGATCAGGGTGGCGCCTTCGGCCATGGCGCGGGCCCGAAGCCTTCCCTGCACCACCGCCTCGGCGGCGGCCAGGTCGGCCCGCGAGTTGACGCCCAGCAGTTCCTCGGCCGGCGCCTCGACGAACGAACACGCGCAGCCGTCGGCCCGCGCCAGCGCCACGATGTCGGTCAGGTAGTACTCGCCCTTGGCGTTGGCGTTGCCGATCCTCTCCAGCCAGCCGAACAGGCGCTTGCCGTCCACCGCCATGACGCCGGAATTGCAAAGCGGAATGGCGCGCTGGTCCGCCGTCGCCTCGCGAGCCTCGACGATGGCCTGAAGGGCGCCGTCGGCGGCGGTGACCAGCCTTCCGTACTCGCCGGGCTCGGCCGGTCGGAAGCCCAGCACGACGACGGCCGGCTCGGGGTCCAGGTGGCGGGCCGCCAGCATGGCCTCCAGCGTTTCGGGCCTGATGAGCGGGGTGTCGCCGTAAAGGATCAGCACGTCGCCTTCGAAGCCCTGCATGGCGGAACGCGCCGCCAGCACGGCGTGGCCGGTGCCGAGGCGCGGTTCCTGGAGGGCGCACGGGTGGGGGGCGACCGCCTCGGCCACCACCTCCATGCCCCGGCCGACGACGACGACGGTTCTTTCCGGCGCGAAGCGGGCCAGCGTCTCCATCATGTGCAGGATCATCGGGCGGCCGGCCAGGCGGTGCAGGACCTTCGGGCGGTCGGACTTCATGCGCGTGCCGAGGCCCGCGGCGAGGACGATGGCGGCGGTTTTTTGCTTGGTCATGGGGCGGCGGTAATCTAAAAGACCGGGTTTCCGTGGACGGGGCGACCTTGCCACAGGGCGGCGGCCCCGCCAAGTCACAAGTTGTTTCGGATTTTTTCAGATGATCGGCACCCCCCGCCCCGGCCCCGCGGCCATCGTTTTCGACCTCGACGGCACATTGATCGACAGCGCCCCCGACCTCCAGGCCGCGATCAACCGCATGCTGGCGGCGCTCGGCCGCGGCCCGCTCACCGTCGAGGCCGTCAAGGGCATGATCGGCGACGGCGTGCCCAAGCTGGTCGAGCGGGCGCTTGCCGCCACCGGCGGCCTGCCGGACGGCGGCGCCGACGGCCTGGCGGCGTGGGTCGCCCGCTTCGGCGAGGATTACGAGAACTGCGGCTTTCCCCTGACCCGGCCCTTCGCCGGGGTGCTTGACGGGCTGGCCGAACTGAAAGCCGGCGGCCTGCCGCTTGCCGTCTGCACCAACAAGCCGCAGGTCGCCACGGTGGAAATCCTCGACCGGCTCGGCCTCGCCGGTTTCTTCGGCGCCGTGGTGGGCGGCGACGCCATCCCCGGCGTGCGCAAGCCCGACCCCGGCCACCCGCTGGCGGCGCTGGCGGCGCTTGGCGTCGAGCCGGCCCAGGCGGTGATGGTGGGCGACCACGCGAACGACCTCGCCTGCGCGCGCCGGGCCGGCATGCCGGCCATCCTGTGCGCCTGGGGCTACGCGCGCACCCCGGTCGCCGAGATGGGGGCGGACGCCGTGATCGACCGCTTCGAGGACCTGCCGGCGGCCTTGGCGGCGCTGCCGGCGCCGGCCGCCTGTTCCTGACACGCCCGCGGTTTCGGCGGCATCGGCCGCGTCATGGATCGACGCCGGCGATTCCGCGTTTCGCCGCAGGAAAGTCGTCATCTGTCGTCATCTGTCGTCTTCTGTCGTCATTCCGCCGTTTTGATCTTTGAAATCAGCGGCTTCCATCGCGCCCGGCGGGACGCCGCGAACGAGCCCGCCAATTCTCCCGAAATCCAGTTTTTTATGATTATATGCCTTCTATAGGAACAATTCAAGAGGCGGCGGTCCGTGGGTGCCGACAGCTTGGCGCCCGCCATCCCAGTTCGACCGGCCGACTGCCTCGCCGCCCGAGCGGCGCTTGCTTGACAGAGCCCCCCCCGCGGCCTTATATGGCCGCCTTTCCCGGGCGCGTAGCTCAGCGGGAGAGCGCTCGCCTCACACGCGAGAAGTCGCTGGTT
>JAVEYE010000348.1:0-4136 GCA_034003665.1 Rhodospirillales bacterium | reverse complement strand
TGCGGCCGTCGCAATTGGCCGACGGCCTGAGGTCGGCTGGCGTCGCCATCGCCGACCTTCGCGGAATGATCTACAACCCGCTCGCCGACCGCTGGTCGTACGGCCCTGATCTCGCCGTCAATTATCTGGCTTTCGCGATCCGCCCCTAAGCGCCGTGGCCGCCCGGAAACGGCAGGGCGGGTCAATCGTTGCGGCGCGGCCAGCGGACCCGGTGGAACTCGATGCCCTCCTCGGCCAGGTCGGTCGCCTCGTCGTCGGAGGCCGTGCCGTAGATGCCGCGCTCCTCGGCCTCGCCGTAATGGATGCGGCGGGCCTCTTCGGCAAAGCGGTCGCCGACGTCGTCGCAATTCTCCTCGACGTGGCGACGCAGCCTTTCCGCCGCCTGGAAAATCTGCTGGGCCACCTCGTTGGCCTTTTCCTCCATCGATTCGGACCGTGTCCCGCCCTTCGCCACATAGGGCGCCATCGGCACCTTCGAGACGTCCGAGTTCCCGCAGAGCGGACAGGCGACCTCGCCATTGGCGCTTTGCGAATCGTAGGCGCCGGCGTCACGGAACCACGCCTCGAACTGGTGGCCGGCGCCACACTTGAGCTGGTAAAGAATCATCGGCTTACGTCGGGTCCGTTTCACGAGTATGTTGAGTTTAGCGCCTTCAGTCGAAGAAATGGTTAATTCCATCAACAACGCGGTCCAACGCCGTCATCTCAGGATCACCGCACCCTCGCCGTGGGTCAAGCGTTTCGCGTCGCTGATCGCGCCCGGGGGGCGCGTGCTCGATCTCGCCTGCGGCAACGGGCGGCACGCCCGCCACATGATCGAGCAGGGCTGTTCAGCGGTTGTCCTGGATCGCGATGTCGCCGCCGTCGCCGACCTCGCCGGCTCGCCAAAGGTCCACGTCATCGAAGCCGACCTCGAGGACGGCACCGGCTGGCCGCTGGCCGGCCAGCGGTTCGACGGCATCATCGTCGTCAACTACCTGCACCGGCCGATCTTCCCTCATCTTTTGGACGGGCTGGCCGACGGCGGGGTGCTGATCTACGAGACCTTCGCGCGGGGCAACGAGGTCTTCTGGCGGCCGCGCAACCCCGACCACCTGCTCAGAAGCGGGGAACTCCTCGCCATCGTCGGCGACCGCCTGCAGATCGTGGCCTACGAGCACGGACTGGTCGAAACCGGCCCGCTGCCCGGCGTCATCCAGCGCATCTGCGCGGTCAACGATCGCGCACGCAGCACCCGCGCCGACGGCGAGCCGCCGATCCACCGGGTCGAGGGTCCACCCGATTAAAAGCGGATCCGCCTAGGCCGTACCCAGATTGAGGGCGGCGTCGAGCCTGCCCTCGGCATCCATGTCGTGGATCTCGGTGCAATCGCCGATGTGCCGGCCATCGACAAATATCTGGGGAACCGTGTCGCGCCCGTTCGAGCGTTCGGTCATCTCGTCCCGCCTGCCGGGGCTCATCATCACGTCGATTTCCGTGAACGTCACACCCTTCTTCTTGAGCAGCGCCTTCGCCCGATGGCAGAACGGGCAGAAGGGGGTGGTGTAGATTTCAATGTCGGCCACGTCTTTTCTCTCCTGAACGCGCCCCGGCCGATGCACGGTGGCCGGGCGTGCTTGCGATCCTGCTAATATAGGCGTGTTTCGCCGTCAAGCTAAAGGTCCTGAGCGCCGACCCGGGCCAGGGTCAACGCATCGACCGTCGCGGCGCCGGCCCGGCCGAGGGCGCGCGCGCAGGCGGCCAGGGTCGCGCCGGTCGTCATCACGTCGTCGATCAGCAGGACGCGGCGGCCGGCGACGCGGCCGGCCCGGCCGGGCGGCACCGCGAAGGCGCCGGCCACGTTGCGCCGCCGGGCCCGACGCCCGAGATGGCCCTGCGACGGGGTCCGCCGGCGGCGCACCAGAACGTCGGGCGCCACCTCCAGCCCCGTCTCGCGCCCGATGGCGTGGGCCAGCAGGGCCGCCTGGTTGAAGCGGCGGGCGAACAGGCGCGTCCAGTGCAGCGGCACCGGCGCGATGAGGTCGGACTCGGCGATGAGGTCGGCCCCGGCCCGCACCATCCAGCGGGCGAAGGCGACGGCCGCCTCGGTGCGGTCGCCGTGCTTGAAGCCGAGGATCAGTCGGCGGCTCGCCGGCCCATAGATCATGGCGGCGCGGGCCCGGCGGAACGGCGGCGGATGGGCCGCGCATTCCCCGCACAGGGTGCCGGCCCCGGCGTCATAGGCGAACGGCAGGCCGCAGGCCTCGCAGCAGGGCGGCCCGGCGAAGGTGATCTCGTCCCAGCAACCGGCGCACAGCACGCCGGGCGCATCGACGATGGCCCCGCAGCCCAGGCAGCGGTGCGGCAACAGGACGTCGAGCAGCGGCGCCAACCAACGGCCGGCCGCCCCGCCCCGCCTCATTCGCCCATCTCCCCGCCCGGAAGTCGTTTCGTCCACGACCCGCCCCATTCCGTGATTCCCGGCGTGCGCCCGCGCCGATGATACTATATCTAGGCGAACCGCATCGATCCCCGGAGCGATTCCGATGATGTCCGACCCGATGACCGTCTTCGACCGCCGGACCGTGCGCCTTCATCGCGACCGCGCGGCGGCCGGACTGGCGGGGTTCGATTTTCTGTTCGCCGAGGTGGGCGAACGTCTGCTCGACCGCCTGGGCGACATCGCCCGGCGCTTTCCGCTCGCCCTCGACCTCGGCTGCCATACGGGCATCCTGGCCGGGCTGCTGGCCAAGCGGGGCGGCATCGACACGCTCGTCCGTTGCGACCTGTCGGAAGCCATGGCAGGGCGGGCCGGCCCCCTGGCGCTCGCCGCCGACGAGGAGCGACTGCCGTTCGCCGACGGCGTCTTCGACCTCGTGCTCAGCAACCTCTCGCTGCACTGGGTCAACGACCTGCCGGGCGCGCTGGTGCAGATCCGCCGGGCGCTCAAGCCCGATGGCCTGTTCCTCGCCGCCATGTTCGGCGGCGCCACCTGCCGCGAGCTGCGCCAGGCCCTGGCCGAGGCCGAGATCGCCCAGGAGGGCGGCCTCAGTCCGCGGGTATCGCCGTTGGCCGAGGTGCGCGACGCCGGCAACCTGCTGCAGCGGGCCGGCTTCGCCCTGCCGGTGGCGGACGCCGACACCCTCACCGTTTCCTATGCCGATCCGCTCAAGCTGATGGCCGACCTGCGCGGCATGGGCGAAACGAACGCCGTGCTGGCCCGGCGGCGGACGCCGACCCGCCGGGCCACGCTGGCCGCCGCCGCCGATCGCTACCGGGCGCTTTTCGCCGGTCCCGACGGCCGGGTGCCCGCCACCTTCGAGATCGTCTACCTCACCGCCTGGGCGCCCCACCCCTCGCAGCAGAAACCGGCCCGCCCGGGCAGCGCCTCGGCCCGCCTCGCCGATGCGCTGGGGACCGTCGAAATCCCGGCCGGCGACAAGGCCGGCCCCCGCTAGCACAGGTTGTCGAAACCAGGCCGGCCGCCTATGTTTGCGCCATGAAGTTTACCGATCCCCTGCTGCGCGGAACGCTGGTCAGGCGCTACAAGCGGTTTCTCGCCGACATCGCGCTCGATTCGGGCGAGGCGGTGGTGGCCCATTGCGCGAACTCGGGCTCGATGCTGAGCGTCGACACCCCCGGCGCCGAGGTGTGGGTGTCGCCGGCCCGCAACCCCGAGCGCAAGCTGCGCTATACGTGGGAGCTGATCCGCATCGGCGACGGCCTGGTCGGCATCAACACCCAGCACCCCAACCGGCTGGCCGCCGAGGCGGTGGCGGCGGGCGCGATTCCCGAGCTGGCCGGCTATTCGCTGGTGCGGCGCGAGGTGAAGTACGGCCGCAACTCGCGGATCGACCTGCTGCTGGAGGCGGAGGGCCGGCCCTCCTGCTATGTCGAGGTCAAGAACGTGACCATGCGGCGCGACCCGACCGGGCCGGCCGAGTTTCCCGACGCGGTGACGGCGCGCGGCGCCAAGCACCTCGACGAGTTGGCGGCGATGGTCGCGCAGGGCCATCGCGCCGCCATGCTCTTCCTGGTGCAGCGCACCGACTGTCGCCGCTTCGCGGTGGCCGCCGACATCGACCCCGCCTATGCCGCCGGGCTGGCCCGGGCCAGGGCCGCCGGCGTCGAGACGCTGTGCTACGGCTGCCGGCTGT
>JAVEYE010000347.1:0-4156 GCA_034003665.1 Rhodospirillales bacterium | reverse complement strand
ACGCCGGAAACAGCGACGACCATCCAGAGCGGCCAAGTCCAGCGAGCCAGTTTCCGGTGTTCGGCAAACCGTCCCGCAAGGGCCCGCAGCACCAGCATCGGCACTAACGGCACGATGGCGATGGCGCCCAGGACGTGCACGGTCAGGATGGTGAAGTAGACGGGACGGATGGGCCCGACGCCGCCGAACTTGGCGAAGCCGGAGTTCGCCTTGTAGAGGACGTAGACGACGAGGAACGCAGCCGAACAAACGAGCGCCGCCGCCATGGCCAGGCGATGGCGGGCAATGTCGCCGCGCCGGACCATCACGTAGCCGACCGTCAGGCAAATGGCGGTGGCGACGTTGGTAAGGGCGATCACATGGGGCAGATCGTTGACGGCCAGCATGGCATCCGGTTCCCGCGTGCCTGGATCAGGACATCGAGTAGATGATGCTGACGTACATGAAGACGGCGGCCGCGACCAGCACGGCGGCAATAACCCACTTGTTTCTCATATCGGCCGCCTCTCCCCGAGGTTGATTGACCGCGACCGCCCTGCGAGGAGTCGCGACGGTGGCTATACGGGCTGGACGCATTGTTCCGTCCGACCGCCCGAAATGCAAGGTGCGGGAACGCCGCACCGCAGGTCGGGATAACGTGCGATTGATGGTCCCCTGCCGCATTTCGCCGTGTCAGCGAAATTCAAAGAGTCGGCACATTTCCAAGATTATTCTGATTTGCATTCGCATGACCTGTCCCTAATATAAGGGTGGCTTTAGGTGGTCGCCGCCGAAAAGCCGAGAAATGTCGTGGGCCAACGTGGGACGGCCGTTCGGACCGTTCTTTCAACTCGGATGAGGATGATGCTGAGGAAACTGCCTTCCGTCGCTGGCCTTGTCGTGGCCGCCATCCTGACCGTCGTCGGGGCCGCTTTCGCCGATCAACCCCATCCTTGGCAGATCGACCTACAGCCCGCAGCCTCGACGGTGGCCGAACAGGTGCACGAGTTCAACTACCTGATCACCGTCATCATCGTCGGCATTTCCGTCTTCGTGCTGGCCCTCATGGCCTACGTGGCTTGGCGTTTCAACGCGAAGCGCAACCCAGTGCCGTCGAGACGGTCCCACAACACGGCGCTCGAGGTGATTTGGACCGCGCTGCCCGTGCTCATCCTGGTCGTCATCGCGGTGCCGTCGCTCAGGCTTCTTTACGTCATGGACCGCAATCCCGACGCCGACATGACGATCAAAGCGGTCGGCCACCAGTGGTACTGGTCCTATGAATATCCCGACCATGACGGCTTCACCTTCGACAGCATCATGGTGCCCGACAATGAGTTGAAGCCAGGCCAGCCGCGCCTACTCGCGGTCGACAACGAGGTGGTGTTGCCGATCGAGACCGACGTCCGCATTCTGGTAACCTCGGAAGACGTCATCCACTCTTGGGCCATGCCGTCGTTCGGAATTAAGACCGACGCCGTGCCGGGCCGCGTCAATGAAACCTGGGTACGCATCCTGCGCGAGGGCACCTACTACGGTCAGTGCTCCGAGTTGTGCGGGGTCAACCACGCCTACATGCCGATAGCCATTCGTGCGGTGTCCAAGGAGGCCTTCGACGAATGGACCGCCGAGGCCAAAGAGAAGTATGCGCGGGCCGACGGCAGCGCCACGCGGCTCGCCGGGAGATTGCCGGCCACCACGGCCCGTTAGGCCGGGGCGGAACAAGAGAAACCGAGGATCATCGCCATGGCTTACGCAGCTTCTCATTCGGCACACACGGATCACGGCCATCATCATCCGACGGGATGGCGGCGCTGGGTCTATTCGACCAACCACAAGGACATCGGCACGATGTACATCGTGCTCAGCATCGCCGCTGCGCTGATCGGCGGCGGCCTGTCGTGGATGATCCGCCTCGAGTTGGCCGAACCCGGGATCCAGTTCGTTCAGGATCCCCATTTATATAACGTGATGGTCACGGCCCACGGCGTGCTGATGGTCTTCTTCGTGGTCATGCCCGGCCTCATCGGCGGCTTCGGCAACTGGTTCGTTCCGCTGATGATCGGGGCTCCGGACATGGCCTTTCCCCGCATGAACAACATCAGCTTCTGGCTGCTAGCCGCGGCACTCTGCCTGCTGGTTGCAGCCGGGCTGACCGGCGGAGGACCGGGGACCGGCTGGACGTTCTATCCTCCGCTCAGCAACAGTACATTCCACGCGGGCCCGGCCGTCGACCTTGGTATCCTGAGCCTGCACCTTGCCGGCGCATCCTCCATTCTCGGCGCCATCAACTTCATCACCACGATCCTCAACATGCGGGCGCCCGGCATGACGATGCATCGCATGCCGCTTTTCGTCTGGGCGATGTTGGTGACGGCGTTCCTTCTGCTGCTTGCCGTGCCGGTGCTGGCCGGCGGGCTTACCATGCTGTTGACCGACCGCAATTTCGGCACAACGTTTTTTGCACCGGAAGGCGGTGGCGACCCGGTGCTGTGGCAGCACCTGTTCTGGTTCTTTGGCCACCCCGAGGTCTACATCATGATCATCCCCGCCTTCGGCGTCATCAGCCAGGTGGTGTCCACCTTCTCCAAGAAGCCGGTGTTCGGCTATCTCGGCATGGCCTACGCGATGTGCGCGATCGGCTTCATCGGCTTCGTGGTGTGGGCGCACCACATGTATACGGCAGGCCTCGGCGTCAACACCCGGGCCTATTTCGTGCTGGCCACCATGATCATCGCGGTGCCCACCGGCATCAAGATCTTCAGTTGGCTGGCCACCATGTGGGGCGGGTCCATCGAGTTCAAAACGCCGATGCTGTTCGCCACCGGCTTCATTGCGCTGTTCGTGGTCGGCGGCGTTACCGGCGTCGTGCTGGCCAATGCCGGCCTCGACGTGCAGTTGCACGACACCTACTACGTGATTGCCCATTTCCATTACGTGCTGTCGATCGCTGCGGTGTTCGCTCTGTTCACCGGCTTTTACTACTGGATCGGCAAGATGTCTGGCCGCCAATACCCCGAAACGCTTGGAAAGCTCCATTTCTGGCTCACCTTCATCGGGGTCAACGTGCTGTTCTTCCCGCAACACTTCCTGGGCGTGGCCGGCATGCCGCGCCGCATTCCCGACTACCCCGACGCCTTCGCCGGCTGGAACATGGTCAGCAGCGCCGGTGCCTTGGTCACCGCGATGGGCACCCTGCTGTTCCTGTTCATCCTCTGGCGCACGCTGGCCGCCGGGCGGGCGGCCGACGCCAATCCGTGGGGGGTGGGTGCGACGACGCTGGAATGGTCGGTGCCGTCGCCGGCGCCGTTCCACACCCACGAGGAACTTCCCCGACTGACCGCCCAGCCGGCCGAATAGAGCGCCGCCGGGAACGAACGGAGGAAGCCCTCGATGAACGCAGCCGATCGCCAAAGCGACACCCGACGGAAACGCCGCGTAACCGCCCTCGCGTTGGTCGGCGTCGTCGTTGGCATGACCGGTCTTGCCTTCGCCTCGGCGCCTCTCTACCGCCTGTTCTGTCAGGTGACCGGTTACGGCGGCACGCCACGTGTGGCGGTGGATGGACAACCGGCAGGAAACGGGAACGCGGCCGGCCGCACCATCACCGTCCGCTTCGACGCCAACGTCAATCCGGCCCTGCCCTGGCGTTTTCAGCCCGAACAGCGCCAAATGACGGTGCCGTTGGGCGACAGCGCCCTGGCCATCTACCGGGCGGAAAACCTGTCGGACACGCCGGTCGTCGGCACCGCCACCTTCAATGTGACGCCCAACAAGGCCGCCCCCTATTTCGTCAAGGTGCAGTGTTTCTGCTTCGATGAGCAGCGCCTCGAGGCCAACGCCGGCGTCGACATGCCGGTGTCCTTTTTCGTCGATCCCGCCATCGCCGAGGATCCCGACACCCGCGACGTTTCAACGATAACCCTGTCCTACACATTCTTCCGCACCGCCGCGGACCTCTCGCGAGACGCCGCCACCCTTTCGCGGCCGGCATCGACGGCGGCGGCCGCCCCCCCTCACGGCTGAACCCAGGCAGAGTTCGGAAAGGCATTCGTCATGGAGACCACCCAGACCAAGAACCATCCCTGGCACATGGTCGCCCCCAGCCCTTGGCCGTTCACCGGATCGCTGGCCGGGCTGCTGCTGGCCGTCGGCGGAGTCTGGTACATGCACGATG
>JAVEYE010000346.1:0-4206 GCA_034003665.1 Rhodospirillales bacterium | reverse complement strand
ACAGGCGGACCGCCGGCGGCAACGTGCTGAACTCGGCCGTGTACGACTCCCTGCCGCCGTTCGACGGCCCGAAGGTGATCTACGGGGAGTGGTGCCCGTGGGGCGCGGAGCGGCTCAAGCGCGAGAACGTGACCTTCAAGCAGACGCCTTACGACATTCGGGTTCGCTAGGAAAAGAAAGCGGATGCGATTTTGGCCGTAAAGAACGCAAAGACCACAAAGACAGGTGTTTCAGTCGGTGACAGGTTGTCACCGACTGGTTACCCTATTGACGTACCCTATGCGGCCAATGAAGACGTGAGTTTTTTTGACGCGAAGGAGAATACGGGATGACAACGGACACATTGGCTTTTTTTGAGAACTACCGGATTCGGCGGCAATATGACGAGGCGCAGGGTGTTTGGCTCTTTTCGGTGGTGGATATCCTGCAGGTCCTCTTGCAGCAGCCGGACTTCCAAGCCGCGCGGAACTACTGGAAAGTGCTGAAAAACCGGCTGAAAAAGGAAGGAAGTCAAACGGTTACAAATTGTAACCGTTTGAAAATGACCGCCGAGGACGGCAAACTGCGGATGACCGATGTTGCCGACCCCGAAACGCTCTTGCGCCTGATCCAGTCCGTCCCCAGCCCCAAGGCCGAGCCGATCAAACTCTGGCTGGCCAAAGTCGGTTATGAGCGGTTGCAGGATATGGCCGACCCGGCCCGTTCGGTCGACCGCGCCCGCGACTACTGGCAGCAGCACGGCCGCAGCGAGAAGTGGATCCAGCAGCGCATGATGGGCCAGGAGACGCGCAACAAGCTCACCGACTACTGGAAGGCGCACGAGATCAAGGGCGACCGGGAGTACGCCGTTCTCACGGACATCATCCACCGGGAGTGGTCCGGCGTCTCCGTCAAGAATCACAAGGAGCTGAAGGGGCTGAAGCGGCAGAACCTGCGCGACCACATGACCGAGGCGGAGTTGATCTTCACCGCCCTTGCCGAGCTCGCAACCCGGCAGATCGCCGAAAGCGTGAATGCCACGGGCATGGTCGAGAACAGCGCCGCAGGCAGGCAGGGCGGCGGAGTGGCCAAGAAAGCCCGGCGCGAACTGGAGGCGAAAACCGGCAAGAAGGTCGTCTCGGACGAGAATTACCTGGCTCCGCGTTTATTTTCAGAACGCCCCGGAAAGCAATCCGGCGAATAGTCATAAACACCTTCCATGCAGACGATTAGAAATTTGGTTGTTTTCACTTGTTCGACACAAGCGCTTTAGCGTCTCGCAAAACGGCTTTTGTGAGACGCAAACGGATTTGAGGTGAACAAGTGAGACGCAAACGCTCCCATAGAAAAAATCAGCCGGTTACAAATTGTAACCGGTTAACAGCCGGCCCGTACCCCGGTCTCTGCGTTCCTTGCGTTCTCTGCGGCTAATCAAAAGGCATTGTTTTATGGAACTGAAGGATTTTCAGAAAGAGTCGCTCGGCAAGCTCGACGCGTTTCTCCGCGCGGCCCGCGCGGGGACGCTGGCCGGCGCGTTCGAGCAGGTGGCGAAGGACGACCGGCCCGATCTCTTCCGTTCCTACCGGCCGCTCACCGACGCCACGTCCGACGCGCCCTTTGTCTGCCTGCGGCTGCCGACGGGCGGCGGCAAAACGATCCTGGCGGCGCATGCCGTAAAGGTCGTCGCCGAAGCCTGGATGTGCACCGACTCGCCGCTGGTGCTGTGGCTCGTGCCCACCAGCATGATCCGCGACCAGACGCTCGATGCGTTGCAGGATGCGAACCACCCCTACCGAAAGGCGCTGGAGGGTGCTTTCAACGGACGCGTCCGCGTGCTGGCGATGTCGGACTTCGCGCAGTTGCGGCCGCAGGATCTCGTTTCGCGGGCCACCATCCTCATCGGCACGCTGGCCACCGCGCGGGTTGACAAGACCGAGAGCCGCAGAGTCTACGAGCACAACGAGGAGCTGGAGCCGTTCTTCACGCGCGGTCTACCTGAAGGCGTGGCGCTGGAGACGGATGAGAAGACGGGCAAGGTGAAATACTCCTTCATCAACCTGCTTTCGCTGGCGCGTCCGCTGGTGATCGTGGATGAAGCGCACAACAACAAGTCGCCGCTGAGCCTGGAGGTGATGGACCGCATCCGGCCCGCGTGCGCGGTCGAGTTCACGGCAACCCCCGCAGCCGAGAGCAACGTTTTACATCATGTCTCGGCGTCGGTCCTCCAAAAGGATCAGATGATCAAGATGCCGATCGAGCTGACGCAGCATGACAATTGGCAGTTGGCGCTGCACGCGGCGGTTCAGGAACAGGCGCGGCTGGCCGCGCTCGCCGGTGCCGAGAAGGATTACGTGCGTCCCCTCGTCCTCATTCAGGCCGAAAACAGGGACAAGGAGGTTTCGGTCGACGTCGTCCGCGAGTATCTGATAGGTCAGGAGAACATTGCCGAACCGCAGGTCGCCGTGGCGACGGGCGAACGGCGCGAACTGGACGAAGTGAACCTGTTCGATCCGGCCTGCCCGGTCAAATTCGTGATCACGGTACAGGCGCTCAAGGAGGGGTGGGACTGTTCGTTCGCCTACATCTTCTGTTCGCTGGCGACGGTGCATTCGGCCAGGGATGTGGAGCAGTTGCTGGGGCGCGTGTTGCGGATGCCCTACGCGCGGCGGCGCCAAGCGGAGGAGCTCAACCGGGCGTATGCGCACGTTTCCAGCGCCAGTTGGCCGGCGGCGGTCGTGCTGTTGCGCGACCGGCTGGTCAGCATGGGATTTGACGAGACAGAGGCCGAGCGCGCCATCCGCGAGCAGATCGCGGCGGAGAGCACCCCGGACCTGAACCTGGAGTATCCGGACGCGACCAGCGGCCTGCCGCTGTTCGAGGCACGCCTCGTCGTCAGGGAGGCGCCCGCGCTGAGTCATCTGGACGCCGCGGAACGCGACTACGTGACGGTACGGCCGACCGCCGACGGTCAGACCGAGATCGTGCTGAGCCCGCAGATACCCGAGGCGGCTTTCAAAAAGGTGGAACAAGCGCTCAAACCCGCCGACCGGGCCACCCTTCGCGAGCAACTTTCGCTTCGGCGGAGGCAGGAGAGACGCCGCAACTGCCCGGCCGAAAAAGGAGCGGCCTTCTCTGTGCCGCAGCTCATGATCCGCCTCGATGGCACGCTCCACCCCGTCGAAGAAGAACTGTATTTGCGCGAAGGCGTCCGGCTGGCCGACTTGCCCGTGGCGTTGGAGGCGGCTGATTTCGAGGCGGACGAGGGCGCGATGCGCTACCTCGTCGGCATTGACGACAACCGCATGTTCATCCGGACGTTGCGGCGCGACGAGGTCGACATGCACGGCCTGGTGGCGACGTGGGACGAAACCGAATTCGTCCGGTTCCTTGCTCCGAGGCTCCGGCACAAGCATATCCCCTCGACCGTCATGAACGAATATCTTCGCCGCGTCATCGCCGACCTCAACGAGCGGCGCGGGCTTTCTCTGGCGGTGGTTCAAGCAAGCGTCTTCCGGCTGGAAGACGTGCTGAGAAGGAAAATCGCGAAAAGCATCGAGCAGGCCAAGGCCAAGGGCTTCGACTCCCTGCTTTTTTCCGAAGAGTCGCAGCCTGAGGTTGGCTATGAGAAACCATATGTGTTTCCCAAGGCAGACGCTTACACGCCCCCCAGGTATTACAAGGGCAAATACGATTTTCAAAACCATTTTTACGCCGACGTAGCGGCTTTCGACAGCCGCGAGGAAGAGGAATGCGCCTGGATACTCGACAATTTGCCGCAGGTCGAATACTGGGTGCGCAACATAGCCAACGATGACCGCTCGTACCGGTTTCAGAAGGCGGGCGGCGACTTCTACCCCGATTTTGTCGTGCTCCTGAAGGACGGCCGTCGGCTGGTGGTGGAATACAAAGGAGAAGTCTATAAGACCAATGACGACTCCAAGGAGAAGAACATGGTGGCGCAATTGGCGGCGAAAGCCAGTAACGGCCAACTGCTCTACCTGATGGCCGTCGCCAGGGACGAGCATGGCCGCTCAATCGAGGGGCAGCTCAAGGCGGTATTGTGAAGCATTCAAAAATAGCGAGCGAACGTAAAATGTCCGCCTCCTGGTCGTTCCGGGACGGGCGGATCAACCTGGACAACGCCGCGGAAGCCTTGCTGTCGTTCCGGCATGTTTCGGGGTCGGTGACGGTCGATGGGCGGGAGTGCTGGCTGGACGATGCGGAGTG
>JAVEYE010000345.1:0-4230 GCA_034003665.1 Rhodospirillales bacterium | reverse complement strand
ATTCCCCCGCCCCGATTTCGCTGATGCACACCGCAAGGCCGGTGGCCTGCCCCCGCATCTTGCGGGCGCGCATGTCCGCAATCTGCCCATCGTAGTTCCAGAACCCGAGGCGGCTCATGGCGTCGAACAGCATCTTGCACAGGTTGTCCACATCCGGGCGCGTGTCGGAACGCACCCATCCGCGATCCCTGTCGGCCTTCCGCTCCGTTTTCTTGAAGGGGAAGACGAATGACACGTCCACCCGCAGAGGCCCCTGCAAGGGCGATTCCGGAGCGTGTGGGCGCAGCAGGCTGATCCAGTCGCTCTCCGCCTGTGCGATTCGCGCCTTCTTGAAGAATCGCACCTTGCCCCCCGCCACGAACGCGCCCTTCTGCTGGGCGGTCGCCCTGGGGGGCACGCACGGGATGAAGAATTTGAGTTCACTCATCGCATTCGCTCCCCTTCACGTCGATGCACCGGACGTTGCAGTGTGCATCCGGGCACTCATCCTCGCACCCGGCGCAGGTGTTCTTGTTTCTGCCCTCGAAGATGGGCTTGTGGGGATGCGCGTGCGGGCACGCATACGAGCACCGCTTGTTCCTGTGGTTGCAGATGACCATCTACTTGTCTCCTTATTCCTTGTACGGCTTCCGTGAATTCACGTCGATCTCATCTACAGGAGCACCCGCTCCGTAGAAATAGCACGCGGTCTTGTCATAGCGGTAGCGCAGGCCGTCGATGCTGCCATTAGCGGCGTCGATCATAGCCTTGATCTTCTTGATGCCGGCGGCATTCTTGTCGTGCCCCTTGGCACCGAACTCGTAGAGTATCTTGCCGACTTCCGTGGTTGTCATCTTCCCCATCGGCTTGATCCGCTGGATCGTGGCGGCGACGGCCTCGTCCACGACCTCGCTGGCAGGCTTGGTGGGTGCGCGCGGCCTCTTGGATGTCTCTGGCGACAGCGCGGCATCGACAACCTGGAAGGTGCCCGTGTCCATGCTGACGACGAAGCCGGATGTCGGCTTGTGGTCGCGCACGATGGTCTCGATGCAGATCATATTGTCGGGGTCTTCGGCGTGCGGTGTCATCACGATGCGGGCATCGCAGAAGCGCCCCATGACGCCCGTACCGCTGCCCCTGTCGCGCTTGTCCCGGTCGCCGGCCTTGCCCTTGGCGTCGTGGTGTACAATCAGCAGGGCGCATCCTGCCTTCTTCTGTGTGGCGGCAAGCTGCTTGAATACCGTCGTCATGGCCTTCTGGTCGTTCTCGTCCTCGTCGTGAATGAGGTACAGCGGGTCGATGATGACCAGATCGTGCTTCTGCGACAGGATCAACTGCTGTATCGCGGCAAGCGGGCTGCGCAACTCCATGCCGCGAAGGTTGGCGAACGACAGGTTGCCAAGCTCATCCGGCCTTATACCGATTGCCTGCGTCATCATCATCAAGCGGTCGTGCTCGCGGTCAGGGTGAATCTCCACGTTGATGAGCAGCACGCGCCGGGGGCGTCCGACATTCCACGCGAGGAACTTGCGCCCGGTCGCCACGCAGCAGGCCATGTTGAGCGCGAAGAACGACTTGCGGCACTTGGACGGGGCGATAAGTTCACAGTAGTTGCCCATGTCCAGCAGGCCCTCCAGCAGCCCGTCCGGGCGCGGCACCGTGACGAGCATCCACTGGTCGGCGCGCATGATGGTGATCTGATCGCTGAAGGACTTGGTGTCCTTCGGCTCCTTCCACCCGGCATCGTGGGCCATCTTGAACAGCGTGGAGATGGAGATGCCGCCGCGCTTCCCGATAGACTTCCAGACACGGGCCAAGTCCTTCTCGTTGAACTTGCCGGCGCAGTCGTTGAACTCCGACCACTCCTTCCAGAGGTTGTATCCGGCGAGCGTGGCGTTCTCGGACTGGATAGCCATGCCGATGTCGAGCCACTGCTGGCGGCTATCGGGAAGGATGACTTCGAGCGCACTGGCGATCTCGGCGCGGCGTTCCGGGGCCATCGCCAACTGGATGACGGCGGGGGCAGGCGTGTCCGCCTCCTTCTGCACCAGGCTGTACCGGCGGAAGATGCGGGCGTTGGGGTTGCCCTTGGCTCCTGTGTCCCATGAGACGAACCGCAAGCGGCACACGTCCCGGCACGCCTTGTCGGCCACAAGCCCGTGCGAACCGCGGAAATAGGCCGCCAAGGCGTCGAAAGCCTCCCCGTGCCGTTCACCCTCGATGCGGCAAATGGCGGCCACGCCGTTGCCTGACGCGCTCACAAAGGCTAGTTTGACGAACTCGTCGTCGGCGAGGGTGTCGCGCCATGTGTCGGCCTGCCCATACATCTGCGGGTTGTCGGCCAGGTCGAAGTCGATACAGACGAGGCCGGAGTGCTGCGTCAGGTTGGCCGCAAGGTGTCCCCCGTCGAACTCGCCGCTGACGGTGATGCAGGGAAGGAGTGCGCGCTTGGCGTCGTCGCGCTGCTTCTTCTCGATGCACGCCCGGACCTTGATTATCTGTTCAGCGTACTCGCCGGATTCGATGGCGTCCCTGAACTCGCTGAAAGTTATGGTGCGCGGGGTCTTGGACATCACGTTGTCGAAGATTGAGAATCGGTACTCTCGATCCAGAGATTCCTGCGACTCCATCGCCACTGCATTGAACGCGAATTTCGCCATTGTCTTTTAGCCAACTAGCAGGTTGGTTCCAAAGTACCAATCCAGAATTTCGGGGTACTTGCCACCCCATTTGATCTTGATTCTTTGCGGTTGCGGCCATGAGACTTTCAACGCACTCTCCACAGAAAGCCAATCATACCCCCGCGCCGACAACCATTGGCGGGCTTTAGCCAGCGGGTATCCCGAATGGCATAGGCAGACCCACTCGTCAACCCACAAGGCAGCGTTCAACTGGTAGGAGACCCGCATGGACGGGAGCTTGCCCGCCTTATCGTGCCTGGTGATCCGCATAGCCTGCACATCACGCCACTCGGTGCGCGCCTGACCATCGGCCAGGATCGGGGCATCGGAGGGGCGCAGGTCGTGGTTGGGCATGCTTGGCGCGGCAGGCATCTCCGCCCCGCAATGCGGGCACACCGTGGCGGCAAGGGCTATCAGTGCGTCGCAGGATGGGCAGTGCTTGGCGAGTACGCGCTTCTCGTCGCTTCCCTTGCCCTTCTTGCGGATCGTGACACAGTTGATGGGTCCATGCCGGATGATGTTCTGCCCGTAGTCCAGAACGAGGCAATCCGTCTTGCCGGGATGGATGCGGAGGCCGCGCCCGACGCACTGGACATAGAGCGCCGGGGACTCGGTGGCCCGCAGGAGCACGATGGCGTCAACGCATCTGGCATCGAACCCCTTGGTGAATACGCCCACGTTGACGACCCACCGCAGGTCTCCATTGCGAACCCTGTCCACCAGTGCCTCGCGTTCGGCGCGCGGCGTCTCGCCTGACACCATGTCCACGGACACCTCGCCGGCGGCGCGCAGGGAATCCACCACAAGGCGGGCGTGATCCAGCCCGCACGCGAAGACGAGGATCGACTTGCGCTCGCGGAGGCGTGACACCATGTCGGCAACGGCCTCCACGGTTATGCCGGCGAACTCCCTGGTGGCCGACTCCTCCTTGAACTCGCCGGTGGAGGAGTGCTCGATGTTATCCGTGTTGGCCTCGACACGGCCTGCGTAGGACACAGGACGCACCAGAAAACCCTCGTCGATCAGCCTGTCTATGGGAATGTCGTAGGCGACACCGCCGAATAGCGCATCCTCGTCATTGGAGAAAATGTAACCGGCCCCCAGCCTGTACGGTGTGGCGGTGAACCCCACGATCTTGAGCATGGGGTTGACATCCTTCAGCGCGGAGAAGAAGTTGCGGTACATGCCGAGGCGCTTGGCGTTGACCATATGGGCCTCATCCACGATGCAGAAGTCTATGCGCCCGAATATGAATGCCTTGCGGTGGCAGGATTGAATCTGTGCGAAGGTGATGTCGTGCGCTATGTCCTTCTCATCCAACGATGCTGAGTAGATGCCGAATGGCGTGTGCGGCGCGACGGTGCGGAAGGCGTCGGAGTCCTGCTCGATCAACTCCTTGACATCGGCGAGACACATGATGCGCGTTCCTGGGTAGGCTTCGGCGGCTTGCTGCATGAGCAGGGCAATGATGATGGACTTGCCGGACCCGGTGGGGGCCACGACGACGGGATTGCCGTTGGCGTAATCCTTTTCCCAGAAGCGGTAGACCGCCATGACGGCCTCGGTCTGA
>JAVEYE010000344.1:0-4257 GCA_034003665.1 Rhodospirillales bacterium | reverse complement strand
GACGGTCCTCCTGGCCGGACAGCTTTTTCTGATAGCGGGTCTGCAGGTCCCCGCCCGTGGGTGCGGCCGCAAGGTTCCGGCGCACACGGTCCTGATCCTCGACGAGGAGCGCGCGTTCGTCCTCCAGGGCCTCCGACGACCGCCTCAGGGTTTCGAGCGCCGCCATGAGGCGCGCCGCCTCCTTGAACGCATCCTTCATCGCCGGCGGCAAGGCGCCCTCCTGCGACAGGGCGATCAGACGGTCGCCGTCGATCCCGGTCACCGCCACCGTCTCCTGCTCGACGCGCTCGAGGACCACCGTCACCGAGGCCTTGCCGTCGGCCCCGGGAGTCGCCGTCAGCCGATAGGCGGTCGGCGTCACCTGCACGCCCTTCGGATCAGGCTCGACCAGATCCCAGCCGTCCCGCCGCGGATGCTGGATGACCACGGGGATCATCGTCTCCTTCGGCCCGACCAGGCGATAGGCCGTGCTCTCGCGCAGCACCGAGACGATCTTGAGGACGCCCTTGCTGACGGTCGCCTGGCGGAACGCCTTGGCCCCGCTCTTTTCGTCATCGATGCGGATCCTGGTATCGAGGGCGAAGCTGGCGAAGCGTTCCTCGCCCTTGGGCAGGACGCCGATCCGCGCGTCGCCGACGAAGGCCACCGGCGCACCTTCCGCCGAACGCTCGTAGACGGTGAAGACGCCGGACGGCAGACTGGTCTCGCCATCGTTGCTCAGACGGATGGCAACCAGGGGATGCCGGCCGTCGGTGCGCCGCTCGAACAGGCCGAGCCGCTCCGCCGGAATCTCGCGATCGACGATCGGCACCACCAGGCTGCCGCCGGCCGCCACGGTGACCGGCCGCGCCAGGTGGAACAACACGTGCGTCGCCTCGCTCGCCTCGGTCTTGTCGGCGGCCCTGGCGGCATTGGGCGCGTCGGCCATGAGCGGGGCCGGCGATGGGGCCGCCATCATCCGCTCCGCATACTCGCGCGGCAGCGCCTCCAACGCGGCAACGGACTTCGAGGCGGACCGCCGGGCGGCGCCCGTTTCCGGGATGGCCATCGCGCCTGCGTCGATGGCAGGCAGGACGCGGCCGGCGACGTCGACCGGGACCTCCGGGCGGTCTACGTAATAGCTTTCGTAGAGGGCCTGACGGAAGGTCACCGGGTTGCCGGAAACCAGGGTCAGATCGACCCCTTGCCATTCGTGACCGCTCTGGTTCTCGAGGACCGCCCATCCCTGGAGAATTCCCTTGCCCTTGCCGGCGGTGACCGTCAAGCGGTAGGCGGTCTTCCAGATCGGCGCGGCGACCACATAGCCGACGCGCACCGCGCGCTTGGCGGTGCCGCGCGTTTCGATGGCCAAGGTGCGCCGGTCGGTCACGCGATGACCGGCGGTGGCCTGCAAGGCCAAGTCAACCTCGCGGCGCAGCTTCTCGTCGACGAAGCGCACGGCCCCGGCGCTTTCGAGAATAAACTGCTGGACACCGGTCGCCGTCATCAGGGACACGCGGGTACGGACGGTCTCGGTCTTGTCTTCGCCGCGCGCTGTTTCGGGCACCACCGACAGGATGCGCCCGCTCACCGCCTTCTCGCCGGTCACCTCGATCTCCGCCCCCTGCAGGCGGGCCAGAAGCTGGGCCGGGGACGCCAGGTCGTTCTCGCCGAACGGCAAGTCGCGGAAGACCTGCCGCAGGGGCTCGCGCCCAGGCAGCCTAATCGAGCCGACCCCGCCCTTGTCGTCATAGACGACGATGCTTTTCAGCACGTCGTCGACCTGGTCGAGGCGAACGTCGAGATTGAGGACGGCGTCGCCCTCGACAGTCGCCTCGTGCTCGTAGTAGGCGACGCCGCCGCTCGACAGCACGACCCGCTTGAGGACGAGATCCGCCGCCGCCGACGCGGTCGGCAGGCCGAACCCGATAATAAGGCCGTACAGAACGGCTCGACGAAGGTGAAGGTACGTCACTTTTATCTCCCTTGTTCCTGACCTGGCACCCCGCTGACTCCGCGCGGCGTCTAGGCGGCTCGTCACGTCACCATTTTTGACCGAGAATCTCGTCGCGCTTGCGCCGGTATTCGCCATGGCTGAGAACGCCCTCGCGGCGCAACGCCTCGAGGCGCCGGAGCCGATCGTCGAACGCCTGTCCATCTTGCCGCCCGGTCTCGGCGTCCCCGCCCGACCGTGCGCGCGGCCCCCCCGCCCTTCCACGGAACAGGATGACCGCGACGATCACGACGCCGACCAGGCCCAGCAGCACGGCGATCTCGATCAAGCCGAAGGGCGGCAACTCGGTCATTTCACGACCCGCAGGCGGATTTCCCGCGTCAACCGCTCGTCACCCAGGAAGTGGGCCTTCTCGTAGATTCGCAAGACCGATTCGCCGCCGGCGGCGCCGACGACCTCGCGGACCAGCCGCTGTTCGCGAACCAGCCAGCCCCAGTCATCGACCGCGTCGATGGCGATTGTGGCGTCGGCCCCCAAAGCCAGCGTTTCTCCCGAGGACTCCAAACGATAGAACGGCCCGCTCCGACTGCCCGGCACCCCATAGGCGATTCGGATTTTCTGGCGGTAGGGCAGGCTGCCGGCCTCGAGGTTGAAGAACGTGTAAGTCTTGCGAAGAATCCCGCCGTCAACGCCGGTTGCCTCGGCCGCAATGTCATTGCGACCCTCCACCCACTCGGGGGCGACCCGCCAGAGTGCGACGTGCCCGGCCCTTTCGACAAACGACTCGGCGGGGATTTGCCTTCCGTTATGGCGAACCACCGGGGCGCCGGTCTTGAACGTGGCAAAACGCAGGTCGGCCGGAGCGAAAAGCGCCTCGTCGCGGCCCTCATGGTCGAGCAGCAACAGCAGCGCCGCCGCCTCCCAGAACAAGGGCGTGAAGACACGATAGGCTCTGTCGCCGACCGTCGTCTCGATGCTGATCTCGCTAAGGGGCGCCGTTCCCAGGAAGACCTCCAGCGTCGCCAGATTGGCGTCCGGCGAAGACCCGCCGCCGATCACGCGCGAGGCGGTCTCGGCGCCGTTCACCCGCGCGACGAAGGCGGGGTCGTCTTTCCACGCCTTGGGATACTCGACATCGACCCGGACGAACGGGCGGCCCTCGACCCGGCGGAAATCGGCCAGACGGATTTCGGCCCCGGCTTCACAAAGCTTCCGGCAGTCCTCCACCTCGTCGAACGGAACGACGGGGCCGCAGCCGTCGTAGATGAATGACAGGCACTTGCGGCGCCCCTGATCGTAATAGGCCTTGTCCAGGATGGCCTTGCAGCTGCCGCGCACCGGCACCAAGCGGCACGGCTCGGGCAACGGCTCGGCGGTCGCGGCAATGGGCAGGGCGGCCCCCACGAGCACAGAAATCACGCAGACCGCCACCCGCCGCATGACAGACCCCATCCCGAGCAACGCGCCGAACGTACCGCCGCCTATGGGGTGGCTAGGCAGCCAATTTCAGATGATGTCCGTTCACGACGATCGGGTTCCACCCCCACTCGACAGACTGCCAGACCGTGCGTCCAAGTATGCGCCTTTCAAGTATTATCACTTTACGTCTATATTTTGGTTTGTTTCAATAATCTTCAAAATTTCATAGCCATGATGCAAATGGTTATTAAACAATATACAGGGTTGTGGTCAATGAGGATTTTTCTTTTCGCCCTGGCGGCCGGAATGGTCTTGTCCTTCGAGGCCAACGTCCAAGGGCTGGACGGTTCCTGCCTGCCGCCCGCCGACGAGCGCACGATCCACGAGGTTCTGCTGGCCCATTTCCACGTCAACGAGGGGACCGTCGAGGTGAGACACCTGACGCGCCCGATGTCGGCTGAACGGTCCGATCCCGCCGTCGCTGCCGCCATAGCCGATTTCAATCAGCGAAACGGCATGGCCTGTCCGGCGATGGAAGGTCCGCTGAGCGGTCTTTCCCTGCTCGCCGGCTCTCACCGGACGCGTCTGTCGAGAGTGGGGTTCGACGTTGCAGGGGCGACGGCCGTCGCCGAGATCACGATGATCGGCGACCCCGAAACGGGCTCCAGCCATTTCGCCGTCCTGAAAAGGGACGGAGAGGCCTGGAAAGTGATTGAGGATCGCCTGTACCGGATGTTTTGAGCAGCGACTGCAAACGGAATACAGCAGGAGGAACGACATGACGCGCAAGGTTCAGGTCACCCCAGGCGGGCTTACCCGGTCCGTGGCGGGGTTCACCGCAGGCTTGGCCGTCCTCTTCCTGGTGTTTGGGCTGGTCCTCCTGCTGGGAACCGACGATGGCGGCG
>JAVEYE010000343.1:0-4258 GCA_034003665.1 Rhodospirillales bacterium | reverse complement strand
TTTGATGGCGAGAGGTCCCAGGGTTTCACCCGGCGCCTCGATCGGCGATCCGACCCAGGCGGCCAACCCGCGGATCGACGGGACGTCGAGTTCGAGCCCGCCGTCGACCTTGGGCTGCGCGGTATTGGCGACGGTGCCCTTGAACGACAATTTCAAGGGATCGCCGACCACCGAAACGGCGGTTGGGCTGGCGCCGCCCTCGATGAGGGCGCCGGGCTTTTCAACCGCGATATCAAGATCGATCTTCTTGTCACGCCAGACGAGATCGCCCTCGGCGTTCAAGGGCTGATCGAGGCCGGGCAGCGAAACCGTCATGTTGACGTCGCGAACCTCTTCGCTGACGCCGCTGCGCGCGTCCGAATAAAGAATGCGGCCACCGGACAGCCTGACGTCGTCGAGCTTGAGGCCGGCCAAGGCGGGGCCGCCCGGCTGGCCGGGCTCCGCCGGGGTCGCCGCCGCGGTCTTGCCTTCGTTGAATGTCCAGTTGGCGCGGCCCTTCTTGTCGATTTCGAGCCGGATCACGGGGTCGATCAGGACAAAGCTTTCCACCTCGACCTGGCCGGACAGCAGCGGCAGAACCTTGAGTCGGACTTCCAGGCTCTTCAACGTCGCCATGGTGGGTTCGGTGGAGCCTGGCGCATTGGCAAAGGCGACGTCGTTGGCCGTCACCCCGACGCTGGGGAACAGCGAGAACGCAATGTCCTTGCCGATGGTCAGGGTCCGGCCGGTCGCCGATTTCACGGCGTCGGAGATCTTCTCGGCATAGACCGCCGTCGGCACAAAAAAGGGTATGGCGACGGCAAGGCCGATCAAAACCACCAGCACGGCCGCAACGATTCCGATCAACTTCTTCATGAAAAACCTCTCAGACGCCGCCCACCCGCGGCATTTTCGATGGATCGGCTGAACGCGGACGATCCCTCGTTCAAGGTCCCCCAGGATACCCGAACGGGCGGCAACGAGAAACCCGGAACCTGAGCCGGATGGATCGGGTTCCGCAAGCCACGGCGCCCGACAAGATCCTTGATATTGGATCCAAAATCCAATACCGTCACGCCATGGACCGTTCGCCCCGGCACAGGACGGCAGTTGAGTTTGCCGTCGACGAGATCAAGCGCCGCATCGTGGAGCAGGAGCTGCGGCCGGGCGCGCGCATCGATCAGAACATCATTGCCGAAACCCTGGGACTGAGCCGCATTCCGGTTCGCCAGGCCCTGGCCAATCTGGCGGCGCGGGGTTTCGTGGTGGTCCAGGCCCATCGTTCCGCCGTGGTGGCGCCGCTTTCGGGCGCCGAGCTTCGCGACGTTTATGCCTTGCGCTGCCGCATGGAGCCGTGGGCCATGGACGAGGCGTGCCGACGTTTCGGCGAGAAGGAATTCGTTGCCCTCGACGGTCTGATGGACCTGATGGAACGGGCGGCGCAGAACCACGATCTGGCGCGCTACATGGAGTTGAACAGGGAGTTCCATTTCGCGCTGTTCGCCGGGACCGAGAATCCCCACCTGCTGCGTATCCTGCAGGGGCTTTTCGACACGTCGGAGCGCTACCAGTGGGTTTATGTCAACGCGGTCGGCAGTATGAAAGTTTCGATCCAGGATCACCGCGAAATCCTGGCGCGGATGCGGGCCGGTGACCACGATGGCGCGATCGCGCTTTCGGTCCATCATAGCCAAAAGACGGCCGAGTGGCTGCGCGGCAACGTCGTCAGCTCGGAAATTGAAGGAAAACGGGAGGACTTAACGAGACAAGCGGCGGGGTAATCGCCGTCCGTTTGTGCCGTCCGTTTGTATGGACTGTCAACAGGAGGATTGGGATATGCGCGTCTTCACACGTTTGGCTGGGGTTGCGGCGATTCTCGCCGCGCTTCCAATGCTTCATGCGACGCCGGCGACGGCCGCCGCCAAGGAACTGCGCCTGGGTGGGGTCCATTCGCCCACCAGCTTCGAGACCAAGGCCCTGGAGCGTTTCGCCGCCCTTGCCGCCGAGAAGAGCGGCGGCACCATCAAGGTGAACATCTTTCCGGCGGGTCAGCTCGGCGATGCCGTCAGCATGATCGAGAACGTCATGATGGGCGCCCTCGACATGTTCGCCAATGTGGCCGACTGGAACCAGAACGTGGTGAAGGACTACGGCATCATGGCCATGCCGTTCGCCTTCCGCGACCAGGTGCACATGAAGACGTTCCTGGCCAGCGACATCTACGCCGGCATGAAGAAGGAAATGGTCGAGAAGAAGAAGCTGCGCGTGCTGGCCGACAATTGGTACCGCGTGCCGCGCGTGCTGGTGACCAAGTTTCCGGTGACCTCGATCAAGGACCTGGAGGGTCGGAAGTTCCGTCTCGCCAATATCAAGGCCTACGTGGAAACCTGGAAGGCGCTGGGCATGAAGCCCACCATCCTGCCGTGGGCGGAATCCTACCTGTCGCTGAAGACCGGTGTGGTCGACGGCATGGATTCGCCGTTCAGCTCGGTCTACCCGGAGAAGTTCTACCAGGCCGCGCCGTACGTCACCATGACCAACCATTCGATCGCGCCGTTCAACGTCCTGATCAGCGAGGTGGTATTCCAGAAGCTGACCGCCGATCAGCAGAAGGCGCTGGAGGAAGCCGGCAAGGAAGCGGGCGACTTCTACACCAAGGCGATCGAGGAGCAGGTCGCGACCCACACGGCCAAGATGACCGATGAAGGCGCGAAGATCAGCGACATCGACGTCAAGGAGTTCGTCGAAAAGGCCCGCCCGGTCGCCGAACGGCTCGAGAAGGACGGCGACTGGACGCCCGGTCTTTTCGACAAAGTCAGCAAGCTCTGATCCGCCGGCTTCAACCATCTTGAACGCCGTTTCGGGCGTTTCCAGGGAAACGTGTCTATCATGATTGCAATGCTCAGACGGGTGGACGATGCAATCGGCAAGGCCGAAATGGCATTCTGCATGCTGTGCATGGGCGTGGTCGTGGTCTCCACGGCGCTCAGCGTCATCTTCCGATACCTTCTGCAAAGTCCGCTCCTCTGGGCCAACGATGCCGGCGCCCTGGCGCTGGTTTGGCTCACCTTCGTGGGGGCGGCCCTGCTGCTCAGGGAAGGGGGCCATGTGGCCATCACCGGCCTGGTCAACCGGCTGCCTCGCCGTGGACGGCTCGCGGCCGGGCTGTTCTCGGCTCTCGTCATCGGGGCCAGCATGTTCACGATTGGCTGGTTCGCCGTTCGCGCCGCGCAGGTCCAGTGGGGACAGGAAATCGTCGCCCTGGGCCTGTCGCGCGGCTTCTACTCGATTCCCATCGTGTGGGCGGCCGTGTCCTCGGCCCTGACCGTCCTTCTGATGGTGCTGAATTCTGCCGCACCGTCCGCCCCCTTGGGGCGGGAGCAGGAGGGCTGAGGCATGGCACTGGCACTGCTTCTCGGCGGCTTCGGGGGCCTGCTTCTCCTTGGCGTCCCCGTTGCCTTCAGTTTTCTGGCGGCGTCTCTGGTCTATCTGGTCGTCGCCGATACGCCGCTGGCCATCGCCGCCCAGCAACTGTCGAGCGGGGTGCGGGGCTATACCCTGCTGGCCATTCCGCTCTATATCCTGGCCGGCGAACTGATGAATACCGGCGGCATCACGCAGCGCATCTTCGACTTCGCCAACGCCCTGGTCGGCCACATCCGCGGCGGGCTGGGGCATGTCAACGTGCTGGCCAGCATGATCTTCGCCGGCATGTCTGGGTCGTCCTCGGCGGATGCCGCGGGGCTCGGCCGGGTCGAGATCAAGGCCATGATGGAAAAGGGCTATCGACCCGAATTCGCCGCCTCGATCACCGCGGTATCATCGACGATCGGGCCGATCATTCCGCCCAGCATCCATCTGGTGCTGTTCGGCGCCATGGCCGAGATCGGCATCGACGCCCTGTTTCTCGCCGGCATCGTGCCTGGTGTCATCATGGGATTGTGCCTGATGGCGGCGATCTATGTGCAGGTCGTCAGCGGGCGCGAGAACTGCCCGACCGACCCCTGGCCGGGGGTTCGCGCCGTCGGCCGCGCCTTCTGGCGGGGCATCCTGCCGCTTTCGGCCCCCATCATCATCGTCGGCGGCATTTTGACCGGCGCCTTCACCCCGACCGAGGCCGGCGCGGTCGCCGTGCTCTACGCCCTGCTGCTGGGGTCCATCTACCGGGAGTTCACGTGGGCCGGACTGAAAGACGCGATGATGCGGGCCGTGCGCTCCACCGTCGTCGTCATGTTCATCCTGGGAACCGCCAAGGTCTTCGCCTGGGGCATCACGGTGG
>JAVEYE010000342.1:0-4258 GCA_034003665.1 Rhodospirillales bacterium | reverse complement strand
TCCATCGGGGCGGGGGATGCCGGGATGGACGGCCTTGAATGGATCCGAGGGAACGATGTGACAGGCCGGTGGATTTTCGATACCGTTGACGACGCGCAAGACGGGCGAGGGTGACCATGCGAAGACAGAGACACCGGCTGATTGCGGGGATGGCAGGCATCGCGGCGGCCTTGGCCGTGTGGCTGGCCGCGGCCATGCCCGGCGCGCTGGCCGCCGAATCGGCGGCGGCGACGGATCCGGTGACCATCGAGGATCTGGAGGGGTTGGCCGCCGCCATCAAGGACGACGCCAAGCGCGAAGAACTGCTGAGCCAGATCCAAACCTTGATCGAGGTGGCCAAGGGGATGGCGCCGGCCGAGACCGAGCCGGTCGGCTCCCGCCTGGTGTCGACGCTTTCGGCCACGACCGGCGAGATCAGCCGTCAGGTGGTCGCCGCCGCCAACCGGCTTAGCAACCTGCCGGTGCTGGCCGCCTGGTTCGAGCGTCAGGTGAGCGATCCGGCGGCCCGTTCCGTTTGGCTTTTCGCGCTGCTCAAGTTGGCCGCGGCGATCATTGCCGGCTGGCTGGCCGAATGGGCGGCATCGGCCCTGCTGGCGCGTCCGCGCCGCGCGATGGACGGCCGCGAGGCGGGCAGCCTGCTGGTCCGCCTGCCGATGTTCCTCGCCCGCACCGTCATCGAGATCGTGCCGGTGGCGGCCTTCGCCATCGCCGCCTACGCGCTGCTGCCGCTGCTCAATCCGCTGCACCAGACCCAGGTGATGGTGGTCGCCTTCCTTTCCGGCTACGTGCTGATCCGGGGGCTCACCATCCTGATGCGGATGGTCCTGGTGCCGCCGGGACCGTCGTTCCGGCTGTTCTCGGCGGGGACCGAGACTGCGCACTACCTGTTCATCTGGACACGCCGGCCGATCGTCACCTGGGTGGTCGGCTACTACGCGGCCGAGGCGGCGCTGCTGCTCGGCCTGCCTGCCGTCGCGCACGGCGGGCTGCTTCGCCTGGTCGGCCTGCTGATCACCGTCATGGTCGTCGTCTTTCTGCTGCAGAACCGCCACGCGGTGGCCGAGTGGATCCGCGGCCGGCCGACCGCCGACGCGCCGCCGACCGCCTCCATCCGCCTGCGCCGCCGCCTGGCCGACGTCTGGCACGTGCTGGCCATCGTCTACGTCGTCGGCGTCTTCGGGGTATGGGCCCTTTCAGTCGAGGGCGGATTCGAGTATCTGCTCCGCGCCACCGCGGCTACCGCCGTCATCCTGGCCGCCGCCAAGGTGCTGGCGATGGGCCTGCGGCGCGGCATCGAGCGCGGCTTCGCGGTGAGCGACGAGGTGAAATCCCGCTTCCCCCTGCTGGAGGGCCGGGTCAACCGCTACGTGCCGGCCGTCCACGTGGTGCTCCGCACCATCCTTTACATCGTCGCCGGTCTGGTCCTGTTGCAGGCCTGGGGGCTCGACACCTTCGCGTGGCTCGACTCGCCGTTCGGCCGGCGCATCACCGGCAGCGCCTTCTCGATCGGGCTCATCGTGGTCGTCTCGCTGGTTCTGTGGGAGGCCGTCAGTTCCTCGATCGAGCGCTACCTGACGCAAACCGGATCCGACGGCATGGTGCTGCAACGCAGCGCCCGTGCCCGCACGCTGCTGCCGTTGCTGCGCACCACCGTGATGGTGATCATGCTGGTCATGGCGACGCTCATCGTCCTCTCCGAACTCGGCGTCAACATCGGGCCGCTGCTGGCCGGCGCCGGCGTCGTCGGCCTGGCCGTCGGCTTCGGCTCGCAGAAGCTGGTGCAGGACGTCATCAACGGGGTCTTCATCCTGGTCGAGGATTCGCTGGCGGTCGGCGACGTGGTGACGGCCAGCGGCATCTCCGGCGTGGTCGAGCAGATCTCGATCCGTTCGCTCCGCCTGCGGGCCGTCGACGGCACCGTGCACACCATCCCGTTCAGCACGGTCGACACCGTCAGCAACATGACCAAGGGCTTCTCGATGGCGGTGATCGACGCCGGCGTTTCCTACCGCGAGAACGTCGACGAGGTGATGGAGGTCTTGAAGCAGCTGGGGGTCGAGATGAGTGAGGATCCCGACTTCGGGCCGCTGATTCTGGAGCCGCTGGAAATGATCGGCGTCGATGCCCTGGCCGACTCGGCGGTGGTCATCAGGGTTCGCTTCAAGACGCTGCCGCTCAAGCAGTGGACGGTGCGCCGCGAATTCAACCGGCGCATGAAGAACCGCTTCGACGAACTGGGCATCGAGATTCCCTTCCCTCACCAGACCCTCTATTTCGGCGTCGGCAAGGACGGCACCGCCCCGCCCGCCTTCGTGCGGACCCTGGAAGGCGCGCCGGAAGGCATGGCCGAAGCGCCGCCGCCGGTCTCCGTTTCCGAAGCCAAGCAGGAAAAAGCCGAGGCGCCGGCGCACGAACTGCCGCCCGACGAGTTCAGCCGTGGCGAGAACGCCAAGCCGGAGAATTGATCGGCGGCATGCCGATCGGGTGGGCCTTCATGCGTCGTCGGGCCCGTCGGCGTCGATGACGGCGAGCGCCACGTCATAGGAAAAGCCGGCCCGGGCCAACGCCGCCAAGTCGCGCTCGCGGTGGTCGCGGCGGCTTTCGGGCGGGCGGTAGGGGCCGAGCCGACGCTTGCGGGCCAGCCTGGCGGCGGCGGCCAGCTCCGGCGCCTCCTCGGTCTCGTCGGCGGCGGCCAGCGCGCCCTCGATGATTTCGCCCTCGACCCCCTTCTGGCGCAGCGAGAGCGCGATGGTCCGCCGCGAGGCGCCGCGCCGGCGCAGGCTGGTCGCCCGGCTTTCGGCATAAAGTGCGTCGTCAAGCAATCGGGAGGCGAGGAACCGGGCGATCAGGGCGTCCACCCATCGGGCGCCCTCGGCCGGGTCGGTGCCGTGGAAGCGGGCCGAACGCTCCACCTTGCGCATCAGGACACGGCGCAGGTTTTCCGACGAGGTGGCGAAGCGCTGGAGATAGAAGAGGGCGGCGTTCTCCAGATACGTCGGCGTCACCTTGCGCGGGCCGGGCCGGGCCGGTTTGGTCGGGTTCTGGCCATCGGGTTCGGTCATGCCGTCATCATCGCACCGGCCTGCCGCCGCCTGCAATTTTTTTGCGGGGCCCGACCGCCCGGCCTATATAGGGACCGCCGCCGGAAAGGAGAGCCGAAGACATGCATGCCCTGACGGACGCCAACTGGATCGGACTGTGGACGCTCTACGCCCGCGAAGTCAGGCGTTTCACCAAGGTCTATACCCAGACCGTCGTTGCCCCGGTGGTGACGACGCTGCTGTTCCTCGCCGTCTTCGCCCTGGCCCTGGGCCAGGGCCGGCCGGCCGTGCACGGCGTTTCGTTCATGGAATTCCTGGCCCCCGGCCTGATCATGATGGCGATTCTCCAGAACGCTTTCGCCAACACGTCGTCCTCCATCGTCATCTCCAAGGTGCAGGGCAACATCGTCGACACCCTGATGCCGCCGCTCAACGCCCACGAGTTGACCTTCGGCATCGCCATAGGCGGCGCGACGCGCGGCGTCGTGGTGGGCAGCGTGGTCGGCCTCGCCATGACCTTCGTGGTGCCCATGCACGTCCATCACGTCGGCTATATCCTGTTTCACGCGATGGCCGCCTCGCTCATGCTGTCGCTGCTGGGCTGCATCGGCGGCATCTGGTCGGACAAGTTCGATCATATCGCGGCCGTCACCAATTTCGTGGTGACGCCGCTGTCCTTCCTGTCGGGCACCTTCTATTCGATCGAGCGGCTGCCGCCGCTGTTCCAGACCATCGCCCATCTCAACCCCTTCTTTTACGCCATCGACGGTTTCCGCTACGGTTTCCTCGGCCAATCCGACGTCACGCCGGTCGTCGGCCTGGCTGTGATGGCGGCCACCGACGCGGCCCTGTGGTGGGTGTGCTACCGGATGTTCGCGACGGGCTACAAACTGAAGGCCTGAGCCGTTGGGGTATTATCGCGATCTATTTCATTTTTTGATGGGAGCCACTCGGCTGGGTGCCGCCGAGTGAAAGATTCTTGACTCTGTGGAAAAAAATACTTATAAGAAAGCGGTGTTCCCTGTTAAGGAAGCAAAAGCGATGGCCAACCTTGCATATACGTCGATGAAGGGGCTGACGGACCTTCTTCGTGAGGCAGATCCGCAAACAAAGACGCACGTATGGGTACTGAGCTTCACCGAACTTGCTGTCGGTTCTGAGCCGGGAAACCCTCAAAAAATCATTGATCTTTCCATGGAAACAGATCGGAAGAGCGT
>JAVEYE010000341.1:0-4290 GCA_034003665.1 Rhodospirillales bacterium | reverse complement strand
TCAAAATCATCCCGCAAGCCGATCGCTGATCCCATGGTCACGCCCTCCATATGCAGGGCGCCATTGATTCAGACTTTCGTCAGTTTGGGAATCCCTGGCGTGAGTCAGTCTCAGCGCAGGTTGGTATAAGACGAATGGCGATCCCTTCCTGCCAAACATCACGAAGTGAACGGCTAGTTCAGCCGATAGGCGTTCAGGCTACAAAGCTTTCTCCAGGCGAAGACCGTGTCAGACATTAAATCCGCCATCGATGACCTTTTCGCCGACGCCAACCTCGCCCATGACGCCTTCTGGCACGCGGGCGGAGCCGACGATGGGGTGCCAGTCCGAGCAATCCTCCGCCGCCCCGATCGCAATCTCGATCTCGGCGCTCTTGCCGTGTACACGCCGACCGCGGTGTTCGAGGTGCGGGTGACCGAGATGCCGACCCCGGCTGCGGGCGACACCATGACGCTGGATGGCGAAACCTTCGTCGTTCAGGGCGAGCCGATCCGCGACTCCGAGCGCCTGCTCTGGACCATCGACACGAGGCCGGCATGAGGCTGTCCGCCGCCATCGAGGGCGACCTCACGCGCTTCCTGGCCGACGAACTGAAGGCCGGGGAGGAAGCGGTGACGGCGGGAATCCGGGAAGCGACGAACGGCCTCAAGCTGGAGCTGCGCCAGCAGATCGTAGGGGCCGGTCTCGGCCGGCGGTTGGCAAACACCTGGCGCAGTGAGGTCTATCCCAAGGGCCAGAACAGCATTAGTGCCGCCGGCCTGGTGTTCAGCAAGGCGCCAAACATCGTCCGCGCCTACGCGGACGGTGCGTTGATCCGCTCGAAGCATGGGCTGTTTCTGGCCATCCCGACGCCGGCCGCCGGCCGATATGGCGACGGCAGGAAAAAGATCACGCCGGGCGGGTGGGAGCGCGCCCACGGCCAGCGGCTGCGGTTCGTCTATCGGCGCCGGGGTCCCTCGCTGTTGGTGGCGGAAAATCTGCGTGCCCTTACGGGTAAGCGGGGTGGGTTTGGGAAGGCCAGCGCTTCGGCGCTGCGAACGGGGCGCGGTCTCGCCACCGTGCCGATGTTCATCCTGGTGCCGCAGGTGACGATCCGCAAACGCCTCGATGTCGCCGGCACCGCCGCCAAGTGGCATGCGGCTCTGCCGGGGCTGGTGGTTCGGAACTGGCGAGAGCCGGGCCGTTAGTCGAACAGGTCGGTGTGGGTGCCCGTTCGGATGAGGATCACGGATTCTTCGTCCTCGTCCCAAATCAGCAGCCAGTCAGGTTCGACATGGCACTCACGGCACGGCGACTACTCGCCGGATAGACGATGCGGCCTGTGGCGTGGATCGAGCGGCTCGCCGGCGACGATATGCTCGATGACGCGTTCCAGCATGTCGGGGTCCTTGCCGCGCTTGACGGCCTTCTTGAGATCCTTGCGGAACTGCGTCGTCGTCAGCAGTTCACGCATCGTCGAGGCCGGCCATCAGGTCCTTGACGCTGGCGTGCCGGGACAGTCCCGTCCTGCCCTGTGCTTGGCGGATTGCCTCGCGGGTCAGTGCGTTGGGCATCCGCACTTCGAAGGGCAGGCCGTGATGCAAGGTCACCTGCTTGTAGAAGAGCGTGATGGCTTCGGTCGGCGACAGCCCCAGCGCCGAAAACACTTCTTCGGCCTCTTGCTTCAGTTCGGGCTCCACGCGCGCGCGGATCATCTCGGTCTTGGGCATTGGCGTTCTCCTTGAACGTCAGTTTGTACCACAAATGAGGAACAAAACGCAATGCCGACCCTTGGCAAGCAGCCGGCCGCTAGATGTTACGCAGCCCTGCCGGGGCTGGTGGTTCGGAACTGGCGGGAGCCGGGACATTAGTCGTCGAACGGCGCTTCCGTCTCGAACCCCGTCACGCTGTAGCTGGTGCGTTTGCTGCCGCCGGGATTGCGAATCAGGAGTCCGCGCGCCAACAGGTCGTTGATATCGCGCTGGGCGGTGTCGACCGAGCAGTTGCCGAGCGCCGCCCATTTGCGGGCGGTGAGGTTGCCCTCGAAGCCATCCATGAAGCGGTTGACGATGGTCTTCTGGCGCGCCGAAAGGGGCTCCTCCGCGAAGCGCCGCCAGAACTCGGCTTTACGCAATACGGAGAGGCTCTTCTCCGCGGCGGTGTTGATGGCGCTGCCGAAGCAATCCACAAACCATGTAAGCCATTCGGTGATGTCCAACGTTCCTTTCTGGGTCCGCTCCAGGACTTCGTAATAGCGGTTGCGCATCAGTCGGATCTGGGCCGAGACGCTGTAGAAGCGTTGGCCGGGTCCCTCCATTTGCGCCAACGCCAGATCGGCGATGGCCCGCGCGATGCGGCCATTGCCATCCTCGAAGGGATGGATGGTGACAAACCACAGATGGGCGAGGCCGCTGCGCAACAGCCCGTCCATTGGCGGCTTATCGTTGAACCAGGCGATGAACCGGGTCATCTCGGACGGGAGGTTCTTCGCGGGCGGCGCCTCGTAATGCACCTTCTGGCGTCCTTCGGGGCCGGACACCACCTGCATCGGACCGTCGTTGTCGGTGCGCCAGCCGCCGACGGTGATCCGACGCAGGCCGGAATAGCCGGTGGGGAATAGGGCCGCGTGCCAGGAGAACAGGCGCTCCGCCGTCAGCGAACTGGTCGGGTCGTTCATGGCGTCCAGCGTCATCTCGACCACGCCCTCGACCTTGTGGTCGGCAGGAACGTGCCCGACGTCGGGCACGCCCAGGCGGCGGGCGACCGAAGAGCGGACGCTGGCAAGATCAAGCTTCTCGCCTTCGATCTCGGAGGTCCGGATCACATCGTCGACAGTTGCCTCGAATGATGCCTCGCGCCGAAGATCGAAACCGAGCCCCTGCATCCGGCCCAGCAGCTGGCCCTGCTTGTTGCGGGCCTCGGCCAGCGGCGCCAGAAGGGTGGCGGCATCCCAGCGGAAGTGGGGCCAATCGTCGGCTTCCCAGATATACATGAACGGTTCTCCGTATATTATGCGGCGAATATAGGCTCATTCGCCGCATTTGGCAACCCAATTCTCCGCATATGTTGCGGTAAATAGACCATCTTTCGCCGCACGGCTCCTGACCAGGAAGGTCCTTCCCCGATGTCAACCCGGCGCGAGGACGTGCTGACGGCGCTGTTCGCCCGCCTGCGGGCGATGCCCGGCGCCGCGGTCAAGCGCGAGGAGCCGCTGCCGGAGAAGGTGCCGGCCGCCGGGCTAGTGATCCTGCGCGACGGCGACCCAGGCGAGCCCGAGGTGCTGCTATCGCCGCTCACCTACTTGTGGCAGCACCGGGCCGACATCGAGGTCATCGTCCAGCAGGCCCCGTCGGAGACCGCGACCGCCGCGCTCGACACCCTGTTGTCGGAAGTCGGCGTGGCGCTCTCCGCCGATCGCACCCTGGGTGGCCTCGTCGACTGGATCGAGTGGGGCGCGCCGCAGACCCGTGACCTGGCCATCGACGGCGCCGCCGGCCTCAAGGCTGCCGTGGTGACCGTCACCCTGCATTACGCATCCAGCGATCCGCTGGGGTGACGTGGTTCCGGCCGCGTCTGTTCGCTCACCTGTTTAAGGAGTCGTCCCGATGTCCCGTGCCTATGGCGCGAACGCCCAACTGCTGGCCGCGTTCGAGACCACCTACGGTGTCGCCCCTGTATCGGGGTTCGTCCAGTTCCCCTTCGTCTCGTCGTCCCTGGGTTCCGAGCAGGGGCTGATCGACAGCGACATCCTGGGCCAGGGGCGCGATCCGGCGGCGCCGTCGCGCGATGTCATCAAGGTCGAGGGTGATATCGTGGTGCCGGTCGATCTGCGCTGCTTCGGTCACTGGTTGAAAGCACTGCTGGGCGCGCCTACGAGCACCGGCACCGAACCCTACGACCATGTCTACGGCTCTGGGATGATGACGTTGCCCAGCCTCACCGTCGAGGTCGGCATGCCGGAGGTGCCCGCCTTCTTCCTGATCGGCGGCGTGCGCCTCAACTCCATGGCGCTCAACTTCCAGCGCTCGGGACAGGCTTCCGCCACCTTCAACGCGATCGGCCAGGGCGAGGCGAAGAACGCCGCCTCCCAGGGCGGCACGCCCGAGACGCTTCCCTTCAAGCGCTTCGGCCAATTCCAGGGGCAGGTGAAGCTGGACGGAGCGCCGCTCGCCAACCTGACCGGGGCCAGTCTCACCTATTCCAACAATCTGGAGCCGATCGAGACCATCCGCTCGGACGGCAAGATCGACGGCGTCGACCCGACCATCGCCGGCCTGACCGGCACCCTCGAGGTCCGCTTCGCCGACACCG
>JAVEYE010000340.1:0-4325 GCA_034003665.1 Rhodospirillales bacterium | reverse complement strand
AAGCGTGCCGTCGGCCGCCGCGGCGGTTTCGACGAGGCGCAGGCTGGTGGTGCCGACGGTGACGACGCGCCCGCCGGCCGCCCGCGCCGCGTTGACGGCGGCGGCCGTTTCGGCCGTGATCTCGCCCCACTCGGCGTGCATCCGGTGATCGGCCACGTCGTCGACTTTGACGGGAAGGAAGGTGCCGGCCCCGACGTGCAGCGTCACGAAGGCGGTGCCGACGCCGCGTTCGGCCAGGCCGGCCATCAGGGCCGGCGTGAAATGAAGCGCCGCGGTCGGGGCCGCCACGGCGCCCTCGCGCCGCGCGAACATTGTCTGGTAGTCGGCACGGTCGCGCCCGTCAGCCAGGCCGTCGCGCTTGATGTAGGGCGGCAGCGGCATCGCTCCCACCGCCTCCAGCGCGGCCATCAGGTCGGCCCCGGCGCGATTGAAAACGAGCGTCACCTCGCCGCCCTCTCCCTTCTCTCGAACGCGGCTCGCCAGGCCGCCCCCGAAATCTACGACATCGCCCGGCCGCAATCGGCGGGCCGGGCGCACCAGGGCGTTCCATGAATCGACGGCGACCTGGCGGATGAGGGTCGCCTCGATCCGCGCCTCGCCTCGCCGCCCCGCCAAACGGGCCGGAATGACTCGGGTGTCGTTGAAAACCATGATGTCGCCCGGCCCAAGAAGCGTCGGCAGGTCGCGCATCGTCAAATCGCGCAGGTCGTCGCCGACGGCCATCAGCCGTGCCGAATCGCGCGGCACCGCGGGGCGCTGCGCGATGAACTCGGACGGCAGATCGAAGTCGAAGTCGGCGACCTTCACGGGTGGGGATTCCTTTACGGGCACGCCCGGTTCTTAAGGGCGGAGCCGGAGGGAATCAAGGGAAAGCGACCGTGCGCAACCCGGCGCCGATCCCTCTCGATCGAATGGATGACCGAGATCGTTTTACCGCAAGCGTGCGCCGACGTTCAGCGGGATTTGGCCGCCCTTGCCTTGGCCTTCGGCGAAGCCGCCGGCTTTGCCGGCTTTGCCGATTTCGTCGCCTTAGCGGCGCTCGATGCCTTGGACGGCTTGGTTGACTTTGCCGGCTTCGTCGCCTTGGTTGGCGTTGAGGCCGCCTTCTTGGCCGTCCGCGACGTCTTCCTGGCGCCACCTTCCGGTGCGGCCGGCTGCACGCCCCAAAGCTGATAGGCCCGGTTGCGGATGATGTCCGCCATGGTCGGCGCAGGCGTTTCGATCTTGGCTTTTTCCGGCATCATGGAACCCCGTAGCAACTGCCCGATGATCCTGATCCTACTCATGATTCATGATATCGCCACCATAAATCTCATGCGCCCCCGTCGATCTTCCGGCGAGCCCGGCATCAGTCTCGGCCATCGGGCCGAAGCGAAAATTCAACGGTGGTTCCCTGGCCCGCCTCCGAGGAAACGGCGAGCTTGCCGTTGTGGTCCTCGATGATCGAGCGGCAGATCAGAAGCCCCACGCCAAGGCCTTCCTTTTTGGTGGTAAAGAACGGCTCGAAGAGACGCTCGCGGACCGCCGCCTCCATCCCCCGCCCGGTGTCTTCGACCATGACACGGATTCCCCCGTCACCGGCCAGCGCCGTTCGAACCGTGACTTCCCGGGGACCGCGGCATTCCTCGACCACCGCGTCGACGCCGTTTCGCACCAGGTTGACGACGACCTGCTGGATGCCGACCTCGTCGACCAGAGCCATCGGGAGACCTTCGGCCAAGTCCAGCCGCAGGTCGACGCCCTGCTTGGCGGCGTCGGCGCGCAAAAGATGCACCGCCGCCCGGATGGCATCATTCATGTCGGTCGGCTTTCTCTCGGCGTCTTCCTTCCGGATGAACCGGCGGAGGCGGCGAATGATGTCGCTGGCCAATTGCGCCTGCTCGCAAATCCGCTCCATGACCACGGCGATGGTGCGGGGATCGGTGCCGACGGCGCCGAGCCGCCGATTGATGCCTGCGGCGTAATTGCTGATCGCCGTCAACGGCTGATTCAATTCATGGGCGAAACCGGCGGCCAACTCTCCCATGGTGCTGAGCCGGCTGATGTGCGCCAATTCGCCTTGCAGCAATCGCGATTTTTCCTCCGCCGCCTTGAGCCGGGTGACGTCGATCCACATGGAGCCGACGGCCGTCGCCGCACCGGCCCCGTCGAGAAAGGGAAACTTGACGCAGACGAAACTTCGCCCTTCGCCGGGACCGGCTCCCTTCATCTCGTATTCCACCGGCGAGCGGGTTTCCATCACCCAGCGGTCATAGCCGTTGATCCGTTTGGCGCGTTGGGGTGTGGCCAGATCGAAAACCGTCTTGCCCACGCCCTCCGCCTCCGAGGTTCCTGCCAGTTCGGCGAACTCGCGGTTCATCAGGATGTACCGCCCGTCCGCCCCTTTCACGTTGATGGCGAACGGAGCGTGCTCAACCAACGCCCGGAAGCGGGCCTCGGTGTCGCGACGCGCCGCCTCGGCATTCCGGCGGTTGCGCTCCGCCACCCGCTGACGGAGGGCGAGCAGGACGATCAGCCCGGCCAGGCCACCGGCCCCGAACAGCAGCCGGCGCACGTCACGACGAAAATCATTAAGGCGCCCGGCATGTTCGGTCAGCAGATCGCGGGCCATGGCGTTTGAACGGAGGTACTGCTCGCGCACTTTTGCATATGCCTCCTCGGCGCGGATCTGCACCAGAAGCAGCACCTCCCCCGATCGGGCCGAGAAACCGGGAATCCCCCCGTGTATCCAGCGCTCGATGTCGCCCAGGGCCGGGCTGACGATGGCGTGCATGGACGACGCGTTGACGAGATTGTCGAAGTTGTACGTGCTGCGGACCCGACGCAACCGTTCGACCATCCCGTCCAGATGGGTGAAGATCTCATCGAACCGTTGTGGATGCGTGGTCAGGCGGGCCCGCTCGACGGCACGGATGAGGTCGGCCAGATCCTGAACGACCAGGGCGATGTCGTGCTCCTGGGCGAGCACCGTCGCCGGCAATTTCTCCTCGATGGACAGCAGCGCTCGATTGGTGAAGACGCCGATACCGACCACCGACGCCAGGATCACGGCGACCAGAACCGGGATCGCGTACGAAAGGACTTCGGCGAGACGCCTGACCATCGCGATGCCCCCGATCAATCTCGCGGCTGACCCACCCCGGCCGATGGCAGCAGCCCGACCTCCCGGTAAAAGCGGGCGGCGCCGGGATGCAGGGGAATCGTCACCCCCTCGAGGGCGGCATCGAGTAAAACAAGCCTCCCCTTGGGATGCCCCTGCCGGAGAAGACGACCGATTCGCTCTCCCCAGAGGGCGCGACTGACGTCGTAGACGAGTTGTTCGCTCAAGGCGGCATCGACGACCATCTGAGCGGCGACATGGAGCGTCGCCGTCTCTCCGATCCCCGGATAGGCGCCGGCCGGAATGCTCGACGCCCCCATGAAAGGATTGACGGACCGGACCATTTCGGCCGTTCGCCGATCGACGGGGACCAGGTCGATCTCCACATCCTGCGCGAGGCGCTCGATCGACAGGGCCGGATAGCCGACGATGATCATGAAGCCGTCGAGGCGCCCGTCAATCATTCGGGTGGCCGCCAGCGCCGGCTTGACGTATTCAGGATGGAGGTCGGCTTCTTCAAGCCCCGAGGCAGCAAGCACAAGGCGGGAATCGACCAGCGTCCCGGAACCGGGTTCGTCCAGCGAAATGCGCAGCCCCTTGAGGCCGGCGATAGACTTGATGCCGAGGTCCCGACGGACCACGACGTGCAGGCTTTCCGTATAGAGGGAAGCGATGGCGCGCAAGCTCGCCAGCCGGGGTTCGTCGGCGAAGACCGCCTCGCCGTGATAAGCCCAACTGGCGACGTCGGACTGCACCAAAGCCGCCTCCAACTCGCCGGCGACGACGGATCGGACGTTCGAGACCGATCCGTTCGACGTCTGAGCCACGGCAATGAGCCCAGGAGCGCCGCAGTTTTCCGTTTCTCGGCATTCGGCGCCGGCCGGCCGGGTCAGCCCCTCGGCGATCAGCGAAGCGATGGGAAAATAGGTGCCGGCGGCGCCTCCCGCGCCAATCCGGAAGTACCGGGCGTCAAGCCTCTGCTCCCCCGAAGCGTCGGCCACCCATCCGCCGCTCGCAACGGCCGCCAGGACGGCGGCGCAGGCCGCGAATCGCCGAAAAGTCATGTCGTTATCCCCCATTTCGCCCCCATTCCCGCCTGCCGGTCTTGGCGCCGCAGGGCCGGAAACGGATGAAGGGGGCCGCAATGCGGCCCCCTTCCTTGGCTGCCACGGGGTGGACTATGCCGCTGTCAGGCGACGGAGTCCATAACGCCTGGCTGCATGGC
>JAVEYE010000339.1:0-4328 GCA_034003665.1 Rhodospirillales bacterium | reverse complement strand
TTGAAGTACTGGCCGCCGTTGATTTCGATGACCTGGCCGTGGATGTAGCCGGCCATCTTCTCGGAGGCCAGGAAGAGGTAGAGCCCCACGCAGTCCTCGGCGACGCCCAAGCGGCGCAGCGGGATGTTGCCGCGGATGCCTTCCAGCTTCTCGGGCGTGCTGAACCGCTCGTGGAAGGGGGTCAGGATGACCCCCGGCGACACGCAATTGACGCGAATGCCGTCAGGGCCCAGCTCGATCGCCATGGTGCGGGTCCACGAATGCACGAAGGCCTTGGCCCCGGCGTAGAGCCCGGCGCCGACGGCGCCGCCGTTGTGGCCGGCGATGGAGCCGGTGTTGATGATGCAGCCCTTGTTCTTGCGCAGGTAGGGCACGGCGATACGGCAGGCCGACACCACCGAGCGGATGTTGAGGTCGGTCACGTTGTCGTAGAGTTCGTCGTCCTGCTGCTCGAGGGCGGCACGGTGATAGAGGCTGCCGGCGTTGTTGACGAGCACGTCGAGGCCGCCGAAGGCGTCGGCCGTTTCCTTGACGATGCGCTTGATGACGGCGGTCTTCATGACGTCGCCCATCACCAGGACGGCTTCGCCGCCCTTGGCCTTGATGTCGGCGACCACCTTCTCGGCCTCGTGCCTGCTTGCGTTGCCGTGGACGGCGACCTTGGCGCCGGCCGCGCCGAATCCGCGGGCGACGGCGGCGCCGATGCCGGTCGACGAGCCGGTGACGAGAACGGATTTGCCTTTCAGATCTTCGAACATTGTTCCTCCGTAGGGATGGGTCATTTCCCGGTGAATTTCGGCGGCCGGCGTTCGGCCCAGGCGGCGCGGCCTTCGACGGCATCCTCGGTGAAGCCGGTCATCGAGCCGGCCAGGGCTTCCAGCGTCGCCGCGGTATCGCGGCCCAGGCCGGCATTGACGAGCTGCTTGGCGGTCTGCACCGAAACCGGTGCGTTGGCGGCGATCTGGCGGGCCAGTTCGTGGGCGCGCTTGTCGAGATCGGCCATGGGCACGGCCTCGTTGATGAGACCCCATTGGGCGGCGGTCTGGGCGTCGATGCGCTGGCCCGTCAGCACCATCTGCTTGGCCCGGGCCTCGCCGATGAGAAGGGGCAGCCGTTGGGTGCCGGTCCAGCCGGGCACCGTGGCGATGGTGACTTCGGGGAGCGCGAACTTGGCGCTGTCGGCGGCGACGCGCAGGTCGCAGGACAGCGCCAATTCAAGCCCGCCACCAAAGGCGATGCCGGCGATGGCGGCGATCGAGGGCTGGCGCAGGTCGGCCAGGCGCCCGAAGATCTGGTGGCCGCGGCGGATCCAGGTGTGCCACATGCCGAGCGGTTTCAAGTCGGCCCAGGCGTTGATGTCGGCCCCGGCGCAGAAGGCCCGCTCGCCGGCCGCCCTCAGGATCACCACGCGGATATCGCGATCGGCATCGATCTGGGCGACCAGCCGTTCCAGGCCGTCCAGCATGTCGGTGTCCAGCGCGTTGAGCTTGTCGGGGCGGTTGAGGGTGATCGTCGCCACGCCCGCCTCGACGGCAAAGAGGATCTTCTCCGGTTCGGCCATGTCACTGGCTCCTTGCCGAGCGGAAGCGCGGCGTGGTGCGTTCCGGCAGCACCAGGCCCATCGGCTCGGGCCTGAAAAGGCGTGCATCCATCGTCTTGAGGTCGGGGCTCACGGCCATTCTGGCGCGGGCCTGGCCCAGCACGTCGCGTTCGACGTCGATGCCGGGGGCCACCTCGGTGACGACCAGGCCTTCAGGCATCAGCTTCACGACGCAGCGCTCGGTGACGTAGGTGATGTCCTGGCCGAGCTTGCGGCTGCGCCGGCCGCTGAAGGTGACGTGCTCGACGTCCTCGACGAACTTGGGGAAGCGGCCTTCCTGCAGGATGGTCACCTTGCCGCCCGTCAGGTCGAGCTTGAGCCCGGCCGCCGTGAAGAAGCCGCTGAACACCAGCTTCCTGCCGTGCGACGTGATGTCGATGAAGCCGCCGACCCCGGCCGTCACGTGCGGCTTGGACGCGAGGCGCGAGACGTTGACGTCGCCCTCGGAGCTGACCTCCATGAAGGACAGCAGGCCGCAGTCCTCGCCGCCGCTCTGGAAATAGGTGAACTGGGTGGGCGAGGGAATGATCGCCTGGGCGTTGGCCGAGCAGCCGAAGGCGAAACCGTCCAGCGGCACGCCGCCGACCGCGCCCTGCTCGATGACCCAGGTCACCGCCTCGGCCTGGCCCTCCTCGATGAGGATGCGCGGAATGATGGGTGAAATGCCGAAGCCGAGGTTGACGGCGTCGCCGGCGTGCAGTTCCAGGGCGGCCCGCCTGGCGATCACCTTTTCGGGGTCGAACGGCACCGGCGGGAACGAGGTGAAGGGGCGGCGTACCTCGCCCGAGATCGCCGGGTCATAGGGCGTTTCGGTGGTCTGCCACTGCTCGGGATCGACGACCACGAAGTCGACCATGGTCGAGGGGACGAAGACCCGCTGCGGCGGGATCGACCCGGCGGTGGTGATGCGCTTGACCTGGGCAATGACCATGCCGCCGTTGGTGCGAGCCGCCAGCGCGATGTCCAACGCGCCCAGATAGCCGCCCTCGTGCTCCATCGAGATGTTGCCCTTCTCGTCGGCCGTGGTGCCGCGGATGATGGCGACGTCGGGCGGGATGTTGGGGAAGTGCAGCCACTCCTCGCCGTTCATCTCGACCAGTTTGACGATGTCCTCCTTGGCCGCCTTGTTCATTTTGGCGCCCTGGCGGCGCGGATCGATGAAGGTGTCCAGGCCGACCTGGGTAAACACCCCCGCCCGCTTGCCGGCGGCGTTGCGGATCATGTCGAACAGAATGCCGCTGGGCACGTTGTAGGCGGGCACCTGGTCGGCGCCGATCATCTGCCAGATCTTGGGCGATTCGCGGTTCGACGGCCCGCTGGGGTAGGACCCCGCGATGACGCGGGCCAGAAGCCCCGGCTTCGCCACGTGGTCGATGCCGCCGATGCCGTACATGTCGCCGGCCGCGATCGGCAGGAAGAAGTGCAGGTTGCGCGGCCGGCCCCGGCTCTCAAACACCTCGCCAATGGCGCGGAACATCGCGTTGGGGGTGTTGAGCCCGCTCGAGCAGTTGACGGCAACAACGGCGCCGTCAGGAATGAGCGCCGCCGCTTCCTGGGCGGTGATGATTTTGTCGGACATCTTAAGGCTTCCCCCTTCTCCCTTGGGAGGTTGACGGAAATAGACAACACGTCACCGGCATCGACGCCGCCGGGTGGCTCCGGAATTGGCGGAGCCATTTCTAGCACGCACCCGCCTGCATTCAAAGGCTTAGGCGGTTGGGTTCAATCATGGAGCCGTGATTGCCGCTTCGGTTTTCCGGCGGAGCACGGCCGGCATTGACGCTTGGGGTGGCTCACCCTACGTTCCGGGGGCTTCATTGGTGTCGGGGGGAGACAATCGTGACGAGAAAGCATCGCATCGCCATCATCGGGCTCGGCATGGCCGTTACGCCGCATGCCAAGAGCCTGCTCGACCTCTCCGATCGTGTCGAGGTCGCGTACGCCTGTAACCGCTCGGACGGGCGTCGCAAGGCGTTCGGCGAGAAATTCCCGTTTCCGCTGAGCGGCGACGTCGACGACGCCCTCAACGATTCTTCGGTCGACTGTGCGCTGATCCTGACCACCCCGGACAGCCACCTCGACTTGGTGCGTCGCTTCGCAGAAGCCGGCAAGCACATCCTGCTGGAAAAGCCGCTGGAGATCACCACCGAGCGGGCGGTCGAATTGATCGGCATCTGCCGCAGGGCGGGCGTGCGGCTGGGCGTCGTGCTCCAGCACCGTCACCGACGGCCGGGAATTCGCCTCCGTGAAATCCTGGCGTCGGGACGCCTGGGTAAAATTGTCGGTGCCTCGGTATTCATTCCGGTCTGGCGTCCGCAGAAGGGCTACTACGACCAGCCCGGCCGGGGCGACAAGTTGCGCGACGGCGGCGGCGTCCTGCTGACCCAGGGCATCCATCCGCTCGACGTGTTTCTGTCGTTGACGGCCCGCCCCGTCGAAGTGACCGGCTTTGCCAAGACCAGTTCGGTGCATCAGATGGAAACCGAGGACATCGTCGCCGCCGCGGTGCGTTTCGCGGATGGCGCCATCGGCGTGGTCGATGCCACCACCACCGCCTATCCGGGCTTTCCCGAACGTATGCAGTTTTTCTGCGAGCGCGGCTCGGCGCTGATCACCGGTGCCGAGCTCAGTGTCGCCTATCACGACGGCAGCGGGGAAACCATCGAGGCCGAAGCCGAGGTAGGAGGCACCGGGGCCGACCCCATGGCCTTTCCGCACGACCATCACC
>JAVEYE010000338.1:0-4341 GCA_034003665.1 Rhodospirillales bacterium | reverse complement strand
ACAGAATGGGGGCCAGGGTCGAGACCGGCGCGAGACAATTCGCCACAAAGAGTCGTGAGGCATTTATCCATGGGGCTCTGGTCGGAGTCCGGGACTACACAACAAAAAAGACATTGCTCGATCGGCCTCATTACCTCGGCATAAGCGGAACCGGAAGCGAGCAGGTGTCCGCGCGCCTGCTTGGCGCTTGAACTTTCTGCGGAAAACGACCCTGCCTTGGCTTCGATGTAGAGGGCTTTCTTGTCGCGGTCACGTTGCAGCAACACATCGGGCTCGGGGGCCATGCCAATCTCGAGAGAGGTCACCTTCGCGCGGCGAATCGTCTCTTCCGGCAGCGAAAATCTATTTTCGATGTAGGTGAGGGCAAAGCCAAGCTCCTGAAAAAGCGGCCGGATCAGATAGGCGTTGGACGGCTGCTCCCGGGTCATCCAGAGCAGGAGATTGAGTTGAAAACCAGGATCGCGCAGAAGGGCCTCAGCGCTCATTGTCGTATCCTCCCGACTGCGCGATGGAGCTGTCCACAATTTCCTGAAACGACTCCCCGCCCAGCCACGCTTCGATCGAAGGACACACATACGCCTGGATGTTGGTGACCAACCGATGAAACGTATTGCCGCAGGTGCCTTGCGGCAGGATGGCAACAAGGCCGTTCTCGGTCATCTCGATGTTGATCGGCTGCCACAGATGGCGGTCGGCGCCGTAGACATGGACCTTGGTCGGCCCCATCCAGATCGGCTCACCCCAAAGCCGAAAGAAGGGGTTGCGCTTCTGGAAAGTGCGCGTGACCCAATACTTGAACGTTGGCGCAGACAGCTTTTCATTGAACCGCACGATGAGGGGAACCCCTTTCGCTCCCATATTGGTACGCATGCCGGTGGGCGTAGACTCCATGCGATGCCACGCCGTGTCTTCGGTCAGGGTCAGCATGGCACCATAGGTCCGGTACAGGTAGCGCACCATGTTCCGGTGCTCCTCAAAACTGTCGGAACGATTGGTGAGCCGACCTTGCTGATACAGATCGTGGCTGCCCCGTCCCGCGCGAGACGGGAACCGCAACGCATACAGCGCATGGAGCGGCGCATAGTCATCCTGCAGGCTTTGCAGGGACGCCTTGATCCTGCCGATGCGGTCGGCCATGCTGAACCGGGCCTTGCGGCGTTCAAAATAGGGCTGGTCGTCGTTGTCATCCACGGAGTCGTCATCATTCGGTTCGACATCCGCGTTCTCGGTGGTGTCCTCCGGCATCTCGAAGATGCTTTCGTGCCGAAAGGTCAGTTTGCTGAAGCGCTCATCGCCCCGCAGGCTGACATCGGTATCCCATAGGCGCTGGAGCAACTGACTGCTGAACCAGGAGGAATCGAGGTCAGGGGAGTGCGTGATCCAACGGTTCACGCGCTTGGTGGCGTTCTTTGAATCATCGGAGGTGTAGAAGGCAAAAAAACGCTCGCCGAACTGCTCGACATACCCAACGGTCCGTTGATCTAAACTGATGGCATCCGATCCTGAATCCCGATCACGAACCTCCAGGAAGGTTTTATCGATCGGCCTGACCTCGGTACCCAATGACTGCAGGATATCCGTTGGCAGGCGAGGAGTTTGTCCACCGCGAGATGAAACGTGCTCAAGGAGAAAGCTCTTGACCAGCGGCACGCGGGAACGCCGTCGGTCGAGACCTTCCTTGCCTTCGGACGCGAGCCCGTTGAAAAAGCGATAGACCTCGAAACGGTCTGTCGGTTTCGTTGGATATGTCGTCTGAACCATCACCATACCCCATCGTCACCCCGGTCACCCCATTCACGCATAATGCAATACGATATACACGCCACAGACGTCGAAACCTGACGGCAAATCGCCTACCCAACATGAGGAAGATAACGAGCCGACGCGGGGATGCAAGCGATTCGAGGGGGATTTTCGGTCATGGATTGCCTCCTGACGCGGCGAACGTGCCAACCTCTTCGGCGAGGGGTTGCGCCTATGGGCGTCCGCCATCGGCCAGGAATACGATGCCTTGCGGCTTTTGAACTCATCCGACGCTCCACCGTGCGACGCAGTCTTTGGGGGGGCTGGGCGCGGGCGAATTCGGCCAGGTCGAGGGCTTCCATCTGGTAGGGCTTGAGGATCACGGCTGCTTCCTCTTTCTTCCCTTGCCGGGCGTCGTCCGATAGGCGGCGCGCCGCTCGCGCACGCCGAAGCCGATCCGCTTGCGGGACGGCAGTTCCGGCGGGTTCATCAACTGGCGCAGCGCATCGAACACAACTCGCAACTGTTCATCGTGCGCATCGTACTTCTTCTCCAGCTCGTCGAGCTTGTGCGCCAGGTCGGCGTGCGTCGTCAGGAGCTGCCGGATCCGGGCGAAGGTGCGCATGATGGCGATGTTCACCTGAATGGCGCGCGGACTGTTCAGGATGCCAGAAAGCATCGCAAGGCCTTGCTCGGTAAAGGCATAAACCCTCTTGGAATACTTCAGGTCGGCGGAGGATGTCACAATCTGTGATATCCTCATGATCTCGTCCCGCGTCAGTTCAAACATGAAATCTGCGGGAAAGCGATCCCGATTGCGCTTCACCGCCTGATTCAACGATCTCGTCTCCACTTCGTAGAGCGTCGCGAGATCGCGATCCAGCATCACCTTCTGTCCGCGCAGCAGGAAAATCCGCTGTTCGATCCGCTCGGCTGGAATCACTTCCCTGCTCATAGCGCACCCACCCTCAGCTTGTATGGCAACTGCTTGAACACGACCCCCTCGCGCCCAGGCGCTCCGCCCCGAGCCAACAGGCCGTGCCATAGATCACCCTCGGCCCGTCGTGCTCCGACAGACGCCAATCAGCGGTGCGTCCGGCACCTGATCTACGGCAAATCGCCTACCCAACATGAGGAAGATAACGAGCCGATGCGGGGATGCCAGCGATTCGGGGGGATTTCCAGTTGACTTTCGGTCGCCGATGCGGCAGATTCCGACCTGCGTCCTGCGAAGTTCGCAAATGGGCGTAAATTGACGTCAAACCAGCCGAAGCTCTTGCCGAGGAGCCGTTCCGATGGGCTATCGTTCCAGTTCCAGGTATGACCGCTATGGCTTCGCGCCCTATGTTCCGGTGGCGGAAAAACGGCAGCGGGCAATGGAAGCGGCGAAAAAATTGACCAAGAAGGAGAATCGGACGCTCGCCCCGATTCACATCACGGGACGGGCGATTGCCACCACCTTCTGGGGCAATGCCTGGTGCGAGAACCTGGAGCGCTACAGCGATTTCGAGAACCGGCTGCCCCGTGGCCGGACCTATGTGCGCAACGGCTCGGTCATCGACCTGCGCATCGAGAAGGGCAAAATCCATGCCCTGGTCAGCGGCAGCGACATCTACACCGTGACCATCGCCATCAAGCCGCTTCCCGCGTCGGCCTGGCAGACCCTGAAGAAGGCCTGCGCCGGACAAATCGCGTCGCTCCTGGAACTGCTCCAGGGCAAGCTCTCCGGCGGCGTCCTGAAGATCATCACCGACCCAAAGAACGGACTGTTTCCGAAGCCCGTCGAGATTTCGCTCGACTGCTCCTGTCCCGACTGGGCCAACCTCTGCAAGCATGTCGCCGCGACGCTCTACGGAGTCGGGGCCCTGCTCGACCACCAACCCGAGCTGTTCTTCCTGCTGCGCGGGGTCGACCAACGTGAGCTGATCGCCGACGCTGGCAAGGCCGTCGCCATTGCCGACACGGCCGTCGCCGCCGACACCCTGGAGGCGGATGCCATCGCGGACGTCTTCGGCATCGGCATCGATGTGCCCACCGCCGCCCTGCCCGTCACCTCGACCAAGAAAACACCCCCTGTCGCTCCGCGCAGGGCATTGGCCACCGTCAAGACCGCCAAGGCCAAGCCTGGGCGGACAGGCGCAGCGAAGACCACCCCGGCCAAGCGCGGCAGCAAGCTGGCCACCGCCAAGGCCACCAATGCTGCCAAGGCCAAGCGGAAGCCGCAGGCCACGGCAAAGGACGGCACGCCGACCGCCAAGGCAACGCGGACGGCGTCCCGTCGGCCGCGATGAGGCATGAGCTGATCCTCACCCCGCACGGACGGCTGCTCACCCGGGCGGTCGAGGCCGAGGATGCCTGCCTGCTGGAAGGCGTTCCGGGCGAGGAACTTCACCAGGCCTTCGCCGCGTCGTCGGCCGAGGGACTGCTCCGGCTCATGGCCATGCCACCTGCGGTCAGGCTGCCGCCCCCCTTCGCCTATTGGCGCGACTTCGCCCGACGTCAGCTCGACAGCCTCTGCCACCTGCCGGAGACCGCTCCGGCGGTGCGTCCGGAAATCCCGGCACCGACGCCTGCCGACCTGGCCGAATGGCTGCTCTC
>JAVEYE010000337.1:0-4374 GCA_034003665.1 Rhodospirillales bacterium | reverse complement strand
CGGGCCGGCCTGGGCGGCACCTGCCTCAATGTCGGCTGCATTCCGTCGAAGGCGCTGCTGCAGTCCTCCCACCATTACGCTATGGTCGTCGAGGGATTGACTGTTCACGGTGTGAACGTTGGCAAGGTCGGGCTCGATCTCGCCGCCATGATGAAGCGCAAGGATGCCGTGGTCGCCGAGAACGTGCGCGGCATCGATTTCCTGTTCAAGAAGAACAAGATCACTCGCATTGTCGGCGCCGCCGGCCTCAAGGACGCCTCGACGGTGGTCGTCGATTCCGGCAAGGGGGGAAAGAAGCAGACCCTGACGGCGGAAAACATCCTGATCGCCACCGGCTCGGAACCGGCGTCGCTGCCCGGGCTGACCATCGACGAGAAGCGCATCGTTTCTTCGACCGGCGCGCTGGCGCTAGCCGAGGTGCCGAAAAAGCTGGTGGTCATCGGCGCCGGCATCATTGGGCTCGAGTTGGGCTCGGTGTGGCGCCGCCTGGGGGCCGAGGTGACGGTTCTCGAATTCCTGGACCGCATCCTGCCCGGCCTCGATGCCGAGGTGGCGGCCCAGACGGCCCGCATCCTCAAGCGGCAGGGCCTCGACATTCGTCTCTCGACGAAGGTGACCGGCGCCAAGTCGTCGGCCAGGGGGGTGACCCTGACGGCCGAGCCGGTGGCCGGCGGCAAGGCCGAGACGGTCAAGGCCGATGTCGTGCTGGTTGCCGTCGGCCGGCGGCCCCACACCGAAGGGCTGGGGCTCGACGCGCTGGGCGTGGCGACGGACAAGCGCGGCTTCATCACGGTCGATGGCGATTTCCAGACGAATGTTGCCGGCGTCTTCGCCATCGGCGACGTCATCGGCGGCCTGATGCTGGCCCACAAGGCCGAGGACGAGGGCGTGGCGGTGGCCGAGATCCTGGCCGGCCAGAAGGGCCACGTGAACTACGAGGCCATTCCCGGCGTCGTCTACACCTGGCCCGAGGTGGCCGGGGTGGGCAAGACCGAGGAGGCGCTGAAGGAGGCGGGCATCGCCTACAAGGCCGGCAAGTTTCCCTTCGCCGCCAATTCGCGGGCCCGCTGCAATGCCGATACCGAAGGCTTCGTCAAGGTGCTGGCCGACGCCAAGACCGACGCCATCCTGGGTGTCCACATCGTCGGCCCCGCCGCCGGCGACCTCATCCAGGAGGCGGTGATCGCCATGGAATTCGGCGGTTCGGCCGAGGATCTGGCGCGCAGCGCCCACGGCCACCCCGGCCTGGCCGAGGCCCTCAAGGAGGCGGCCCTGGGCGTGGCCGGCCGGGCCATTCATATCTGATCGCCGTTTCGGCGCCGACCCGGGGAGGGTCGGAAACATGAACGCCATTCCCAAGACCATGCACGCCGTTCTTCTCACCGGCCATGGCGGTTTCGAGCGGCTCGACTATCGTACCGACGTGGCGGTGCCGGCGCCGCGGCCGGGCGAGGTGTTGATCCGCGTGGGTGCCGCCGCCGTCAACAACACCGACGTCAACACCCGCATCGGCTGGTATTCCAAGGCCGCCGAAGGCAACGTCGCGACGGACGGTGGCGAGCGCGTCGTCGCTGATGCCGGGCTGGCGGATGCCAGCTGGGCCGGAACGCCGATGCGTTTCCCCCGCATCCAGGGCATTGACGCCTGCGGCCGCATCGTTTCGGTGGGCGACGGCATCGACGCCACCCGCATCGGAGAGCGCGTGCTGATCGAGCCCTGCCTGCGTGTCTTTCCCGGCGGCGCGGACGGGGCGGTCGGCTTCTTCGGATCCGAATGCGACGGCGGCTTTGCGCAATTCGCCACCGTCGCCGCCGCCCATGCCCATGCCATCGACAGCCCGTTGAGCGACGCCGAGTTGGCCTCCTTCCCCTGTTCGTGGTCGACCGCCGAGAACATGCTGACCCGGGCCCGCCTGGGATCCGGCGAGAGGATACTGGTCACCGGCGCGTCGGGCGGCGTCGGCTCGGCCCTGGTTCAGCTTGCCCGGCGGCGCGGGGCGCGCGTCTTCGCCGTGGCCGGGGCGTCCAAAGCCTACGAGGTTCAGGACCTCGGGGCCGAAACGGTGATCCCGCGCGGGACCGATCCGCTGCGCGTCCTTGGGCCGGACAGTGTCGACGTGGTCGCCGACCTCGTCGCCGGGGCCGAGTGGCCCAGCCTGCTCGAGGTGCTCCGCCCGGGCGGCCGCTATGCCGTTGCCGGGGCCATCGCCGGGCCGACCGTCGAACTCGACCTCCGCACGCTTTATCTCAAGGACCTCACCTTCTTCGGCTGCACCGTGCTGGAACCCGGGGTCTTCGCCAACCTGATCGGCTATATAGAACGGGGCGAGGTCCGCCCCGTCGTCGCCCGTACCTATCCGCTGGCGGAAATCGTCGCCGCGCAATGCGATTTCCTGGCCAAGAAGTTTACCGGCAAGCTGGTCCTGCTGCCGCCGGCGTAGGAACAGCGCCATGCGGCTGCCGGACCATTTCGCGACCTTCGGGCGCCTGTTCGCCCTTCGCAACTATCGCTTCTATCTGGGCGGCATCGCCGCGTCGAACGTCGGCGTCTGGGTGCAGCGCGTCGCCATCGGCTGGCTGACCTGGGAGCTCACCGAATCGACCGCCTGGCTGGGCGGCATCGCCATCGCCGAGGCGGCGCCGATGATGGTCCTGGGCCTGATCGCCGGCACCGTGGTCGACCGCATGGACCATCTCAGGCTTCTGCGCATCACCCAGGCGATGTCGCTGGTCTATTCCGCTGTCCTCGCCGGGCTGACCCTGTCGGGCGTCATGACCATCTGGCTCCTGCTGGCGATCACGCTGCTGCGCGGCGCCACCATGGCGTTCCAGCGGCCGTCGCGCATGAGCCTGGTGTTCACCCTGGTCGGGCGCGACCTCCTGCCGACCGGCCTTGCCGTCAATTCGATGGTGTTCAACGGCTCGCGCTTCGTCGGCCCGGCGCTGGGCGGCGCCATCATCGTCGCCGCCGGCATCGGCTGGGCCTTCGCCGCCGCCTGGGTCCTGTTCCTCGTCTTCACGCTGGCCCTGCGGCGGCTTTCGGTGCCCCCGACGCCGCGCCGGCCGTCGGGAACGACGTTCACCGCCGAAACCCTGGAAGGCATGCGCTACATCGCCGGGCATCCCGGCATCCGCATGCAGATGGTGGTGCTGATTTCCACCGCCTTCTTCGCGCGCCCGCTGATCGACCTTTTTCCCGGCTTCGCGGCCCAGGTGTTCGCCGGCGGCCCCGAAACCCTGGCCTCGCTGATGAGCGCGCTGGGCTTCGGCGCGGTGGGCGGCGGTCTGTTCCTGGCCGGGCGGCGGGGCGGCACGGTCGGGATGACGACGGTGACGCTGGGCGCCATGGGTGGGGCGGCGCTGGCCCTGCTGGCCTTTACGGCCACCGGCGAATTGTGGGTCGCCCTGCCGCTGGCGGCGGCCCTCGGCGGCGCCCTCATCGTGCTCGGCATCGGCAACCAGACCCTCATCCAGTCGGCGGTCGCGCCCGCCCTGCGCGGCCGCGTCATCAGCCTCTACGGCACGGCGGCGCGCGCCACGCCGTCGGTGGGGGCGCTGGCCATCGGCGGCATCGCCGAGACCGTCGGATTGCGCCCGCCGGTGGCGGCCGGCGCCCTGTTATGCCTGATGGTGTGGGCGTGGGCCTGGCGGCGGCGGCGGGATTATGCAGTGAACCTGGAAGCGCCGCCGCCGGCCGATGAAAAACCCTCTGCCCATTAACGAGGGGGTGGTGGCTGGCCGGGTTCCGGCGAGAGGCCGTGTTGTCGAACTCGTGTCTACCCCTTCACGTTGATCATCGGCCTTACGTGGTGCTTCACCGTCACCAGGGCGTCCTGCAGGCGCATCACCTCGAAGATGTCCTTGTAGGCGGCCGGGCTTTCGTCCAGCGTGGCCGGCTTGACCAGGGCCTGGATGCCCGTCATCGCCCGCTGGAAATCTTCCAGCCGGAGGGTCCTCTTGGCCTGGTTGCGGCCGAGCACGCGGCCGGCGCCGTGGCTGCTCGACCACAGGGAATCCGGGTTGCCCTTGCCCTCGACGATGAACGAGCCGTCGCGCATGTTGCCGGGGATGACGCCCATCATGCCGGCCTCGGCATGGGTGGCGCCCTTGCGGTGGATCCACCGGCCGTCCTTCAGTTCGGCGTGGTTGTGGGTGCGGTTGATCAGCGCCGGCCAGTCGGCGTCGCCCTCGGCGTGGCGGGCCATGGCGGCGACGGCGCGCGCCATCAGCTCGCGGCGGTTGGCCAGGGCGAATTCGATGCAGAAGGCCATGTCGGCGAGGTAGCGCTCGCCCAGTTCCGATCCCGTTTGGAAACCGAAATGACCTTCGCGCGGCCGGTCCTCGCCGGTGTGCAGCTTCGAGGCCTGACGCATGT
>JAVEYE010000336.1:0-4383 GCA_034003665.1 Rhodospirillales bacterium | reverse complement strand
CGATCACGCCCGCTCGACCTCCCTTCCCGGTCCGTTTCTCGCCCGGCTGGCCGACGCCGTCGGCATCCAACCCCGCTATCGCGACGTTTCCGGCAGGACCCATTCCATTGCCGCCGAGCCGCTTGCCGCGCTGCTGGCCGCCCTAGGCCGGCCGTCGGCGGACGAGGCTGCGGCCGAAAGTGCCCTGCGAGATCTCGAGGCTCAGTGGGCGGAGCGGGCGTTGGACCCGGTGCAGGTTGTCGTTCCCGGCGACGGGCCCGTCGCTGTCGATGCCCTGTTTGCCGACGCCTTCGGCGATGCCCGGCTCGACTGGCGCCTGGAGTTCGAAGACGGCGGCATCCGCGTCGGGTCCGCCCGACCCCTCGACCTGGCCGGGGGCAGGACGGAAGGGCCGGACGAGGAGTCGCTGCTGGCGGTGCGCCTCGAGCTTGGCGCCGGGTTGCCGCTCGGCTACCACCGCCTCAGCCTGGCCGGGCCGGCGGTGGCCGGACGCAAAGGTTGCACGCAGACCCTCATCGTGGCGCCGGCCCGCTGTCACCTTCCGGCCGCATGGGAATCTGGCCGCCGCGTCTGGGGGATGGCGATCGAACCGTATGCACTGCGGATGGCCGGCGATTGGGGGATCGGCGACTTCACGGCGTTGGCCGAGCTTTCCCGCGCCGCCGGCGACCTCGGGGTCGCCGCCATCGGCGTGACGCCGCTGCATGCCCTGTTTCCGGCGCGGCCCCGCCACGACAGCCCCTACTACGGGTCAAGCCGGGCGTTCCTCAATGCCCTGTTCATCGACGTGGAGGCCGTTCCCGATCTGGCCGATGATCCGGCGGTTCGTCGGCGCCTTGCCGCGCCGGCCTTTCGCAGCGCGCGCGACGCGCTGGCGCGGCGCGACCTGATCGACTACGAAGGGGTGGCGGCGCTCAAGTTCGGGGCCCTGCGCGACCTGTTCGATGGTTTCCGCGTGCGCCACCTGGAATCCGGCAGCGAACGGGGAGCTGCCTTCCACGATTTCGTGCGCCGGGGCGGCCCGCAACTGGCGGCGCACGCCGCCTTCGATGCGCTCAGCGCCGTCCACGGTCCCGACTGGCGAAGATGGCCGGTCGACTGCCGGCGCCCCGGCGGCGACGGTGTGGCGGCGTTCCGTGCGGCCGAACCGGCAGCCGTCGAGTTCTTCCTCTACCTCCAGTGGGAGGCGGACCGACAACTGGCGGCGGCAGACGAAGCGGGGCGGCGGGCCGGCCTTACGGTCGGCCTCTATCGCGACGTCGCGCTGGGTGCGTCGCCCGACGGGGCCGAGGCGTGGATTCATCAGGATTCACTGGTGTTCGGTGCCGAGATCGGGGCGCCGCCGGATGCCTTCAACATGGAGGGTCAGGGCTGGGGACTGCCGCCTTTCGACCCGCGCTCCCTGCGCGAGGGCGCCTACACCCCCTTCATCGATCTCGTACGCGCCAACATGCGTCATGCCGGCGCCGTTCGCATCGATCACGTGATGGGTTTGGCCCGCCAGTTCTGGATCCCGGCCGGTCGCTCGCCGGCCGAGGGCGCCTACATGCGTTTCCCGGTGGAGGACTTGTTGGGCATCCTGGCGCTGGAAAGCCGGCGTCATCGCTGCATCGTCATCGGCGAGGACCTGGGCACGGTGCCGGACGGTTTCCGCGCACGCATGGCCCAGGCCGGCATCCTGTCCTATCGGCTGCTCTACTTCGAACGCGGCAGCAACGGCACGTTCGTGCCGCCGGCCGACTATCCCGACCTGGCGCTGGCCGCGGTCGCCACTCACGATCTGCCGCCGCTGCAGGGATACTGGAACGGCCATGACATCGAAACGCGGGCGCGGCTTGGCTTGCTAGCCTCGCCCACGGCGGAGCGCGCCGCCAAGCGGGAGCGCGTCGAGGATCGTGCCGCCCTGACCGCCGCCCTTCGGGATCACGGGGACCTTGCCCGGGGAGGCCATCCGTCGCCGGACGACATCGCGCTCGCCGCCTACCGGTTTCTGGCCCGCACCCCTGCCCATCTGCTCATGGTGCGGCCGGAAGACATGCTGGGGCTGGTCGAGCAGGCCAATCTGCCGGGCACGGTGGGGGAGCACCCGAACTGGAAGCGCCGCCTGCCGTTGACCGTCCAGGAACTCGCCGCCGATCCGCGGATTCGCCGACTGGCCGCGACGCTGGCCGGCGAAGGTCGCGGCGGACCGGAGATGGCGCCGCTCTCGGTCGGCTCAGGTCCTGAGCGCGACGGCGACGGGAAGCACTGACAGCAGATCGGCGGCTCTCGCCGTCAATCGCGCCCCGGTGAACAGGTCGGTCCATGACCCCGAGGCAAGGTCCTCTGGCAGGACGAGCGCGGTATCCCCCCAGGCGGCGGCACCCAGGGGGAAGGGGCGGCCGGCATCGGTGAGCGGGCCGGCAAGGCGTGGTACGGCCACCAGCAGGGTGGTGGCGCCCCACCGCCGTACGAAGGCAAGCAGGTGGTCGGCCTTCCCGCCCGCCGTCGCCACCGCCTCGTAGCCGCCGTCGAGGAAGAGCGCGGGGTGGATGCGCCGGAGGGACAGCAGGCGCCAGAGGATGAACAGCTTGATGCGGCCGTCCGGCCACGTCCGCAGCAGCCCGGACACGTCGTCTGTGGTCGTTGCCCGCGACACCTCGCCGAGCAGCCGGCGCCGCAGGGCGAAATCGACCGGCCGGCGGTTGTCGGGGTCGACGAGGCTGAAGTCCCACAGTTCGGTTCCCTGATAGAGGTCGGGCACCCCCGGCGCCGTCAGCTTGATGATGGCTTGGGCCAGGGAGTTGACGGCGCCAAGCTCCGCCACCCGTCGGTGGAAGGCGCGGAAATCCTCGAGGAAGGGATTGCGCCGCCGGCCGTCCAGCAACCGGTTGACAAAGGTGGCCAGGGCCGCCTCGTAGGCTTCGTCGGGGTCGATCCAGCTCGAATGAACCTTGGCCTCGCGGACCGCCTTGGTCATGTAGGCGACGATCCGCTCGCTGAAGATATCGAGGGCGTTGGTATCGAGCGGTGCATCGCCGTGGAATTCAGCCGGCCACGCACCGACCAAGGTCTGATAGAGCAGGTATTCGTCGTTGGCATAGGGGGCCGGCACGCCGCCCACGGCGATCTTGCGGCGGCGGGCGAGGGTCCGCCAGCGGCGAACCCGGCGCTCCCATGGGCCGGTCATTTCCGACAGCGCGTCGATCCGCGTCCGCGCATCCTCGCCCCGCTTGGTGTCGTGGGTGGCGGTGGTCAGCATGGCGTGCGGCCAAAGGCGGGCCCGCTCCTGCATGGCGTGGTGGAAGGCGGCGACCGTGGTGCCGAAGCGGGCCGGCTCGCCGCCGACCTCGTTCAGCGAGACCAACCGATTGAACCGGTAGAACGCGGTGTCCTCGATGCCCTTGGCGGTTACCGGGCCGGTGTACTGCTGGAACTTCATGGCCAGACGCCTGACCTCACCCCGCCGGTAGGAACTGCGCCGGTCGGCCGCCAAATCTGTGGTCAAAACGTCATGGACGAAATCGAAGATGCTCTTGTCGGCCCGCCGGCTCCGCCTGCGGGCCTGTGACAACGCCCAATCGAGGTCTCGCCGATCCTCGGCGACGATCCCACGGCCATCGACGTAGGTGCGATAGACCGGGAAGCAGGACACCACCTCGCGCAACGCTTGGCGCAGGCCGACAAGCGTGTGGTCGCGGGTCAGCCAGCTCATCTCGGCCAAGCGGTTGAACTCGTTGGCCAGTACGCGGAGCTCGCTGGCCAGTTCCAGGTCCATGACCTGGCGCCGTCCCTCGTAGGCGGCTTCCTCGAACTCGGTCACCGATCCGATGAAACGCCCATAAGCTCGCGACATCGGCCGTTCGCCGGCGCCATCGACGAAGAGGCCGTTCACGCGGTTGAGAAAGTCATAGCCGGTGGTGCCGGCCACCGCCCAGTCCTCGCGCAGCCGCTCGTGGGCCGCCAGGATCTTTTCGACGATTACGTAGAAGGGTTCGCCATCCGGCCGCCGACCGGCGGCGGAACGCGCACTTTGCTGCAGGCGTTCGAGGTACTGGCGGGGGTCGAACAGACCGTCGACATGGTCGATCCGCAACCCGTGGATGCGGCCCTCGGCGATCAGGCGCAAAACCAGGGAATGGACGGCATCGAACACCGCCGGAACCTCGATCCGCACCCCGGCCAGCTCGTTGATTTGGAAGAACCGTCGGTAGTTGATTTCCTCGGCGGCGACCCGCCAGAAGGCGAGGCGATAGGGTTGGGCCTCGAGCAGCCGGTGCACTCCGGCGAAACTTGGTCCGTCGCCGGGCGTGCCATTGAGGCGCTCGAGCACCGCCTGCAGATGGCGGGCCAGCACGGGTTGGCCGGCGACGGCCGCGGCGAGGCGTTCCTTGAGCCGGCAAG
>JAVEYE010000335.1:0-4387 GCA_034003665.1 Rhodospirillales bacterium | reverse complement strand
AAAGGGTGGCCGACGAACTGGAAGCGAAAATCCTCGAACTGGGGGCGGATTCGGTGATCGGCTTCATCGCCGAGCCGGTGGTCGGCGCCACGATGGGGAGCGTTCCTTCCGTTCCCGGCTATTTCAAGCGCGTTCGTGAGATCTGCGACAAGTACGGCGTGCTCCTCATCCTGGACGAGGTGATGTGCGGCATGGGCCGGACCGGCACGCTCTTCGCCTGCGAGCAGGACGCCGTCATTCCCGACATCGTCGCGATCGCCAAGGGTTTGGGCGCCGGCTATCAGCCGATCGGCGCGACCCTGGCGTCGCGGCAGGTCTTCGAGGCCGTGGTCAACGGCTCGGGCTTCTTCCAGCACGGCTTCACCTACATCGGCCACGCCACCGCCTGCGCGGCGGCCGTGGCGGTGCAGACGGCCATCAAAGAAGACGCCCTGCTGGCCAACGTCAAGGTCCGCGGCGCCGAACTCGACCGGGCGCTCAACGAGCGTTTCGGCAACCATCCGTATGTGGGAGACATCCGCGGACGTGGCCTCTTCCAGTCGATCGAACTGGTCGCTGACCGCACCAGCAAAAAGCCCTTCGACCCGGCGCTCAAGCTCCACGCCAGAATCAAGAAGGCGGCGATGGCCAATGGCCTCTGTTGCTACCCCATGGGGGGCTGCATCGATGGCCAGTACGGCGACCACGTCCTGTTGGCGCCGCCCTACATCATCGACAGCGAGGTGGTCGACCAGATTGTCGAGCGGCTGGCCCGGGCTGTTGATGCCGCGCTCAAGGAATCAGGCGTCGCCTGATCGTCAACCGCCGGGGCCGAGGGCCCTGTCGAGGTTGAAAGCGGCGCTGATGAGGGCCAGGTGGGTGAATGCCTGGGGGAAATTCCCCAGGCCCTCGCCGTGGAATCCGGTCTGCTCGGCATAAAGTCCGACGTGGTTGGTGAAGCCGATCATGCGTTCGAACATCAGGCGAGCCTCATCCAGCCGCTCGCGGCGGAAACGGCCGGCCCGGGTCAGGGCCTCGACCAGCCAGAACGTGCAGATGTTGAATGTTCCTTCCTCGCCGGCCAAGCCGTCGAGGGTTTCCGCCACGTTATAGCGGTAGACCAGGCTGTTGGAGACCAGTCCGCCTTTTTCGGGCGCTTGAAGGATGGCGTCCAGGGTTTTCAGCATCCGGGGGTCGGTCGGGGACAAAAAGAACACCAGGGGCATCATCAGGTTGGCGGCGTCGAGCGCGGTGCCGCCGTAGTGCTGGACGAAAGCCTGACGATCCCGGTTCCAACCCTTGCCCATGATGTCCTGGTAGATCTCGTCACGCACCGCGAGCCAGCGTTCGCGCGGAGCTGGGAACGAGCGTTTTTCGGCCAGGCGCAGGCCGCGATCCAACGCGACCCAGCACATCAGCTTGGAATAGACGAAATCCTGCGAGCCGCCGCGAACTTCCCAGATTCCTTCGTCCTTGCGGTGCCAGTTGTCGCATACCCAGTCGACAAGAGACTGCAGCACGAGCCAGAAGTCGTAAGAGATCGGCGTGCCGTACTTGTTGAACAGATAGATGGCGTCCAGCAGTTCGCCATAGATGTCGAGTTGAAGCTGGTTGTAGGCGGCGTTCCCGACGCGAACCGGCCTGGAACCTCGATAGCCGTCGAGATGGTCCAAGGTTTCCTCGGTCAGCGTGTGGCGGCCGTCGATCCCGTACATGACCTGCAGCGGACCGTTCTCGGTGGACATGACGTTCAGGCAGTATCGCTGAAGGAACTCCTTGAACCGCTCGGCCTCCTCGGTGAAGCCGAGGCGCAGAAAGGCGTAAATGGTGAAGGCGGAATCGCGGATCCAGGTGAACCGGTAGTCCCAGTTGCGCTGTCCCAGGATGCCCTCCGGCAGGCTGCACGTCGGTGCCGCGACGATGGCACCGGTCGGTTCGTAGGTCATGAGCTTCAGCGCCAGGGCGGATCGGTGGACCATCTCGCGCCAGCGGCCCCGGTATTGGCATTTGGCGAGCCAAGTACGCCAGAAGTTGACGGTATGGTGGAACAGTGTTTCGGCGTCGTCGTACGAAAGCGCCGTCCCGCATCGGTCGCCAGCGGGCAGATCGGACAGCACGAAGGTGGCGCATTCGCCCTCGGCCAGGGAAAATTCGGCGATGACGGCGTCGTCTTCGACCTTCAGCGGCACCTTGGTGTCGAGACCCAGCGTCAGGTTTTCGGAGGAGAATACGGCGCCGTCCTGGGTCAGTTCGACAACGTGACTGTCGCGTGCGAAATTGAAGGCCGGCCGACATTCCATCCTGAGGTCGATGCGACCACGAACGGCGGCGACCCGGCGGATCAGGGGATGGTGGCGGTGCTTGTCGCCGACCAACGGGGCACCGGAAACCGGCATGAAATCGATCAGCTCGGCGGCGCCGTCGGCGGCAAGAAAACGGGTGACGAGCACATTGGTGTCGGGCCAGTAGAACTGCTTGCAGGTCACGCCATTGCTCCGCGGCGAGATGCGAAAACGCCCTCCCTTCTCATGGTCAAGCAGGCTGGCGAACACGGCCGGCGAGTCGAAGCGGGGGATGCACATCCAGTCGATGGTGCCGTCGATGGTGACGAGGGCGACGCTGTGCATGTTGCCGATCATCGCGTGGTTCTCGATGGGGGGGTATCCCATGACGGTATCCTCTCCTGGCCGGTTGATCGCTCATCCGTTGTCGAGGACAGCCGGGCAGGGACCCCTGGCATCTTCGACGAAGGCCGATGACGGGCGTACACACCCAGGTATCGGAAGGAAGCGGTGGCGTTTAGAAAAAGGCCTCACCTCATCCCCACGGCCCGGTCCGTCCCCAAGGCCCCGACTGCGGCCGGCGAGCCGCCGATTCACTTTGGCGCGAGGCCATCTCGCGCAGCCGTCTGACCCGGTTGGCGGTGGCAGGGTGGGTGGAGAACAGGCTGTCGCCTTGGCCGCCCGACAGCGGATTGACGATGAACATGTGCGCCGTCGCCGGGTTGCGCTGGGCGATCTGGTTGGGGTTGCGCCGAACGGCATCCTCCAGGCTTTGCAGGGCCGAGGCGAGCCACAGCGGATTGCCGCAGATCTCGGCGCCCGCTTGGTCGGCCTCATACTCGCGGGACCGCGAGATGGCCATCTGCACGAGCATGGCGGCCAGCGGCGCGACGATCGCCACCAGCAGCACGCCGACGATGCCAAGCGGATTGTTGCGGCTGTCGCGGCTGCCCCCGAAGAAGAAGGCAAATTGGGCCAGCATGCCGATGGCGCCGGCCAAGGTTGCGGTGACCGTCATGATCAAAGTGTCGCGGTTGCGGACATGCGCCAGTTCGTGAGCCATGACGCCCGCCACTTCCTCGCGGCTCATTCGCCTGAGAAGACCTTTCGTCGCCGCCACCGCCGCGTTGGCGGGATTACGGCCGGTGGCGAATGCGTTGGGTTGGTCGCTGTCGATGACATAGACCTTGGGCATCGGCAGTCCGCCGCGGTGGGCCATTTCCGCCACGGTGTCGTAAAACTCGGGCGCCTCGGCGCGCCCGACCTGGCGGGCGCCGTACATGCGCAGCACCATCTTATCGGAATTCCAGTAGGCGAAAACATTCATGCCGAGGGCCATCATGAAGGCGACGGCCATGCCGCCCTCGCCGCCGATCATGTAGCCCGCGCCGACGAAAAGACCTGTCAGCCCGGCAAGCAAAATCGCGGTCTTCGTGTAGTTCATCGCAGTCTCATGCCCGATTGCACAGCCCGCCATAGAGATATTGCGTGAAGGCGACCGCGCAATCCCCATGGTCGCTTGCCGAAGGCGAGGCGATTGCGAGACCTAATTGAAGGTCTCGAGTTTACGGAAATAGCTCTTCAGCGCGCTCAGTTGCTGGCCTTCGAGGCGAACGGCAAGGATGGAGGGCGGGTCGAGCGGATCCACATGCTTGCCATCGACCAGCAACTCGTAATAGAGGTGATGCCCGGTCGCCACGCCGGTACGCCCCACGTAGCCGATGATCTGTCCCTGCTTGACCGGCTTGCCGGCGTGCAGGCCGCGGGCAAAGCCCGAAAGGTGCGCGTAGGAGGTTTCAACGTTGTTGCGGTGACGGACGCGCACGAGTTTGCCGTAGTTGCCCCGCCAGCCCACCTCGATGACAACGCCGTCGGCGCTTGCCCAGACCGGCGTTCCCTTGGGCGCCCGGAAATCGACCCCCTTGTGGAAACGGCGATCGCCGAATACAGGGTGAATGCGCCAACCAAACGGCGAGCTCACCTCCGCCCGTTTTAACGGGAGAACAAAGTCGATTGCCGCGGTGCCGAGGTCGTTCGCCTGTGCAAACGCTTCGCCGCCGCTCTCGAGCCTGTACTGATAGATCCGGTGCGCCTTGCGCCCGTCATCGACCTCAACAAACCGAAGC
>JAVEYE010000334.1:0-4388 GCA_034003665.1 Rhodospirillales bacterium | reverse complement strand
GGTCTTTTCGCCTTCCGCCCTGCCGGAAGGTTCCGCGCTCTCTGCAGATGCCCCGGAACCGGGACGCCGGCTCCTGCTTTTCTTGCCTTTCCCGGCATGTCCGGGCTCAGGGGCGGGGTCTGCGGACGCTTCTTTGTCGCCGTCTAATTCATTAAGAAAATTTAGCAATTCCATGATGGATCTCCTTTTTGACAAGGTCATAAAGGAGAGATTGGATCGTCTTATGCTTTTAGACCGTTTTTTTGATGCCTTTTGAATCAGCGATTTGACGGTCATTGGCGCGTCCTTCGTTGAGAGTTGCCGGTCTGCATGAGGCAGCCTCCCAGCCTCCTTATCAGCCTCCTTTGCCGTTGGCTCGGCATCGGAGGCAGACAAGGGGGGCCGGGCAAGATATGGGCGCGGGGGAGTGTCTTTCGGACAGATCTCATGGCGGCACCGCGTGTTTTTCTGGCGTCTCCTTTTCAAGTTCAAGAAGGCGTCGTTCCGGTGCACCGGACGCAGCCGTTTAGCTCTGCCATCTAATTGATTTTGAACGGAAATCTCGAATGTGCTCTGGGCCCACGCACCACTCGACTGAGAAGGCTCACGACGACAGACGCCCAACCGCTTGTTGCCAAATGGCAAAGAATTCATTATTTTATGCTTATTGGCATCTAGGGAACACCGTCTGTGCCTATTCTTCTGCCCATCGATACCAGCCCCCATGGCTTCGATCGCAGGCCGGTCACCGACGCGGAAGCGGCGGCCATGTTCCGCGCCGTCACTGTGATGGTCCGCCTCTGGCGTGTTACCGACGAAGAGGCTTCCGTTCTTCTCGATCTGCCGGTCCGCACTTACCGGCGCTGGAAGGCGGGCGACATCGGCCGGATCGACCGGGACGGCCGGGCCCGGCTCTCCAACCTGATGGGCATTCACAAGGCCCTGCGCATCATCTTCCACGATCTTCAGCGCGGCTACTCATGGGTCAAGGCGCCGAACGCCGCCTTCGGGGGGCGGACCGCGCTCGACGTCATGCTGGGCGGCGAGCTGACCGACCTGATGCGGGTGCGCCGCTATCTGGATGCCGAACGCGGCGCCTGGTGACCGACCTCGCCGCCATCCCAACCGTCCGAGTTCGCTGGCATAGCGCCGTGCGGATCATCCGCAGCCTTTATCCGCCGGCCGACCTCTTCGACGACATTGCCGATCCGGCAGACTGGCCGGCACTGATTTCCGCCGAGCAGAAGACCAATCCCCGTTTGATGGAGACCATCGGCAACCTCGATCTCGTGGCGCCGGAGCGACGGGTCGGCGGCCCCGGGGCGAGCTGGCTGATGGCGCCTTTCACGCACGTCAGCCCGGACCGGCCGAGCCGATTCAGCGATGGCACCTTCGGCGTGCTGTACGCCGGTGATCGTTTCGAGGTCGCCCTGCTCGAGACGATCTTTCATCACGGCCGCTTCATGGAGCGCACCAAGGAGCCGCCCGGCTGGACGTCGCAATTCCGAGAGATCGTTCTCGATGTCGCCGGCGCGTTGCATGACCTGCGAGGCGGGGAGGCGGCGTTCGCGGCATTCCTTGATCCGGGCGACTATGCCCCCGCCCAGACGCTTGGGCGGCAAGTTCGCGCCGCGGGCGCCGACGGCCTCGTTTATCCCAGTGTCCGCTGCACCGGCGGCCAGTGCGCCGGCCTCTTCTTTCCCGATCTCGCGACCAATCCCGTGCAGGGACGCCATCTCGATTACCACTGGGACGGGCAGCGGGTCGATCTGTGCCGGGAGGTGGGGACGGGGCAGGTTTTTCGGATCGTCTGACCCGACGACTTCACTTCGTCACATCGGCAGACCCTTCTGTCGGGCGCCGGCGGCGAGAGCTCGGACAAAAGCCGCCTTGATTGCCAGAAGGGAGCGCCCGTTGCCGAAGGCATCGGCCAGAGCCCGGCGTGCCTCCGGCTCGATCAGAGGCAGTCGCTCAGGATCGAGATCCAGCCACTCCGGCCCCAAGGGTTCGTCATTGGCGGTCAGGAGCATGATCGCTTCCTTGAGATGCTTCATATTGAAGCGACCGGACCCCGATAACCGCCCCCAATCCCGCAAGAAGCTTTTGGTGTAATCCGATGTCCGGGGCAAGACAGCCCGCTTACTGCTTGCCGCCGCTTTCGAGGTCATCAAACAACTCCTCAGCGGTGTCGAAACGACCGCTACGGCTGCGAACAAGAGCATCGGCCTCTGCCATTGTCGCGCGAGTGTCGGCATGCGGAACCCGCACTTCGAATGGCATCGCCTTGTCTACGACGACACGCTTCAAGAACACCCTAACGGCATCGGACACGGACAAACCCATTGAGGCCAGTGTTTCCCTCGCCTGCGCCTTGACTTCTTCATCCACGCGCACATGAATCATCCCTGTTGCGGGCATCACGGTCTCGTACCTGTCTGTTCGTAATACAATGTATCTCACGTCCGCTTGGAAGTTTAAGTCTACTCTCGAGGGCTGGATGCATGGCCAAGCTGCAGCGCGACCTGCAGGCGGTGAAGCTGCTCATCGTCGATGAACTGGGCTACGTGCCGCTGTCGCCGACCGAAGCAGAGTTGCTGTTCGAGGTGTTCCCCAGCGCTACGAGCACGGCTCGACCCTCGTCACCTCAAACCTGCCCTTCGAGGAGTGGACCTCCCTGACGTTCAGGTTGTTGTCGAGACGCCAGTGAGGTCGCTGGTGTCCAACGACATGCTTCCGATCCCCACGATGTCGCCGGACGCTGTTAGAATGGGAAACCGCAATACAATCAAGCGGCGCGTTCCCTCTTCAGGATGGGGCCGTTCGACGCTGAAGAGTTTCGGCCGCCGGCTGCGTACGACGATCTGCTCCTGCGCCTTGATCTCGTCGGCGACATGAGGCGGATAGATCTCGTGGACCGCCCGCCCGACATGCTCGTTGTCCTTCAATCCATGGTGACGCCGGTATTGGCGATTGCAGAAGATCATTCGTCCGTCCGCGTCTTTTAGCGTCACGGCCTCGGGAAGGTTATCGAGCAGGGCCATCAGGGTTTCGGTGCGCAATTGAAGGCGGGTTTTCTCCATTTTCCGTTGCCCGATCTCCCGCGACACGCCGCAGATGCCGATAACATTCCCCTCATCATCTCGCACCGGCACTTTTACGACTTCGACCTCCCGCAGGCGTCCTGCAACCGTCACGGAATATTCGGCCCTTACCGTCTGGCCGGCCAAAACCGCGCGATCTGAGGCTCGGATGGTCTCGATTTCCTCGGGTCGAATGAAATCGTCATCGGTGCGGCCGAGCATGTCTTCCAGGCGCGCCTCATTGAACTCAAGCATCGCCCGATTGACATGCGTGAACCGGAACTGACGGTCCTTCATGAAGATGCCGTCCTCTGTCGAATCGAGAACGGCCGTCAATCGGGCGTTGACCTCTCGCAGCGCTTGCTTTGCGGCCCTCGTCCGAGTGACGTCACGCACGACGGCGAGGTTTTGAGTGTTTCCGCCGTGTTGAAACGAAGAGAAGCTGACTTCGGCGATAAACGGCTCTCCGCTGCGTTTCCGCTCGGTGCTATCGACCCGTGTGGCATCTAGGGCAAATTCCCCGGCGGCGGCAACCAGCCGGCCGATGTGCAGTTTTCGATCCACCAACTCGGCGAGCGAATAGCCGTAGAGTTCGGCAGCGGCACCGTTGGCATCAAGAATCGTGCCCTTCTCGTCGAAGATGAACATGGCGTCGGTCGCCGAATTGAAGACCTTGCGGTACTTCTCCTCGGCCTGGCGTATGGCGATGGCAACCGCCTGTTCGCGGGTCCTGGACCGAAGCTTGCGTTTGGCATTGCGGATATGAAGATCGACCGTCACCTTCTTCAACCCAAGGCGGAAAGCGATTTCTCCAGCACCTAAACCCTCAGCGAGAAGTCCGACGCACTGTTGTTCCCGCGCGGTTAGTCTTTGGCTGTTTGCCTCCTCGTCGCCCGGTTGCGATACGATTTGGCCAAGGTGATGGCGCCCCAACAAATCTTCCCCCTTATTTTTCTTGTTCGTAAGTACGTAATTTTTCTTGTTCGTAAGTACGTAAAATTAACAAACACCACACTTCATCCGCAGCCCCTGAATGCGAACAAAGCTCCGGCAAGGTCATCCAACCGAAAGTTCGGTTGTCAGAATGGTGTTGTGATTACCGCAGGTCTTGCGCCGCCAAGCTTCTCGGGCCGCTATTCAACCCATTTACCTACGCCAGTTAGTTTCCACGCGCTGCATAAAAAAATCAACCAAATCTGCTCACAATTTCAAAAACGACACGTCCCTATTAATATTCATAGTGTCGTTGGCCGTGTGGTGGCGGTCGGATGCGGGGACATTGCTTATCAATATTAATATATTTTATATGACAAATAATAGTTTTCTGGT
>JAVEYE010000333.1:0-4382 GCA_034003665.1 Rhodospirillales bacterium | reverse complement strand
TCCAGTATCCATACAGCTTGGCGACCGCATAGGGGCTGCGCGGATGAAATGGCGTCGCCTCGCTTTGCGGCGCCGGCGAATTGCCGAACAGTTCCGAGGTCGATGCCTGATAGAACCGGGTCTTCCCGCCCATTCCCAGGATGCGGATCGTTTCAAGCAGGCGAAGAGGCCCCAGGGCATCGGCGTTACCCGTATACTCCGGAGTCTCGAAACTGACCTGCACGTGGCTCTGGGCAGCGAGGTTGTAGATCTCGTCCGGCTGGACGTGCTGGACCAACCGCACCAGATTGGTGGCGTCCGTCATGTCCCCGTAATGCATGGTGAACCGGGCGGCGCCCTCGTGGGGATCCTGGTAGATGTGATCCACCCGCCCGGTGTTGAAGGACGAGGAGCGCCGCTTGACGCCGTGGACCTCGTAGCCCTTGTCGAGCAGGAGTTCGGCAAGGTAGGCCCCATCCTGGCCGGTGACGCCCGTAATCAATGCGACCTTTTTCGACATCGATCCGCCTTTCCTAGGCTGAACTGACGGCCCCACGGGAATCGCAAGCCGACGAATGCGGCGGGGCGCGAAAGGGCGCCCCGCTGTTCCGATGATCCAACACGGCGGCGCCATCACCCGCCAGTGAACACTCTGTGACCCGGGAAACCGCGCCTTGCGTGCCTTTGTTGGGGCGCGAAATGTCTTGGATGCGCCCAATCGCCATTCTCTTGTTGGCCGCCGCCGTCGGCGCCTGCTCGACGACACGCGACACGCAACCGCCACGGACCGCTACCGAACAGCTGCTGCTGTCATCCGCGGCCGACCGGGCGGCCCGGCAGCTCACCCTGAGAATTCCCGCCGGCAAGAAGGTCTACGTCGAGGACCAGTACATGGAAGGCTATGACAGCAAGTACGCGGTCGGCGCCATTCGGGACAGGTTGTTGAATCAGGGAATGCGCCTGATCAATTCCCGCCTCGATGCCGACATCATCGTCGAGGCGCGGCTGGGCGCGCTGTCCATCGATGAACACCGGCAGTTGTTCGGGATACCCGACACCGAACTGCCGGTTCCACTGGCCGGACAGCTCAAGACGCCAGAAATCGCCCTTTTCAAAAGACACCAGTGGAAAGGCATCGCCAAGATGGCGGTAACCGCCTACGACGCCAAAAGCGGCGCGTTCATCGGTTCCAGCGGCCCACGGTACGGCGCCTCCCACAAGACCGACTGGGTCTTCTTGCTGTTCATATCGAGGACGACCGACGACCTGAGGTCGGAGAAGGATGCTTTCCGTCCTCACGATCGGCGCTGGTGGGATCCCTAAGAAAAACGGTTCCGCCGCCCTACTCGGCCGCAGGGATCTTCGCGTGCTCGGCCATCAGGGCGCGGGCCGTCGCCAAGATATCGTCCGGAAACGGACAGGATTTGCGCTTGACGGTGTCCATGTGCACGGCGGTGACCTCGGCGGTGGCGGCCAATTCACCGCTTTGATCCGCGGTCATCTCGTGAAGATAGCGGATCACCTTGTCGCGGACATCGAGGATGCGCGAACGCACCGTGACGGTATCGCCCGACAGCAGTTCGCGCTTGTAGCGGATGTCGTAGCGCACGGCGCCGACGCCGACATTGTTCTCGCGCATGTGCCGTACCGTGAAACCGATCGAAGCGAAAAAGGGCCAAGTCGCTTGGTCGAACTTGGCGGTGTAGAAGGTGACGTTCATGTGTCCCATGTAGTCGCACTCCCACGGCATGACGGCGCCGCGATGGGTGATCGGCAGTTCGTCCATGGTGTTCCCCATTCTCCTGTCTACAACAACAGCCAAGCGCCCAGAGCCAAGAAGGCGAAGAAACCGGCGACGTCGGTCAGCGTCGTCAGCAACACGCTGGAGCCGACCGCCGGGTCGATGTCCAGACGGTCCAGCAACACGGGAATGGCGGCGCCCGCCAATCCAGCCATCACCAGGTTGAGGATCATCGCCAGGCCGATGACTAGGCCCAGGGCCGGATCCCCGAACCATAGCCAGGCGATGAACCCGGTCAGCACGGCGAAGATGATGCCGTTGAAAACGCCGACCAGGATCTCTTTGCCGATGACGCGAAGCGCATTGGTGGCGGTGAGTTCCTTGGTGGCCAACGCGCGCACCGCCACGGTCAGGGTCTGGGTGCCGGCGTTGCCGCCCATCGAGGCGACGATCGGCATCAGAACGGCCAGCGCCACCATCTGCTGCAGCGTCGCCTGGAAAAGGCCAATGACGGCGGAGGCGACGAACGCGGTGGCGAGGTTGACCAGAAGCCATGTGAAGCGCGACCGGGTGGTGTCGACGGCGGCCGAATAGAGGTCGCCTTCGGCAACACCGCCCAGGTGCATGATGTCTTCTTCGTGCTCCTCGTGGATGACATCGACGACGTCGTCGATGGTAACGGCGCCGACCAGCCGCCCGCCGTCGTCGATGACCGGCGCCGACACCAGATCGCGCTGGCGGAACAGGAAGGCGAGCTCCTCGCGGTCCATGGCCGCCGGCAGCAGCTGCATTTCCTCATTCATGATGTCGACGACAGGCACCGGCCGTCGGGTGCGCATGAGTCGGGACAACCCGATGATGCCGACCGGCCGGCGCGCCGGATCAACCACGAAGATGTCGTAGAACACCTCGGGAAGAATGTCGGCGTGAGCCTCGTCGTCGGCAGCCTCGCGCATGAAGTCGATGGCCTCCCCCACCGTCCAGAATGTGGGAACCGTCACCACCTGGCGCTGCATCATGCGCCCGGCGCTGTCCTCGGGGTAGGCCAGCGCCTCTTCGATCAGGGCGCGGTCGCCGACCGGAATGGCGTCCAGCACCTGCTTCTGTTCTTCGGGCTCCAGTTCCTCGATGACCTGCACGGCATCGTCGAGGTCCATCTCGGCAACCGCCGCAGCGGTTTCGGCAACACCCAGTTCGTCGATGATGTCGTCACGGACGGCGTCGTCGAGTTCGGCCAGAATGTCCGGATGGAAGTCTTCGCGCAGAACCTCGAGGAGGGCGCGGCGTCCGTCCGTGTCGAGACGTTCGAGGATGTCGGCGACGTCGGCGTCGTGCAGCGGCTCGATAAGATCACGGGCCCGCTCGGCATCACCCTCTTCCAGGGCATCGACGATGTCCTGTTCGACGGCCGGGGTCAGCCCCATTGCGGCGTCTTCCGCGGCGTCCGTCGTTTTTGGCGACTCGGTTGCCGGATCGGTCATCGTCCGAGCCTTCCTTCCCGCCCCGCACGGGGCGCCGCCGTCGAATGGAGCCCGGGCAGCCCTGCGCGGCGGCTGCCCCTACAAAAGACAAGGCCCGTCTGCGGTTCAGCGGGCCTTGTCAGTTAAGCAATGGATGGTGCGGTCGAGAAGACTCGAACTTCCACGGGGTCTCCCCCACAGCGACCTCAACGCTGCGCGTCTACCAGTTCCGCCACGACCGCGAAATCCCTTGCGGCACACCACCGGGTACCGCCATATAGGCGCGGGAATACCAAATCCTCTCGCATCAATCAAGCGCCGTGGCGAAGGCTTCGGCGTTTTGACCGACGGCAAGGAAATCATGGACGACGCGCGGCTCGACTGGCGCACCGAAGGCACTCCCGTTTCCTACCCGGACGCGGTCACCTTCATGGAGGCCCACGTCGAGGCCATCCGCGCCGGTCGAGCGCCGGAAATGGTGTGGCTGCTGGAACATCCGCCGCTCTATACCGCCGGCACCAGCGCCGACGCCGCCGACCTTATCGACGCGCACCGCTTCCCTGTCTATTCGAGCGGGCGTGGCGGCCAGTACACCTACCACGGGCCGGGCCAGAGGGTGGCCTACGTCATGCTCGATCTCGATCGTCGCGGCCGCGACGTGCGCCGCTACGTGCGCGATCTGGAGGAATGGCTGATCCGCACGCTGGCCCGTTTCGAGGTCATCGGAGAGAGGCGCGACGGCCGGGTCGGCATCTGGGTGGCCCACGACGGCCTCGAAGAGAAGATCGCCGCCATCGGCGTGCGCATCCGCCGCTGGGTAACCTTCCACGGCGTGGCCCTCAACGTCTCCCCCGACCTTTCGCATTTCTCCGGCATCGTGCCTTGCGGGATCTCGACCTACGGCGTCACTTCGCTGAAGGCGCTCGGCATCGAAGTCACGATGGCCGAGGTAGACGCCGCGATGAAGGCCGCGTTCGACGACGTATTTGCCGCCGCCCGCCCAATCCTGTAGGAAGTGACCGACAGGAACGCCGAAGCCGGCCCTGCCGAGTCATCAACTCCAATGAGGGAGACCGTCCCCGTGCGTATCGTCGACATCCGCGAGAAGACCGGCACACTGGCCACCACCATGCGCAACGCCTTCATCGACTTCAGCCAGATGACGGTGAGCCTCGTCGCCGTCGTGACCGACGTGGTCAGGG
>JAVEYE010000332.1:0-4433 GCA_034003665.1 Rhodospirillales bacterium | reverse complement strand
ACTGCACGGCTGCGGCGGCGATTGACACCGGGCGCTCGCCGATGGCGGTCTCGCTGCGCACCCGCTTGGCGGCGGCATAGGCGGCCTGCAGAAGGCCCTCGAGAACGGCCCCGGTCATCGCCGCCTCCCTGGCGATGCGATGGCCGGCCTTGACCTGGCCCAGCACCTGGGGTTCGCCGATCACTTGGCTGTCGAGAGAGGCGGTTACCGTGAAGACATGGCGCACGGCCTCGGCATCCCAATGGACGTAAAGCTGCCCGGCCAACTCGGCGGGATCCATGCCCGCCCGCTCGGACAACGCGGCCCGCACCAATCGGGCCGCCGCTTCGCGGTCGGAATGGCTGGCCAGCACCTCGACCCGATCGCAGGTGGACAGCACCATCGCCTCGCCCAGCCCGGCGGCGCGCAACCGCGCCAGGAAGGCCGGAATTTCCGGATCCTCGACGAAAAGGCGGTCGCGCAGCAACAGCGAACTCGACCGATGATTGGCGCCGACGACGATCGGACGCGCCGTCGTGGATGTGTCCTCGGCCATGGCCGCCCTATCGGAAGCGGCCGAGGTGTTCCTCCAAAACCGTCAAGGGCACCTCGGCCTGTTCGCCGGAATCCATGTCGCGGACGGCCGCCGCGCCGCGCGCCAACTCGTCGCCGCCCAGGATGACGGCGGCCCTCGCACCCAGCGCGTTGGCCCGCTTCATCCGCTTGCCCAGATTCCCGGAAAATCCGAGATCGACCGCAAAGCCCGCGCGGCGCAGGCTCTGGGTCACGGCGAAGGCACGCTCCTCGGCCTCCTCGCCGACGGGAACCACAACGAGCGGTCGGGCCGCCTTCGGCGCCCCCTCGACCAGCATGGACAACCGCTCCACGCCGGCCGCCCAGCCGATCCCCGGCGTCTGCGGCCCCCCCATCTGGCGAATCAGGCCGTCATAGCGGCCGCCGGCCAGCACGGTGCCCTGGGCGCCCAAGGCGTCGGTGGTGAATTCGAAGGCGGTGTGGCAATAGTAGTCGAGCCCACGCACCAAGCGAGGGTTGATCCTGCAACGCACCCCGGCGGTTTCCAGGCCACGCAGCAGGTCGTCGAAAAAGCGCCGCGATTCATCGTTCAGGCTGTCCGACATCAGCGGCGCGCCGGCGACGATGGAACGGTCCGTTTCGTCCTTCGAATCGAGGATGCGCAGCGGATTGCGCTCCAGCCTCTCGCGGCTGTCCGCCGATAGGGCCGCCTTGTGGTCCTTGAGATAGTCGACCAGGCGGGCCCGGTAGGCGTCGCGGCTTTCGCCGTCGCCCAGGCTGTTCAACTCGCACACCACCTTGCCGGCCAGACCCAGGGCGTCGAGGATGTGGGCGCCCAGCGCGATGACCTCGACGTCGGCCAGCGGCTTGGCAACCCCCAGCAGTTCGACGCCGATCTGGTGGAATTGCCGCATGCGCCCCTTCTGTGGCCGCTCGTAGCGAAACATCGGGCCGCGATAGAACAACTTCAGCGGCAGGTTCTGGGCCAGCCCCTCCGAGATGAAGGCGCGCGCCACGCCCGCCGTCCCCTCGGGCCGGAGCGTGATGCGATCGCCCCCCTTGTCCTCGAAGGTATACATCTCCTTGGTCACGATGTCGGAGGTGTCGCCAAGCGTGCGGGCGAACACTTCGGTGAACTCGAAGATCGGCGTCGAGATTTCGGCATAGCCATAGCGCGAGGCGACGGCGCGCGCCGTTTCCTCGACATGGCGATGACGCAGGATATCGTCGGCAAGAATGTCGCGGGTGCCGCGAACCGGCTTGAGCGAGGACATGGGCTTTATGGTCCGTTTACCGGGAGGCCGCCGTGTCGGCACGGCGATCCGTGTTCTGATCGAGGCCCGCCGCAGCGGTCCCATAGCGCGTTTCGATGTAGGTTTCGACGATCTTCTGGAACTCGTCGGCGATGCCGGGGCCGCGCAGCGTCACCGTCTTGCGCCCGTCGATGAAGACCGGCGCCGCCGGCTCCTCGCCGGTGCCCGGCAGGCTGATGCCGATGTCGGCGTGCTTGCTTTCGCCCGGCCCATTGACGATGCACCCCATGACCGCCAGGTTCATGGTCTCGACGCCGGGATAGCGTTGCCGCCACTCGGGCATGCGCCGACGCACGAAGGTCTGGATGCGGTCGGCCAGTTCCTGGAACACCGTGCTGGTGGTCCGCCCGCAGCCGGGACACGAGGTCACCTGCGGCACGAACGAGCGGAAGCCCATGGTTTGAAGGATCTCCTGGGCCACCACCACTTCCTGCGTTCGATCGCCGCCCGGCTCCGGGGTCAGCGACACCCGAATGGTGTCGCCGATGCCTTCCTGCAGCAGGACCGACAACGCGGCCGCCGAGGCGACGATGCCCTTCGAGCCCATGCCCGCCTCGGTCAGCCCCAGATGGAGCGCGTAGTCGCCGCGCCCCGCCAGATCCCGGTAGACGGCAATGAGGCTTTGCACGTTGCTGACCTTGCACGACAACACGATGCGGTCGCGCCCGAGGCCGATCTTCTCGGCCATGGCGGCGCTTTCCAAGGCCGAAACGACCAATGCCTCCTGCATCACCGCCTCGGCCGCCTTGGGTTCGGCCGCCTTGGCATTGGCATCCATCAGACGGGCCAGGAGTTCCTGATCCAGGCTGCCCCAATTGACGCCGATGCGCACCGGCTTGTCATGGCGCAGAGCCATCTCGATCATCGTCGAGAACTGCCTGCCCCGCTTTTCGCGGAAGCCGACGTTGCCGGGGTTGATGCGATACTTGGCCAAGGCCTCCGCGCAGGCCGGAAAGTCCGTGAGCAGCTTGTGGCCGACATAGTGGAAGTCACCGATCAGCGGTACGCCAACGCCTTGGGCTTCGAGCAGGTCGCGGATACGCGGCACCGCCGCCGCCGCCTCCGGCCGGTCGACCGTGACGCGGACCAACTCGGACCCGGCCCGGGCCAGGGCGGCCACCTGCGCCGCCGTTGCCTCGGCGTCGGCGGTATCGGTGTTTGTCATCGACTGCACGACGACCGGCGCGCTGCCACCGATGGTCACGCCGCCGACGGTGACCGAAACGCTGTTCCGTCGCTGATAGGCATTCATGCGCTGGGCCTGTTCATCAAAAACCGGCCGGCCTCCCTGCGGAGGCCGCCGCCGCTTATTGCCGCATCCGCGCCCCGGCGGTCAACGGTGGAGTCGTCGTTCTTTCCACTGGCGCCATTCGGACAATATGTGAACCCACCGCAAGCGGATCAATCGACGACGGCCGTCCCCGCCCTCAGCCGATCGGCTTCCAGCACCACGTCCCGGCGCACGGCCCCGACCTCGCCGATGGTGGGAACCGGTTCGCCGTCAACCAAAATCTCAAGCCCGCCGGCATTGCCGGTCAACAGGCTGAGGCTCGGCTGGTTGGGCACCTCGTAGGTTTCGCCGGCCCGCAGGAGCCGCGTCACCAGCAGCCTTCTGGCAACGCCGTCGCGAACCTGAATCCAGCTGTCCAACTTGGCCCTCACCACAATGCGCGGGGCGGTATCGGCCCGAACGGCCGGCGCGCTGTCGGGTTGTTGGGTTGCCGTCCCTGCGGCGGTCGCTTCGGGCGGGGTCGGCGGTTCGGCGGGTGTCGCGGCCGGAGCGGGCTGCGGCGACGGCGCCACCACCGGCGGCGCCGGAAGGGCCGCCTGTTGAGGAGCCTCTGCGCGAGGCGCGGTTTGCGGTTCGCTTGGCGCCGAGGCCGCCGGCGGCGTCGGCGCCTGAGACGTCGATGATCCCTCCGGCGTGCTCGTCACCGCGGCGGGCGGCTCCGAATGCGCCACAGGCGGTGCGACCGGCGCCGCGGGAGCCGACGGAGCCGAGGCTGCGGCAGGCGGCGGAGTCGGGGCCTGGACCGGTGCGGTCGGCCCCGGCGTGGGGGCTGCCAGCCCGCCGGTCATCTCGGGCTGCACTGGCGGGGCCGATGGAGTGCCGACCGACGACTCGGCCGAAACCGGGTCCGATGCCGTGGCGGCGGCCTCGCCGGCGGGGCTGTCCTGCTTGGCCGGCTCCGGCCCCCAAGCGGGGGCGGCGGGCGCCGGCAATGGCGCGCGGTTCGTCACATCGCCGGGACCAACCGACGGCGGCGCGGGCGGCACATCGCCGCCCCCTCGAAGCATCGCCGTCAGACGGTCGGGCAACGGCGAAACAAGATCATCGAGGAAGGACTGCTTGGCCGTCCCCACATACCAGGCGCCATAGGCCACGGCAGCCAGCAGAATGCCGACCAGGATGATGGCGCCGCCCGGCGTGCTGCGTTCCGCCATCGGCGAGGGAAAGACCAGATCGCTCCGGCGGTCGAGATTCTCGGCCTCGATCTTGAAACGGCGCACCACCTCTTCGCTGTCGAGGCCCAGATGCTCGGCGTAGGTGCGAACGAAGCCGATCGCATAGGCCGAGCCGCGGAGATCCCGAAACCGTCCCTCCTC
>JAVEYE010000331.1:0-4459 GCA_034003665.1 Rhodospirillales bacterium | reverse complement strand
CGCGGTGGATTCCGCCGAGTTGGCGGCGACGCCGGGAGTGATGGCCTACGCCCTCAACATCAGCGGCCCTGTGGTGGGACGCTTCACGACCGAAAACAACCTCTACACCCTGACCGGGGGAACGGCGGGAAATCTCAGTCCTGCCCTCTACCCCGGGATTGCCATCCCCTTCGGAACCCGCGATCCCGGGGACAGCATCGAGCTGCATCGGACTTACCGGTATGGCGCCCAGACCTACACCTTTAGCGGTTTGGTGGCGGGCGCGTCCTATCTTGTCCGCTTGCACGACGTCGAATACAATAAAACCGCAGTTGGGCAGCGGGTCTTCCACGTCGACGTCAACGGGACGCGCATGATCGCAAACCTCGACATTTTCTCCGAGGTTCTCGACCGCTACAAAGCGCATGTCCGAGAGTTCTTGGCCATGGCCGATGAGAATGGCGTGCTTGCCATTCAATTCGTGGCCGTGACGGATCAACCCGTGATCTCCGGGATCGAGATCCGGCAGCAGAGCGGCACGATGACGCCGATCAATCCAGGCTCCGTGACTGCAACTGCCCAGCCTTATTTGATCACGCTGACCTGGACGCGCGCGTCCGAGGAAAACTCCTACACCATCTGGCGTTCCGAAACCGCAGGCGGACCGTATGCCGCGATCGCCTCGAACGTCGTCAGCGCAGCCTATATGGACGCGACGCCGGCCGATGGCGTCAAGTACTACTACCGGGTAGTCGGGGAGTCGGAGGGGGCGGCCGTGTCGGCGGCGGCTTCGGCGGAGGCGAGCGCCACCTCCACCTACGGAACGACGCAGACGGGGCTGCACGCCCAGTATTACAAGTCCTTCTCGCCCGATGGCGTGGGCGCGAGCCTGGCGTTCAGTGAAATCGTTCCAACGGTGGACGAGAACTGGGGCGCCGGGCCCATCGGTTCCGCGGCTGTCGGCGACCGCGATGCGAAGGTGGTCTGGAACGGGAACGTCATGCTCAGCGCGAATTCGACCTATACCTTCCATGCCAAGGCGAACGGCGGGTTCCGGCTCTGGGTGGCCTACCAATGCGTCATCGACCGATGGAACGATCCGCTCACGGGAGAATATGTTTCAAACATCCTGAAGGCGCCTTCGACCACCGGTCTCCAGCCCATTCACGTAGAATACTACAACACGGAGGGAAATGCGGAGGCCGTGGTGGAATGGGCGTGCCCGGACATCGGCATTCCCCGGGGCGTCGTGCCGGCCAACTATTTGCGGCCCGTCGCCATGGGCGATCCCGGCGCGTGGGTTTTCCGCGACATTGACACAGTGTCCTTGCCGGGCTATGGATACGTGGATGGCGAGGTCCCTGGACGGTTTTGGGTCTACGCCGCCGGCCTCGAAGGCATCCAGCGCCATCAATTCGCATGCCAGCCCGTCGAGGGTGCGTTTGAACTCACGGCGCGCGTGGCATCCTATTCCAACCGGAGCCGCTACGGCGGGACCTGGAAGGAACGCATGGGCCTCGTCGTCCGCAGCTCCCTCGCTGGCAATGAGGGATTCTCCTACGGGATTGTGCACGACAACGACAACGCCAATAACACCCGCGTCATGTACAAGCCCGACCTGTCGGTCGCGGGAGGCTTCACCGAGACGGCGGTTGTCTACTCCCGCAACATTCCGATGTACCTGAAGCTGAGGCGGGAGCGCAAGGCCGAGGGCTACGAGACGACGGCATCGTATTCTGCCGACGGCGTCAACTGGACTCAGGAGCATGTCAGCATGGTCGGTTCGAGCGAATCGCACGTATACGCGGGCCTGTCCCTCGGCGTCGAGGATACGGAGCTTCTGCACGGCTACTTCGACAATGTCTCGCTGAAGCCCCTGCATTTGACGACCTTGGTCGTCATTCGCTAGTCCGCGCGGAAATCGATCGACAATGTTCACGACAAAGCTAACGGCAAAGCTTGTGACGGCCTGCCTTCTGGGCGCCGTACCGCCATCCCAGTCGGCGGAGATCCCCGTCATCCACGAGGTGGACGTCGTGGTCGTCGGTGGCACGGCCGGAGCGGTCGCCGCCGCGGAGGCCGCCGCCCGAGCCGGCGCGAACGTCTTCCTTGCCGCGCGCCGCAGCTATCTGGGCGACGACGTCGCCGGGACGCTCCTCGACCTCGTCCTTGAGGAGAAGAGGGCGTCGCCCAAGGCGCCCTCGGTTCCTCGGGCCGAGCTGACGCCGCCGAATGCGAAGAAGTTCCTGGACCAGGCGTTGATCGACGCCGATGCGGCGAGCGGAGCCGACAGCTTCCCGCTGCCGCGCGCGGAGCTTGAGGCGGCGGTCGGAGTTGAAATCGCCGCGGCGGGGATGAAGAACGGGACGATTCCGCTCCAGATCCGCCAGCGGCTGAAGGTTGACGTCCAGCCGCGAGCGGCGGGAGGAAAGACCTATCGCTACGAAAGCGGCAACGCGGGATTCTTCACCGTCGATGCGGAAGGAAACCTCCTCGGCGTCCACGAGGGGAGGAGCATGCTTTCGGTGATGCTCGACGGGGAGATCGTGAAGACCGCCGTCGTGGAGGTCCTGGGCGAGGCGGAGCCGCTGCAGGCGGGCGTTCCATCAGGCGGCCAGCCCTCCACCGGCATCCTGATCGCCAACGAGGGCGGAACGGTCGAAGTTGGAACCGTCGAGAGGATCATCGCGCATGTGCTTCCCTATCATGTCATCGGATCCAATCCGTTCACGCTCGGCACTTCCGATCCTTCGGTCATGGCGGTTCTGGACGAGGCGAAGATCGTCGAGGCCGTCCGACCGGGACGCGCGACGATCACCGTGTCCACCTTGGACGGCCGCCACCGCGCGAGCGTGGACTACCAGGTCGTCCCGAAGGCGGCGCTTGCGCCCGTGAAGACGCTCGACCTGGAGCCCGCGCGCTTCGGAATCGTCTACGACGTCGCCACCGAGGCGGTGGCCAAGGGGAACAGCGCCGCGATCCAGTGCGCGCTGCTTTTTGCCTCGACCAACGGCTTCGGTCGCGTGCTGATGGAGAAGGGGAAGACGCTGACCATCGAGCCCAAGGACACGATCCGCATGATCAGCAACGTGCAGCTCGATCTCAACGGCTCCGAGATCCTCCTGCGCCCGAATGCGCATACGAACTACATCGCGTTCCTCTTCGCCGAGAGGCCGGAGGCGGGCCGCGTGCTCGAGAACGCCTCGATCGTCAACGGCACCATCACTGGCGAGCGCGACCGGAAGGCCGAGTTCTTTCAGAAGTGGGCCTCGACTCCGCATACCGAAGGATCCATGACGATCGAATTCGACGAAGGCCGGAACAACGGCATCAGCAATCTGGTCGTGCGCAAGTCTGTGGGATTCAACATCGGCAGCGGTCTTGGGAGCAAGGCCAGCGGCGTCCAGCGCTTCACGCATCGCACGATCGGCATCGGCAACCTGGAACCGGGCGGGTTCGACAGGGACGGAATGCCGGTTTCCTCGGTGGCGCAGATCCGCACGGTGAAGCCGCTCGACGTGGCCGGGCTGACCACGCCCTACTACGTCGTCGGGCTGCCGCTCGGCTACATGGGCTACCCGCACATGAACAGCCGGATCTACGACGTCTGGTATTTCGACACGGACATGCGGCTCGTTGCCTCCGCGCAAGGGCTTCTGCGCTACCGGCGCTATGCGCTGCCCGAAGGCGCCGCGTTCGTCCACTTCGCGTTCTACAATGCCGCAGTGCCGCAAACGGGCACGGCGGATTTCCACGGCGCCGTCGCCTTCGTCGAGAACCGGGCGTTTCCGACGCACAACTACATGATCGACTGCGTGATCGAGGACAACTTCTCCACCGGATTCGCCGCATGCGGAGGCCAGAGGTGGCTGATCAAGGGCAACGTCTTCCGCCGCAACGGCGGACGGATGCCCGGGTCTGACATCGACTGGGAGGACGGCTGGGAGTACATGCAGGGGGATCTGGTCGAGGACAACGTCTTCGAATCCAGGATGAACGTGATCACCTGCGCCGGAATCGGTTTGGTCTTCAGAAACAACGTCTTCCGCGGCGAAAGTCTTTTCTACGGCAGGAGCCAGCACTATTCGCTCGTTGGAAACACCTTCGACGCCGCCGGCGGGGCGTTCCGGTCCAAGGTCACGATCAGCTCGCAGACGGATGTCCACACCCACGGCAACCGATTCGTCAACTCGTCCGTGTCGTTCTCGCGCCAGCACGCCACCATGGCCGACGCCAACTACGTCGCCCGCCTGTCCTCCGATGTCTTCGAGAACACGCACGTCTCGGGCGGAACCGCCGGCCCGCAGTTCCGGCGCTGCACGTTCAGCGCCGGCACGAACATCGTTCAACTGGCCGGAGGCTCGCTTTCCGAGTGCGCGATCGGGGCGGGGCGGTATGACGCATCAGGTCTCATCGAGCAGACTCGCATCGAGAACGCGGCGTTTCGCGTGCTGAAGGAGGGTCGGCTCGCGTGTCGGAC
>JAVEYE010000330.1:0-4488 GCA_034003665.1 Rhodospirillales bacterium | reverse complement strand
CTAGAGCGTTATGCGACCTGACGGAATCGAAGAGGATTCCCAAACGGCTCGGAACGTGATTCCCTACGAAGGGAGGTGGATCACGATGACGAGACCGCTATCTGTTGATTTGCGAGAGCGCGTTGCGCGGTATGTTTTGGCAGGTCACTCGCGGCGCCAGGCGGCCCGTGTTTTTGGCATTGGGGCGAGTTCGGCGATCCGCTATGTGGCGCAGTATCTGGCGACCGGTGGGCTGGCGCCGCGCCGGCAAGGCGGGGATCGGCGGGGCAAGCTGAAAGGCGAAGGGGCCTATGTTCTGCGGCGGGTGGAGGAGGTCCCCGACATCAGCTTGTCGGAACTGGCTGCCGAGTTGACGGCGCGGGGGGTTACGATCCATCCCTCGAACCTATCGCGGTTTCTGAGGGCGCAGGGTCTCACCTATAAAAAAAACGCTGGTCGCCGCCGAGCGGAACCGGCCTGACGTCCGGCAGCAACGGGAGGAATGGATTGTCGGGCGTCAGCCGATCATGCGCCGCGAGATCCACCGCCTGGTGTTCCTCGACGAAACCGGCACCACCACCAAGATGACCCGGCTGCGCGGCCGAGCCCCGAAGGGCCAACGGCTCCGGGCCGCCGCTCCCTTCGGCCATTGGAAAACCGAAACCCTCATCGCCGGCCTGCGCCGGGACGGCCTGGTCGCCCCCTTCATCATCGACCGCCCAATGAACCGCAAGATCTTCGAGTGCTACGTGGAAACTCAGCTCGCACCCCTCCTCGCCGCGGGCGACGTGGTCATTGCCGACAACTTGGCCGCCCACAAAAGTCCCAAGGCAGAACGTCTCATCCGGGCGCGCGGTGCCTGGATCCTGTTCCTGCCGCCCTACTCGCCGGATCTCAACCCCATCGAGATGGCCTTCGCCAAACTGAAAGCTCATCTCCGAAAGCGCGCCGTCCGAACCATAACAGACCTCTGGCAGGCCATCGGCCAAATCTGCGACCTCTACCATCCCGACGAATGCCTCAACTACTTCAAGGCTGCCGGATATGACCCAGTATGATCGCTAAAGGCTCTAGCGCTGTTCCTCGCCTCCCTGGCAGGCATCGTGGTCGGCATGGGCATACCGACGGCGCCGGCCTACATCGTCCAGGTCGCCTTGATCGTTCCCGCCCTGGTCAAGCTGGGGATCGCGGTGCCGGCAGCGCATCTGTTCGCCTTCTATTTCGCAATCCTTTCGGGGATCACGCCGCCGGTCGCCATCGCCGTCTATGCCGCCAACGGCATTTCGCGGGCGGGCCTGTGGGACGGCTCCTGGGCCGCCGTCAAGCTGGGCGCCACCGGCTACATCATCCCCTTCATGTTCGCGCTGGGCCCGGCCCTTCTGATGATCGGCCCCTGGGACATCGTCGCTCGTGCCGTCGTCACCGCCACCGTCGGGGCGACCTGCTTGGCGGCGGCCCTTCACGGCTTCCTGCTGACACGAACCAGCGCTTGGCAAAGGTGTGCCTTGCTGGCTGTCGCCTTCCTGATGATCTCTCCGGAATGGCGTACCGACATCGTTGGCGCTGCTCTGCTGCTCCTCGTCCTCGCCAGCCAGTGGATCCTGCTTCGCCGGGATCGGGCGCCGGGAGTTGCGGCATGACTTTCGATGCCTCTGCCGACACCCTGCGCGAGCGGCGGCCGCGTCTCGTCGTGCCGCGCAACGCCTGCGACACGCATGTCCATTTCTTCGATCGGCGGTTCCCCGAGGCGGCGACGGCGACCAAGGCGACGCCACCGGATGTCTGGGTCGATGACTACCGAGCCATCCAGAGGCGCCTCGGCACGACACGGGTGGTCGTCGTGCAGCCGACCACCTACGGCCTCGACAATGCCTGTCAGGCCGAAGCCGCGGCGTGTTTCGGAGACGACGCTTGCCTGGTGGTCGTCGTCGACGACAGCGTGACGGACGACGAACTGCGGCGGCTGACGGCGCTGGGCGCCCGCGGTACGCGCTTCTTCATGGTTTCGGGAGGCGCTGTGCCATGGGAGGCAATGGCGCCGGTGGCCGACCGGGTTGCCAGGTACGGCTGGCACATCGAACTGCACCTGAACGGGCGAGATCTGCCGGACCGGATTTCCCTGCTGCACAGCCTGCCCGTGCCGGTCGTCATTGATCACGTCGGGCGCTTCATGGACCCAGTCGAGATCGACCATCCGAGTTTCATCGCCCTGCTGCAGCTGCTGGAGACCGGGCGCTTCTGGGTCAAGCTCTCGGCCCCCTACGTCAATTCGCGGTCCGGGCCGCCACGCTTCAGTGACGTCGGGGTCCTGGCCCGTGAACTGGCGCGGCGCTTTCCCGAACGGATGGTCTGGGCCTCAAACTGGCCCCATCCGGGCCAGCCCGGTCATCCCGACGAAGCCGACCTTCTCGACCTTCTCGTCGAGTGGGTTGACAGTGAGGCGACCCGGCACCGGATTCTGGTTGACAATCCGGCCGAGCTTTACGGCTTTCCGGTCGCAGCCGAGGTGCTCGTCGCAGGCTCAGTCGGAGACCATGAATGAGGATCGAACGAGCGCGGCCGCGCCGCATCGGCCAGTTCCTGTTCGTCGAGATCATCACCGACGCGGACATTGTCGGTTTTGGCGAAAGCGGGGCCTGGGGACACCTCGAAGCGTCCGAGGCCGCCTTGTCCAAGTATTGCGACTATCTCATCGGCCAGGATCCCCGCCGCATCGAGTGGCACTGGCAGATGATGCACCGCTTCGCTCACTTCGCCGGGGCCGCCATCGGCGGCGCCATATCCGCCGTCGATATGGCACTATGGGACATCAAGGCCAAATCCTACAACGCCCCGCTGCACGATCTCCTCGGGGGGGCCGTCAGGGACAAGCTGCGCCTCTACGCCCACGTATATGCGAGCGCGCTCGACGATGTTGTGAACTTCGCCGCAGAAAAGGCTGAGGAGGGGTTCACGGCCGTCGGTCATCTCAATCCCTTTCTCGATGAACCCGAAAGCCAGCCCCATTTCTTCACCCACGGTAGGATGATCGAGAACGGGACGAAAACCGTGAAACGGTGCCGGGAGGCGGTGGGGTCGGACTGCGATCTGCTTCTGGAACTGCATCGGCGGCTCACTCCTGCCGAGGCGGTTCCGTTCGCTCAGTCGGTGGCCGAGTTTTCTCCGGCATGGCTGGAAGACCCGATCAGGCCGGACAACATCGATGCGATGGCGGATGTGGCGCGCAAGTCACCGGTGCCCATTGCTACCGGCGAACGCTACTCCACCGTTCAGCAGTTCCAGATGGCGATCGAGCGCCGAGCCCTGTCCTTTGCCCGCGTCTCCGTGGGAATTTGCGGCGGCATCACGGGCGCCATGAAGATCGCTTCGATTGCCGAGGCGAATGACGTTCAGATCGCACCGCACAACCCCATATCGCCGATCGGCGTGGCCGCATGCGCGGCAATCGGATTCAGCCGTTCGAACGTATGGATTCAGGAGTTCCCCACCGGCTATGACGGCTATGTGCTGAAGAGCACGCCGGAGTTGTTGGGGCACGATATTGTCGACGGCGACCTGACGGTCGACAGGGGATTCCTCCTCCGGCCGTCGGCAGTCGGTCTCGGCGTCGGCCTTCGCGACAATGCCGAGCAGATCCGGCCGCCGATCACCCGCGCCGTATCGATGCGGCGGCATCTGGATGGCAGCCCCGTCGATCAATGAATGCTTTTCCCGAGCGATGCATGGTCGAAGCGGTCGAGCATCGGCACCCCCTACCGAGGAGAGTGAAGTGAAGGATTACAAGATCGCGGTCATTCCGGGCGACGGGATCGGCAAGGAGGTGATGCCCGAGGGGATCCGCGTGCTGGATGCGGTGGGAGCCAAGTTCGGCATCCAATTCCAGTGGGACCACTTCGACTGGAGCTGCGAAACCTTCGCCAAGACGGGCCGCATGATGCCGGAAGACGGCCTTGATCGCATTCGCAACCACGACGCCGTCTTCTTGGGCGCCGTCGGCTTCCCTGGCGTTCCCGACCATGTCTCGCTGTGGGGACTGCTGATCCCGATCCGTCGTGATTTCCGCCAGTACGTCAACCTGCGCCCGGTCCGCCTGTTCGAGGGCGTTCCCTGCCCGCTGGCCGACCGCAAGCCGGGTGACATCGACTATTACGTTGTGCGCGAGAACAACGAGGGCGAATACTCCAATGCGGGCGGCCGGATGTACGTCGGCACCGACGACGAGATCGCCATCCAGGAAACGGTGTTCACCAAGAAGGGTGTCAACCGCATCCTCAAGTACGCCTTCGAACTGGCCCGGAAGCGGCCGCGCAAGCACCTGACCAGCGCCACCAAGTCGAACGGCATCTCGATCACCATGCCCTTCTGGGACGAGCAGGTGCGCGAGATGTCCAAGCAGTATCCCGACATCCAGGTCGACCAGTTCCACATCGACATCCTGACCGCCCAGTTCGTGCGCAACCCGCACTGGTTCGACGTGGTGGTCGGCAGCAACCTGTTCGGCGATATCCT
>JAVEYE010000329.1:0-4503 GCA_034003665.1 Rhodospirillales bacterium | reverse complement strand
GGGCCTCGACCAGGTTCGACTTGCCGCAGCCGTTGGGACCGACGATTCCGGTAAGGCCCCGGTCGATGATCAACTCGGTCGGGTCGACGAACGATTTGAACCCGGAAAGGCGAAGTCTGGTGAAACGCACCGGCGTTCGTCCCGCTCCTACTGCGCAGCCTTCAGGGCGTTTTCGATGGCTTCTCTGAAGACCTCGTACCCTTGACCGCCGACGAGTAGGTCGTCACCGATCCGGAAGGTTGGCGTCGCCTCGATGTCGTAGGTCTTGCTATCGGCCGTGGCGCGGTCACGGATGGCGACAAAAAGGGCTTGGTTGTTCAGGCACGCATCGAAATCGTCGGCCGACATGCCGCCAAGACGGGCCACCTTTTTCAGTTCGCTCAGGGGATCCTTGCTACCCGCCCAGTTTTCCTGGGTACGGAACAGGACTTCGAGGAAGCCGAAATACCGTTGCGGTCCCGCGCAATGCGGCAACAGCGCCGCCGCAAAGGCAAGATTGTCGAGCGGGAAGTCCCGGAACACAAAACGGACCTTGCCGGTGTCGATATACGCTTTCTTGATTTCGGGAAGGGTTTCGCGGTGAAAATTGGCGCAATGGCCGCAGGTCAGCGACGAGTACTCGTGGATCGTCACCGGCGCGTCGGCCGATCCCAGCGCCATCTCGGGCAGAAGTCCATCGGTATCGGCCGCGAAAGCGCTGCCGCCAGCCACCCATGTCATGAATGCCAATGCTATAGATAGTAGTAAGCGTGGCAATTTATCCCTCCCGTATACAAGATGTGGAAGACTATAGAATTGCAGGCACCTCTACAAGCCGACTTTTATCCACCGCCTGTCCGTTGGCGGGTCCGCGCAAGGACCGAGCGGCCAAGGGCCTGAAGGACGGTTCGGAGTTCGTCGTCCTCGACCATGTCGAGGCGGGCGGCAAGTTCGGCTTCCTGGGTGGAGTCAAGGGGCGGCGGTTCGGTGGCCGGATTGGCTTCGGGGGCGGCTGCCGGCCCCTGCTTAAGATGCAGACGCGCCACCGCCCGATAACCGAAGTAGCTGTTGATGCGTTCGACCAGAATCGGTTCCAGATGTTGCAACTGGGTGGCGATGCCGCCGCCGGCGACCCGCAGGTGCAGGATGCCGCCGTGTCGGTCGCCGGTGGGGAACACCAGCTTCTCTGGCGCGCTGAGGGCGGCGAACCGCTCTCCGACGATGGTCCGCCAGTGGTGGACGACGGCGCCGTCAGCCAATCCGCGTTTGCCGAAAATGGGCCGGGTGACACCGTCGACGGCACTGGCCAGCGCCTTGACGCGGCCCGTTCGTCGGACGGAGGGGGGGCTGCCGGCGGATTCGTTTGAACGGGTTGCCATAGGGACCAATATGATAGCGTCGGAACCATTATGAAACAGTTTCGCGCCGCCACCTTGGACTCCGCGCAACCCGGGGATGCCGCCTCGTCGCCGGCGGCCCTGGCGCGGCGGCTGCTGGTTTGGTACGACCGCAACCGCCGCGACCTACCGTGGCGGGCCCGGCCCGGCGAACGACCGAATCCCTATCACGTCTGGCTCAGCGAAATCATGCTGCAGCAGACCACGGTGGCGACCGTCGAACCCTATTTTCGCGCGTTCATCGCCCGTTGGCCGACGATCGACGATCTGGCGCGGGCCGATCTGCAGGCGGTGCTGCATGCCTGGCAAGGGCTGGGCTACTACGCCCGGGCGCGTAACCTGCACAAGTGTGCCGGGTTGATCGCCGGCGACCACGGCGGTCGATTTCCCGAAAGCGAGGTGGCGTTGCGCGCATTGCCGGGGATCGGCACCTACACGGCCGCGGCCATATCCGCCATTGCTTTCGACCGCCCGGCAGCGCCGGTTGACGGCAACGTGGAGCGGGTGCTGATCCGCCTGTTCGCCTTGGCCGGCGAGCGTCTGAATGCGAAACGCGAGGTCGCCGTGCTTGCCAAAGGGTTGATTCCCGCGGCCCGTCCCGGCGACTTCTGGCAGGCGGTGATGGACCTTGGCGCGGCGGTTTGCCGGCCGCGCAGCCCGATCTGTCCGGCCTGTCCCTGGGCGAAGGATTGTCTGGCCGTGCGGAGCGGCCTTGCCGACGACCTGCCGCGCCGGGGCCGGCGCAAGACGAGGCCGCTGCGCCACGGGGTCGCTTTTTGGGCCGCCGACACGAACGGCGCCGTTCTGCTGCGTCGCCGGCCGGAACGCGGGTTGTTGGGTGGCATGACCGAGGTGCCGGGCACAGAGTGGCGGGACCATCGGTGGACGGAAGACGAGGCGCGGGCCCTGGCGCCGGCACCCGGTCGATGGCAGCCGTTACCGGGCCGGGTGCATCATGTCTTTACGCATTTTGAATTGGAACTGATCGTTCTGGCGGCAATCGATCTCGCCCCCGGCATTGCCGAAGGCCTATGGTGCCGCCCGGCGGACTTCCATGCGCACGCTCTGCCGACCGTGATGCGCAAGGTGGCGGATCATGCGATCCGAACCCTCGATCAAACGACTCACGCGTCGTAGGACATGAGGACCTCGACGGGGACGTCGAGCTTCGAGCGGCCATTGAGAAAGGTGAGTTCGATGATGCAGGCGGCGCCGGTAACCTCGGCGCCAATTCGGCGAAACAGCCCGACCGATGCGGCGAGCGTGCCGCCGGTCGCCAGCAGATCATCGAGAATGACCACGCGCTGGCCGGGCTGCACGGCGTTCTCCTGGATCTCGATGATGTCGGAACCGTACTCGAGGGCGTATTCGTAAGGGATGGTCTTGCCGGGCAGCTTGCCCTTCTTGCGGACCATCACGAAGCCGCAGCCCAGTTTGAGGGCCAATGGTGCGGCCACCAGGAAGCCACGCGATTCGATGCCGGCCAGGATGTCGGGACTGTGACGCCCGACCGCCTTGGCCATGCGGCTCATGGCGACGCTCCAGGCCTCGGCATGGGACAGCAGCGGCGATATGTCGTAGAAGTTTATCCCCGGTTTCGGGAAATCGGGAATCGAAGCGATATGGTCCTTGAGATCCATTTGTCGTCCATCAGTTGCCGTTAGGCCCGCCCCGGCATCGGCGCCGATGCCGCCGTCTATACCACATACGGGGCGGATTTCGACACCCAAAGACCGGAAAGCGACTGATTCCGGCCTGTGCCCAGCGGGGCGTTGTACCTTTTCGTCAAAGGACGCTATAGTGCGTCATCTTGGGGTGTTCCGGCTTTGGGCCATTCCCGGGAGGTTTGTTCGGGTTCCTGCGCCGGTGGAAACTTCGCCGGCGGCTGGAACCGGAACCAGCGGGAAAGAAAAGAGCTGAGGGAAGGTGGCTCTTTCATCCGGTGGTTTCGTGACCGGCAACAGGGGGCTTCGGTGGTTTCCGTCAGAGATCGTGGCGGGACCCGTGGATGTGTCCCGTGGTGTCGAGTCGCTTCCGATTTATCAACCAGGGGAGACAGAAGATCATGCAGAAGACGACTTTCTCGACGATGGCCTTGGCTCTGGGCACGGTGGCACTGACCGTCGCCATGCAACCGGGCGAGGCGGCGGCCCAGAAATCGTTCATCGCCATCGGCACCGGCGGCCCGACGGGCGTCTACTTCGTCGCGGGCAACGCCATTTGCCGCATGGTCCACAAGGAAGCGGCGGAAGGAGCGTCGCAGGGCCGCAAGCACGGCATCCGCTGCTCGGCGCCATCGACCGGCGGTTCGACCTACAACATCGGCCAGATCGCGGCCGGCGAGCTTGAATTCGGCGTCGCCCAGTCCGACTGGCAGTACCATTCCTACAAGGGGGACGCGCCCGACAAGGTAAAGCCGTTCCCGAAACTGCGCTCGGTGTTTTCGATTTATCCCGAGCCTTACCAGATCATCGTTTCGAAGGACGCCCCGGACATCACGTCCTTTGCAACGCTCAAGGGCAAGAAATTCAACATCGGCAACCCCGGGTCGGGCCAGCGCGGCACCACCGAGGTTCTGTTGAAGATCTTCAATATGACCACCAAAGACTTTGCCATCGCCACCGAATTGACCTCGACCGAGCAGGGCAACGCGCTGTGCGACGGCAAGATCGACGCCTTCGGCTACACGGTCGGCGTTCCGAACGCCGGCGTTGCCGTTGCCACGGACGGCTGCGACGCCCGGATCATCAACCTCAATGACGATCCGGTTAAGAAACTGGTGGCCGAGACGCCCTATTACGCCTTCACGACCATTCCCAAAGGCACCTACAAGACCAGCGCGGAAGACGTGACGACGTTTGGCCCGATGGCGACGCTGGTGACCAGCGCCGACGTTTCCGAGGACATCGTCTACGAAGTGGTCCGTGCGGTCTTCGAGAACCTCGACGACTTCAGGTCGTTGCATCCGGCCTTTGCGAATCTCGACCCCAAGGACATGACCAAGAACGCCCTCTCGGCCCCGCTGCATCCGGGTGCCGTCAAGTACTTCAAAGAGAAGAACTTGATGTAATCTGCTTGGATCTGAAAGCCGGCACCCCTGCTTATGGCGGGGGTGCCGTGTTTGGCT
>JAVEYE010000328.1:0-4506 GCA_034003665.1 Rhodospirillales bacterium | reverse complement strand
GCCCAGGACCGCCTCGGTGCGCGGTGTGCGGGTGACCAGGACGATCATCCGGCGGGTGTAGATGTCGACCACCACGTAGACGGAATGGCGGCCGTCGGTCAGCAGCGCGTCGGCCGGGCTGGCGTCGATCTCCCAAAGCATGTTCGGGCTGGTCACCCAGCCGTTCATGTTGCGGCCCGAGATCCGCATGGTGTTCTTGAAGCCGTCGGGATCCGTCTCGCGCTTGAGGAGGGCGGCGTTCTCATTCTTCCATGCGGCCACGAAGCGCTGAAAGGTGCGGACCGGCGGCATCTCGACGGTGCGCACTTCGCCGGTCGATTCGACCGCCACGTCTACCTGGTCGCCGAACCGCTCGCGCACCTGGTCGCGGATCGCCTCGGCGCTGAGGTGCGGCGCGTGCAGGAGTACGGCGCCGATGAAGGTCGCGACCTCCCCGCCGTTGGCCTGGCCCAGGGTGCCGCCCTTGGGGCGCCCCTTGTAGGCGCCGGCGAGCCGGCCGGCCCGGCCTTCCTCGGCCAGGATCTGCCAGTTGCGGATGGAGTTGGGGGAGACGCTGGGTTTGATCTTGCGCACCCATGCCGGCACGGCAACCAGATACGCGCCCTCGCGGGCGACGTGGTTTCCCTCGCCGTCGACGACGGTTTCGCCGGCCATGTTGTAGAGGTCGCAAAAGATCTGGCGTGCCAGGGTCGGCGCCAAGCGCGAACGCGCCAGGAAGTCACGGAAAAGGCCGGTGATGACCAGCCGGGCGTCGCGGCGCAGCACGGCCACTTCGGTCGCTGGGGCCTCGTCGCCGGCGACCTCGACGGGAGTGGGTATGTTGCCCACTTGGATCTGCGCGGCCTTTTCCTTGGCCTCCATGGCGGCTAGGGCGAGCCGCGCCGGCATCGGCAGTCGCGTGGTGTCGTATTCGACACCGCCGCCGCGACCAGAACGGGGACGGTAGGGCCAATCATGACGTTTTGCAGCTTCATTGACGTTCCGCTTTGTCGCGGGCAGGCCTGGGAGGCCCAGCGCCGCAAGTTCGGCCGCCGTCATCCACTGTTTCATGCACCCCTCCACTCGCGCCGGGCGGCTTTGATGCCGACTTCCAACCGCTCTCTTTCGGCCGTCAGGATTGCTTCGCGGACCGCGCCCAGCCATCGCTTGTCGATCAGCACCTTGTCGGAGCGGTCGAGCAGCACCGCGATCGGGCGGAAATCCCCGGTAACCGTACAGAGCGCCCACAGCCGCTCGGGGTTCAACAGGTGGTCTTCGCGGCTCTCGCTGGCCGCCGCGTTGAGCACGTGCTCGCTGATCTCGGTCTCCAGCATTCGGGACATCGCCTCCGCCACCTGGGCGCGGGTGCGCCCGCACTCCTTGAGCGTGGTCGAAACCGCCTTCGCCAGCTTGGCCCGGAAGCTGTTGGCGCGCACCGCCTCGGGCTTGTGGGCCACGACCGGCGGCTGCCAGTCGAACAGGTTGAGCGTGCGGCGGTCGGTGGCCATGGCTACCTCACCGTCCCGGTGCCCTTCAGGAACTGGATGAACTGCTCACGGGCTTCCGACGGCGCCTTGTTCCACAGCCGGAGCAGCGAGCCGTAGGCGGCGATCACGGGGTCGGGCTCGGCGTCGCCCCGGATGCGTCGGGCCGCCGCCTCGACGGTCTTCTCGGGCGCGGCGGCGTCGAGCATCATCTCGACGATGCGGCGCTGCGTCTTGGCGTCGTACTTCGACAGGCGGTGGATCTCGCCTTCCTTAGTCGACAGCCGGGTGCCGGTCAGGCGGGCTCGGACGTCGGGGGCGAGCCGGGAGGCGATTGCGGTAGCGCGCTTGATCGTTGCGTTGGAAAGGCCGGTCCGCTTCGCGGTTTCCTTGGAGAAGGACCAAAGGCTAACATTTAGCTTTTGATTTTTCCGACTGCGCCGATCGCCGCCGGGCTTCGTCTCGGGGTGGAGGTCCTGGTAAACCCGCTTACGCTCGGCCAGGAAGACGGCGCGGTCCAGCGGGTTGAGTTCGTGACGAACCAAGTTCTCGTCGATCTCGGCGAGGCGGATCTCCAACTCGGGCTGGTCTGTCTCCGTCTCCCAGACGTCAGCGCGGATCTGGGCCCAGCCCAGCATCTTGGCCGCCAGAGTGCGATGCAGGCCGGCGACCAAGCGCAGGCCGCGGCCGTGCTGGCAGACCATGATCGCCTGCTCCTGGCCGCCGTCGGCCATGGACGCGGCGATCACCTCGACGTGTTCTGGGCTGGCCTGCCGCAGGCGATCGCCGAAATCGATGTTGAGGATCGGCACCGGGCGGGTTTCGACAAGCTTCATGTAGGGGCTCCGAAAAAAGAGGCGGGCGCCCCGAAGGACGCGCCGCCGAGGTCGTGGAGGGAACGGGAAAGAAAGGCAGCGGGGCGGGCCCGGGGGATGCGGGTGACGGCCCGCCCCGCTTCCCCTACACTCGGAGCTGTCACACGACCGAGGAGGGAAGGAATGCCTGACGCGCGATGGATGGATGAAGCCGACAGCATCATGATGGGGCACACGATGATGTTCGTCTGCCTGGCGGGAACGCTGATCGACAAGGGCGTCGTCACCCGTGAGGAGATGACAGAGCGCCTGCAGGGAATGGCCGACTTCGCGACGGTGGTGAAAGGCGAAGGTGCGGCCGAGCCCTTCGAGGCCGTCGCCGATCTCCTTTCCGAGTTCACGGAAAGCTTTTCCAACTTCAGGGAAGCGATAGACATCACAAATTCCCTTGAGGTGATGCGGAATGCTCTCGCGCGGCGCGGAGGTGGAGGGCCAAGCGGCGGACAACCTGGCGGTGCCGACTGAGCTGATTGCTCTCAGACCTGGGATCATCCATGGCACCAAGGCGCGCCTGCAGCGCTTGGTCGAAGGCGCCGTCGGCGATCAGCCCGAGGACAATCCGCTCGATCACCCGGCGGAGGGTGAATCTGCTGTTCATGCCGGCCTTCCTTTTTGACGTTTCGGGAATCGGGGTGGCGTGCGATAATTCGCGGCGGGTTGAGGCTTGAGCCGCCGGCCGTCTGCGCGGTAGCGCGTCGGCCACAGTTCGGTTGGATCGACCCCGATGGCGTTCGCGATGGCGCACTCGCCGGCGCGATGGGGACAGCGGGCCGCCGCTCTCGCCATGCCGGGCTTGAGACCGGCCATGCGGTCTACGTCGGCGAAGGTGAGGCCGGCCTGGTTGAGCAGGTACCGGATCTCGATCGGGTTCTTGTCGGCCGTCCTTGGGGTCATCCCTTTGCTCTTTTCCGGGCCGATCCATGGGGGTCGGCTTTTGTCGGGGGTCAAAATTCACCAACGGGATAAACATCGCATAATTATACGAGTCGATCAACATCATAGTGCGAAGCGAAGCGCATCCCAGTACGAACGCTCGCATAAGGAGGGAGGGCCTCGATAATATCTATATTTTTCAAAGCGCTGGGCGGAAGTGGGATGGCTTCTCGGAAGTGGGACGCCACAATCCCAGATCCATGTCCATGATCGACAGCTCGTTTTCCGATCGGCTGAAGCAACTGATCGGCCAGGATAGCGTCAGCGCGTTCGCATTAAAATGCGGACTTAAGGAGGGTTCGGTCAGGCAATATCTGTCCGGGTCGATCCCCGGCCTAGATAAGGCAGCGCAAATCGCTGCAGCCATGGGCGTGCCGCTGGATTGGTTGGCGAGGGGTGAGGGGCCGGTACGGATTCAGGCAGGAAAGCCGACGGTGCCCGCCCCACTTGCCGAAGGCTTTGTGATGGTGCCCCGCTATAACGTCGAGGCATCGGCCGGCCATGGGGTGCTCAACGGCCATGAGCACGTTGTTGATTACATGGCGTTCCGCGAGGATTTTGTGCGCCGCGTGCTGCGCGCCGAGCCGGGCAACCTGGCGCTCATCAATGCCGTCGGTGATTCGATGGAGCCGGCGATCCGCGCCGGCGACCTCCTGCTGATCGACCGCGGCATCGACCGCATCATGGACGACGCCATCTATATCTTGGGCATGGGCGACGAGCTGGTGGTCAAGCGCGTCCAGCGCTTTTTCGACGGCGGCCTCTCCATCAAGAGCGACAACGTCACCTATCGCGAGCAGACCATCGCCCCGGCCGACACGCCCCAGCTCCGGGTCGCCGGCCGCGTCCGCTGGATCGGCCGCCTCATTTAGACTGCCGCGACATTTGGTTTTGGTTCAAAACTGAATGACGTTTCCGCTGCGCCGGCGGCCGATTTTTTGACGCCTGCCTTACCGCCTGGTGCGATCGCCATTGCCGCCGCCGAACGGGTGCCGCGCCCCAGGATTCCGCCGCTTTCGTTTCGATATGTCCCGCCCCATCCCGTTATTTCCCGGCCTCCTCGCCATACAAAACCCAGTGTCGTCTAACAGGAGGCATCATGTCGGACATCCCCGAAAAGCTGAGCTTCCTCCTGGTCGAGGATGACTCCGAGTACGCCGAGTTCCTGCGGCTCCTGATCGAGACGTGCTATGAGGGCGCCCACATCGACATCGCCGCCGATGTCGCCGGTGCGA
>JAVEYE010000327.1:0-4513 GCA_034003665.1 Rhodospirillales bacterium | reverse complement strand
CTCGTTGAATTCGGCGTCCTCGTCGTCCTCCTTGTCCTTGTCGCTGGCCCGCTTCGGCTTCTTGACGCCGGGCGGAGTCGACTTCATCGGCGGCTTGAGCGAGGGACGGGGACGAGGGGCAACCGGCGGGGGCTTGCGGCCTGGAACCTTCGGCTTGACCGCTTCCGCAGCCGGCGCCTCGACCTTCTTCACGAGCGGGGTCTGCGGCGGCGGAGCCGGAGCCTTGGCCGATGATGATGGCTTCTTCGCCACTGGCGTCGTTTTCTTCGCCGGGGCCTTTTTTGCGGCCGGCGCAACGTTCTTCGCCACAACCTTTGCCGCAACCGGCTTCTTCACCGCCACCGATTTCTTCTTGGTGGCAACAACATTGGCGACCGACTTGGCGGATTTCTTCGCCACCGGCACGGGCTTCTTCACGACGGGCTTGGCCGGGGTCTTCTTGGGCGCAGGCTTCTTCGCCGCCACTGGCGCAGGCTTCTTCACGACAGGCTTGGCCGGGGCCTTCTTGGAGGCAGGCTTCTTCACGGCAGGCTTGGCCGGGGCCTTCTTGAAGGCAGGCTTCTTCGCCGCCACCGGCACGGATTTCTTCGCGATGGGCTTGGCCGGGGCCTTCTTGAAGACAGGCTTCTTCGCCGCCACCGGCGCAGGCTTCTTCACGGCAGGCTTGGCCGAGGCCTTCTTGGGAGCAGGCTTCTTCGCCGCCACCGGCACGGATTTCTTCGCGATGGGCTTGGCCGCGGCCTTCTTGGAGGCAGGCTTCTTCTCGGCCGCCTTGACGGGCTTGGCAGCCGTTTTCACGGCAGGCTTCTTTGCCGCGGAAACGGGTTTATTGCCCTTCGCCTTGGCGGGCGATGGCGGCCGAACTGATTTTTTTTCCTGTTTCGCCATGCTACGCTTCCAGTTGCTGGCGGATCCCGAGTATATTGTGAGGGAACACTGATACCTCTTTGCAAAAGATTTTCATAATAGCCGTTTAAGTCGAAATTGCAAGTCCCGAAGGGCAACAAAAATGGCCTGGCGCAAACGACTGGCGTCATGGGGACAAAGCGGACTGCCGACGGGCAACGCCTTCCGTGACGTCGAACCCGAGGCGGTCATGCCAGTGCTGTGGCGCGGGGGAAGCGCGCTGCCAGGCCCACTGGTGGCGGTGTTCCCGTTGCTGAGCCAGGCGGAGGAGGCAGCCGAAGGACTGTCCCTGTGGGCCGAGGCGGCAGGACTGTCCCTGCCCCCCCCCCTGCTCGTACCCGAGACGGTCAGCGGCCAGAAATTCATGCCCGAGCAGGAGGCCGCCCGGGCCCGGGTTCTGTTTGCCGCCGCCCAAGGACACCATCCCCTGTTTGTGGCCAGCGTAACCGGCCTGCTCTCGCCGACCCCAACCCCCCGCGCCATGTCCAAATCCCTGTTCACCCTCGGCACGAACGCGAAAATCGCACCGGAGGAATTGCTGCGGCGGCTGCTGGCCCTCGACTACGACGATGAATACGAGGTCTCCATCCCGGGAGAATTCGCCCGCCGCGGCGGCATTGTCGACATCTTCTCGCCGGCCCATGACCTGCCGGTGCGTATCGAGTTCTTCGGAGACGCCATCGAATCCCTGCGCCTCTTCTCCCCGGAAAGCCAACGGTCAGTGCGGGAGGTGACAGAATACACGATCATTCCCCGCAGCGCGATGGACGAGACACTGGCGGCGGACACCGATTTCCTGGACTGCTTCCCGGGGCGTGCGGTGTCGCTGGCGCTGGTCTTTCCGGAGTCCTGCCGCGAACACCTTGCCCGGTTCGAGGGCGAGGAAATGCCGAAGAAATGGGATCGCCTCGTCCGCAATGCCGACCCTAGGCGGGTGCTGCGGCTGCTGGATCCGGTCGAATCGGCGGAGTGCTCTGTCGGTGAGTTGGCGGGCTGCCACGCCGTTGCCGGACTGCTCGGCAAGACGCTTCCCGACGAACTCGGCAGCGGATACGGCGAGTGGCTCCGCCAACTGACCGTCGGCCAGATCCGCCAATGGCTCGACACCGGCTATGAGACCGCCCTGCTGGGACGCTCCGAGGCGGCCTGCGCGCATCTCGCGGCATGGATCCGGGAAGCGGAACTGCCAGCGAAGCACATTGCCGTCGCCGTGGCCGAAACCCCGCACGGCATCGTCCTGCCCGCGGCCAGGCTGGCCATTCTCACCGAACGCGAGATCTTCGCCGCCACCCCCCACCATCTGCGCCTGCCGGTGCGCCCGCCACCGCGCCCCGCGGCATCGACGGGGCTGCCTGACACCGGCGAACACGCCTTTCCCGACCTCGACGAAGGCGACTATGCCGTCCATCTGCTCCATGGCATCGGCATCTACCGCGGCCTGCACGAGATCGCAGGCGAGGACGGCACCGTCCAGGAAATGCTCAAGTTGGAGTTCGCCGACGACATCGCCCTGTACGTCCCGATCTGGCAGGCGGATGTCATCAGCCGCTATGTCGGTGCCGGCCGGATCCTGCCCAAGCTCAGCAAGGTCGGCGGCAGAACCTGGGCCCGCACCCGCACCGCCGCCGCCCGGGCCCTGCGCGAACTGGCCATGGAACTCCTTCGCTTCCAAGCAGTTCGCGCCCAGCACCGCGGCACCCCCTTCCCTCCCGACGACCTTGAGCAGCAACGCTTCGAGGCCGCCTTCTCCTTCCTCGAGACCCCCGACCAGCGGCGCGCCACCGACGAGGTGAAGACCGACATGATCCTGCCCCGCCCGATGGATCGCCTGCTCTGCGGCGACGTCGGCTACGGCAAGACCGAGGTCGCCATGCGCGCCGCCTTCAAGGCCGTCGCCGCCGGCAAGCAGGTCGCCGTCCTCGTCCCCACCACCATCCTCGCCCAGCAGCACTATTACAGTTTCAGCGAACGGTTCGCCGAGTATCCAGTGCTGGTCGACATGCTCAGCCGCTTCCGCACCCCCGCCGAGCAACAACTCATCCTCCACGCCGTCCGCGAAAAACGCCTCGATATCGTCATCGGCACCCATCGCCTACTCCAGGGCGACGTCCGCTTCGCCGACCTCGGCCTGGTCATCGTCGACGAGGAGCAGCGCTTCGGCGTCATCCACAAGGAGCGACTGAAGCGACTGCGCGCCGAGGTCGATGTCCTCACCCTCACCGCCACCCCCATCCCGCGCACCCTCTACATGGCCATGACCGGCCTGCGCGACCTCAGCACCATCATGACCGCACCCGGGGCCAGGCTCCCGGTCGAAACCATTGTCTGCCAACAAGATGATCGCATCATCCGAACGGCCATCGAGCGCGAGATCGGCCGCGGCGGCCAGGTCTTCTACCTCCACAACCGGGTCAAGACCATCGCCGAGCGCGCCCGCGCCCTCGGTGTCCTGGTCCCCGATGCCCGCATCGGCATCGGCCACGGCCAGATGCCCGAGAACGAACTCGAAGATGTCATGGCCGCGTTTCTCGACGGCAAGCTCGACGTCCTCGTCTGCACCACCATCATCGAATCCGGCCTGGACATCCCCAACGCCAACACCATCTTCATCGAGCGGGCCGACCGCTTCGGCCTCGCCGATCTCTACCAGTTGCGCGGTCGGGTCGGACGCTGGACCCGTCAGGCCCACGCCTACCTGCTCCTGCCGCAACACGGCATCATCGTCGGCACCGCCCGCCAGCGTCTCGCCGCCATCCGCCGCTACACTGAACTGGGCGCCGGCTTCAAACTCGCCCTGCGCGACCTCGAGATCCGCGGCGCCGGCAACCTCCTTGGTGCCGAGCAGAGCGGACATATCAACGCCATCGGCTTCGAACTCTACTGCCAGATCCTCCGCGTCACCGTGGCCGAACTGCAAGGCAACCCCAACCCGCTCCCGCCAGAGGTCGACCTCGACCTCGATTTCATCGAATTCGCCCATGCCGCCGGGCCCGGCAAGATCGCCGCCGCCATTCCCCCCGAATACCTGCCCGCCGAACGCGTCCGCCTCGACGCCTACCGACGCCTCTCCCGCCTCGGCGACGAGGATGCCATCGCCGAATTCGCCCGGGGCCTGGTCGACCGCTGCGGTCCGTTGCCGCCGCCGGCGAAGCACCTCCTCGATGTCGCCCGGCTGCGTCTTGTCGCCGGCCGCCATGGCTGGCGCACCCTCCGCGTCAAGGACAGACTCGTGGTCCTGACCGCCACCGACCGGTCCTTCTACCGTCCCGGCGACCGCCTCCCCCGCCTCACGGCCCAAACCCCGGAAAAGCAGCTCAAGGAACTCCTCGGCATCATTCGCAACGCCAAGTCCCCCGCCTGATCCGCGCCTCCAACCCAATGGCAGCGACACATTGCTAGAATACCATATACTATACATTATGCTCATTTTATAAATTGTATGGGGTCAGGCCTTGTAATTTGCAATATAGATTCATTTTTCAAGGACATACATCTCGGATCTCACTTCTCGCGAGATGAACTTCGTCTTCTGAATCTTCGCCCTAGGCGAAAGGTCGCAGCCTTTACGGGCAACACATCCGTGGGGAGCCGGACGCGGACATACCCT
>JAVEYE010000326.1:0-4530 GCA_034003665.1 Rhodospirillales bacterium | reverse complement strand
TTCCGGCCGTCGACCGTCGTGCTCTATCACCCTCACGAAAAACTGTTTGAGAAGATCAAGGTGGAATCGACGATGCCGGAAGGTTTCGTCAATGCCGTCAAAGGACTCCTGCCTTCGGCTGAGGTGTTGTATGCAGATCCCGGATTCTCGACGGCACACTGAGTCGCCGATCACTCTATGTCCAGTACTCCGGAGGTGAGATGTCGCGGCAGAATGTTTTGAAGATTCGGCCATCGCTGGGCGCGGCCGGGCGTGCCGGCAACGGGATCGAGGAGGAATCCTCGAACGCCTCGGACACGGTCTACGAACGCATCTTTCATGCGATCGTCGACCATCGCCTTCTGCCCGGCACCAAGCTTGGCGAGGACAAACTGGCCGACGCATTGCAAACGACGAGAACGCGTGTCCGCGAGGCGCTCAACCGATTGGCCCATGAGAAGATCGTCGTGACCTACCCGCACCGCGGGGCGTTTGTCGCCGAACCGTCGATCGGGGAAGCGCACGAGATCCTGGGGGCGCGAAGGGTCATCGAGATGGCGACGGTCGCCGCCTTGGCCCGTACGGCCACGGCCGGGCAGATCCGGGACCTTCAGGCCTGCGTTGACCGAGAACAGGAAGCGTGGACCACGGGGCAGCGCAAGAAGGCCATCATGCTGTCCCGCTCCTTCCACTTCATGATCGCCGATCTGGCCGGAAATTCGGTGCTTTCCGAGCTGTTGCGTAATGTCGTTTCGCGGATGTCGCTGGCGATTGCATTGTATGACCGCCCCGGTCGCGGCGACTGCTTCTTTGGCGAGCATATAGGCTTGGTCAATGCCATCAGCGCCCACGATCCGGACGATGCGGCCGCAATTATGACCCGCCACTTCGATCACATGGAAGACCAACTCAACATGATCGAGGATTCCGCCGAGAACCGGGATCTATTCGATGTCTTCAAGGCCGACAGCTGAACGGAACTGGCGTCCGCCCTTCCGTCACCAAAAGGAGCGCTTGTGACTTATCCCCGCGACATGATTGGTTATGGCCAGACTCCTCCCCACCCGCGATGGCCGGGAGAAGCGCGGATCGCCCTGCAGTTCGTCGTCAACTACGAGGAAGGGGCGGAGAACTGCATCCTTCATGGTGATGCCCATTCCGAGGCCCTCAACTCCGACAATGTCGGGGTGACGGCCAGGCAGGGCGAACGCGATCTGGTGACTGAATCCTTCTACGAGTACGGCAGCCGCGCCGGCTATTGGCGGTTGATGCGCCTGTTCGACGAGCGCGGGATCAAAACGACCGTATTCGCTATCGGCATGGCGATCGAACGGCATCCCGACGTCGGACGCCACGCCGTCGTTGGCGGTCACGAGATGTGCTGTCACGGCTGGCGTTGGATCGACTATCGCCGCATTCCCGAGGCGGAGGAACGCGACCATATCGAACGGGCCGTCAACGCCATCGAACGGGCCAGCGGTGAGAAGCCGGTCGGCTGGTATACCGGGCGGGTCAGCGAGCGGACGCGCCGACTGGTCGCCGCCGACGGCCGTTTCATTTACGATTCCGACGCATACAACGACGACCTGCCGTATTGGCTTGACGTCGGAGGCAAGCCATGGCTGGTGGTTCCCTATGCCTTTGACACCAACGACATGCGCTTCGCCTCGGCCCCAGGTTTTAATACGGGCAGTCAGTTCTTCGAACACCTGCGGGATACGTTCGATTTTCTCTACCGCGAGGGGGCGACATCGCCGAAGATGATGTCGGTCGGGCTCCATTGCCGGTTGGCCGGTCGTCCGGCCCGTGCCGCCGCTCTTGAGCGGTTCCTCGATCACGCGTTGGCGCAGCCGGGCGTGTGGATCTGCCGACGCGACCAGATCGCCCGCCACTGGATGTCCCATCACGCGCCGGCGGTGCTCGCTCCGGCGGGTTGATCGCCTAGCGCGCGGCTCCCGGCCCCGCTCCACCAAGGAATTCGCCGAGCGGGTCGCCAAGGTCGACGGCCTGGCGAACGGTCGGCAGCGCATAACTGCCCACCGTGGGCTTGCGCACTCCAAGCCGAACCAGCAACTCGGCCTGCAGGATGCCGCACGAGATGCCGTCGAGGATGGGAACCGGCAGCGCGTCCTTCAAACGACGCGGCATCCCGGCGGCGACCGCTCCGATCGCAACCACCACTTCGACCCGATCCTTGCTGATCAACGACTCGGCTGCTCGTTTGAGAGCCGCTTCGGTCTCACCGCGCGCGCCGGCCGCCGCTGCCGGCGACATGTCGACGACATGAACGCCGGCTAGACGCTCCTTCAGCCCGTACGAGGCAACGAGCGATTCGTAGACCGCTGCCAGGCGTCGATCGAAAGTGACGACCCCCAATCGCTCTCCCAACATGCAGGCGGTCATCAGGCTGGCCTCGGTCATTCCAACCACCGGTACGGACGCCGCCTCACGCACCGCGCCGAGCGCCGTGTCGAGTGAAACGGCGATGAGGATGGCATCCATTCCCGTCGCGTGGCGCGCGACCGCATCGAGAACGGCGTGTTGAGCGATGGCGTTTTCGCTGCGCGAACCGATGACGCGCGCACCGAAGCGCGCCTTAACGGCGGTGATCTCGGTGCCCTTCGACGCGCTGGCCTCGGCTTCGGTGCGCAAGATGTCGGTCACCTCGTCGGAGGTGTTGCCGTTGACGACCAAGTTTCTCATTTCCCGACTCCTGTCATTCTTTAGGCCACCGTCGCGCCGCAAAATCGCCGCGATTGGATCGTTGTATTGTTGACAATAAAATTTATAATTGTCCACAATAATGCCAGACATTCCTTACTCGGACAGGAGCCCGTTGATGACCGCACTGGAGCTTGACTTTGAGTCCCTGACCAAGGCGCAGCGCTACAAGCTTCTTTGCGGATTCGTCGCGCCGCGTCCAATTGCGCTTGTCACAACCGTTTCGGCCGACGGCATCGGCAATGCCGCGCCGTTCAGCTTTTTCAACGTGTTCGGAGACGAACCGCCGATCATCATCCTGGGCATCCAGGCCAAGCCGGACGGTACGCCAAAGGACACCACCGCCAACATTCGGGCAACCGGCGAATTTGTCGTCCATCTTGTCGATGGCGCCATGGCCCGACAGATGGTGGACTGCGCCATCGAGTTTCCCCCGGGCGTCAACGAAATCGCCGCGACGGGACTGACGGCCCTGCCCAGCAGGAAGGTTCAGCCCATGCGGATTGGTGAGGCGCCGGCGGCCATGGAGTGCAGGTTGACCCAGTCGATCGAATACCCGGGCCGCTCGATCGTTCTCGGACAAGTCGTCAACATGTGGGTGCGCGATGACTGCATCGATGCTGCCTCGCTTCACGTGCTACCGGAAGCCTACCATCCCCTGGCCCGTTTGCATGCCGACTGCTATCTCGTCGCCGAGAATCTCTTTGAACTCAAGAAGCAACCCATTGAAACCTTTCGCGCGCTACGCAAGGACTCAAACGCCCTGGTCTGAGTGGTCCCGCTTTTTTGGGACGTGACCGGGACAGAGCCATGCGTTGAGGCCAGGAGCTGGCTGAGAAAGGCATCCCCTATGAGTGGGCGGCGGCCGGCCAATCGCGTCCTTCCTACGGTCCGCGCCCTTGAGATCGCCCGGCACCCCGCGGCCCGCTGGGTCGTCCGTCGCGACCCTTGCCGCTCGCCCAGCTCGGGCGCAGGTTGGCGTCCCGCAAGTCGATCGTCGCAATGCCGGTTTGGATGGAAGTCGCGACGTAGGCATCCTGAGGCATGAGGTCCGTGCGGAAGGCTTCGATATCGACCGCCTGACCGACCGACAGGTGTTTCAGGTCATCCGACAGGGCCGACTTGGGTCCCAGGTGGAGGTTGATGGCCGATCCATCCGGCACTTTGACGATCAAGTGGACGCCTTCCTGAGAGGGACCGGTGGTGTGTTCGCAAGGGCCGATCCGGATCTCGGTGACGGTTCCGACCATTGACAGGGTCGGGGGTGTGAGTGCCTCGCGGGCTACGCCGGACCGCTCTCCCATGCCCTTTTGCGCCTCGGCCGGTGTCGCCAGAAGCCCAAGCATCAGAACGGCCGTGACGAGAAAAGCCGTGATCATTCTCATCGTCGTCCCTCCTTGCAATCCGGCGCTCCCGCCACCGCCGCAGCCCGCCGGTCGACCAATCCAATGCAAGTCCGCGCCGAAACGCTCTCGTCCTCTATCGGCGGCCGATATGGCGCTCCAGAACCGCCCGCATGACATCGAAGGGGACTGCCCCGACGAGTGTCTCGCCATTGACGATGAACGACGGCGTGCCGGTAATGCCGTACTTTTCTTGCGCCTCGCGGGTGCGCTCCATGATGGCTGCAATCAGGCGCTGATCGTCGAGGCAGGCATCGAAGCGCTTGCGATCGATGCCGGCCGTTCGCGCCAATTTTTCCAGTTCGCCAAGAGGATCTTCACTGCGCATCCAGGTGTCCTGGGTGCGAAACAGAACCTCGATCAACCGGGGATAGGCGGCAGGACCCCGGCACCGGGCGATGACCGCGCCGGCCAGCGGTAGCCGTGC
>JAVEYE010000325.1:0-4601 GCA_034003665.1 Rhodospirillales bacterium | reverse complement strand
TCTGACCTGGCTGCCCTTTGTGCTGGCCGTGCGCGACTTTTTTGCCGACGGCCCGGCGGCCTTTACGCTCGGCGCGGTGACGCTGCGCCTGGACGGGTGGCATCCACGATCGTCAGGCGGGGCCGGACCAAAGTGGCGAAATCGGCGATGCACTGGTGCAGGCCGCTGCGATGCCAGAAGCCCCGGTCGCGGACGGAGCCCATCCAGTTCTTCAGGCCGAGCGTCAGCGTGGCGCCGCGATGGCTCTTCGCCACGGGCATATTGATCAAACAGCCGGTTTCGAGCACGTCGCGGACCACGGCGACTTGCTTGAGAGTCTTGCCGCCCGGCACCGCCGTCTCCACGAAATCCGCTTCGTCGTCCGGCTCATAGAGCCGCCCGCCGGCGCTTTTCGCCGCCGCGCCGATGCCGCTCATCGCGAAGGATTTCGCGGCGGGCGAGCAGGGGTTTTCGGGCAGGACGACTTCGGACGCGCCCGCGGCGCGGCAGGCGCGGATGGCTTCTTCGACCAGTTGCGGATGCGTGTTGGCCCCTTGTTCCGGGGTGGAGGCCCAGCCCGCGTTGGGCTTGAGCGTCGCTTTCCGGCCCAGCTGCACGAACGCGCCCCAGCCGCCGAGGGCGGCGAGGCCGGCGGCCAGCATCCGGGGAATCTCCGTGCCGTGCGCGACGACGACGCGCGCGGCGGGCGCGCCGGCTTCGGCAAACAGGCGGCGCGGCGCGAAGGCCAAGGCGGCCGCGGTCGCCGCCGCCGTTTTCAGGAAATCTCTGCGGGGCATCGTCGCCATGGCGGGACCTCCGGTTCAGTCTTCGCGGCGGATATCCGCGCCCAGCGCGCGCAGGCGCGCTTCGAGGCGTTCGTAGCCGCGGTCGATCATTTCGGCCTGTTCGATGACGGTGGTACCCTTGGCGCACAGCGCGGCGATGACCAGCGCCATGCCCGCGCGGATGTCCGGGCTCGTGATCAGCTGCGCGCGCAGCTTGGCGGGGCCGCTGACCACCACGCGGTGCGGATCGCATTGCACCAGCGTCGCGCCCATCTCCAGCAGGCGGTCCACGAAATACATCCGGCTCTCGAAGAGCTTCTCGAAGAACAGCACCTCGCCGCGGGTCTGCGTCGCCAGCACCAGCGCCACGCTGAGCAAGTCCGACGGGATGGCGGGCCAAATGCCGTCTTCCATCTTGGGGATGGCGCCGCCCAAGTCCTGACGCACGCGCAGGCTTTGCCGGGCCGGCAGGAAGAGTTTTCCGTTTGCGACCGTCCACCGCACGCCCAGGCGGCCGAACGCGCGCTGCATGACCCGCAGGGTCGTCGCGTCGGGCAGGTCGGTCACGGTCAGCGCGCCGCCGGTGGCGGCGGCCGCGGCAAGAAAGCTGCCCATCTCGATATAGTCCGGCCCCACGCGGTGCCGCGCGCCCCCGAGCTTCCGCACGCCCTCGATCTCGAGTCGATTGGTGCCCAGGCCGGAGATCTGCGCGCCCATCTTGTTCAGCAGCGCGCCGAGATCCTGCACGTGCGGCTCGCAAGCGGCGTTGAGGATCGTCGTGCGGCCGGGCGCGAGGGTCGCGGCCATCAGGATGTTCTCGGTGGCCGTCACGCTGGCTTCGTCCAGCAGGATTTCCGCGCCGCGGAACGTCCGGCGGCGCAGGCGGAAGGCGTCGCCGGTCCAGGCCAAGCCGATGCCGAGCGCGTCGAGGCCTTCGAAGTGGGTGTCCAGCCGGCGGCGGCCGATGACGTCGCCGCCCGGCGCGTAGAGCGCGGCGGAGCCGCGGCGCGCCGGCAGCGGTCCCGCCAGCAGGATCGAGCCGCGGACCTTCGCGCAGAGCGCGCGGTCCAGCTCGGTTTTCTTCAGGCCTTTGGCGCACAGCTCGACGGAATGGCCCTTGCGCGCGACCGCCACGCCGAGATCGGCCAGCAGCTTGAGCATGTTCTCGACGTCGAGGATGCGCGGGACGTTGTCGAGGACGACGGGTTCGTCGGTCAGGACGCAGGCGGCCAGCATCGGCAGCGCGGCGTTCTTGTTGCCCAGCGGCCGGAACGCGCCGCCGATCTTCCGTCCGCCCCGGATGACGAGCCGCGCCATGGGTTCCCTACTCCACCGTGACGCTCTTGGCCAGGTTGCGCGGCTTGTCGATGTCCGCCCCGCGCAGCTTGGCGTTGTGGTAGGCGAAGAGCTGCAGGGCGACGACGTTGACCAGCGGCGAGAATTCCTCGATCGTTTCCGGCACGGGGATGACGTCCTGCGCGAGGCCGTCGAGGGAATGGTCGCCTTCCGCGACCACGGCGACGATGCGCCCCTTGCGGGCTTCGACTTCCTTGAGGTTCGAGACCATCTTGGCCTGGACGTCGTCGGCGGTCGGCGTGCACAGGCACACGACCGGCAGGAATTCGTTGATGAGCGCGATGGGGCCGTGCTTCATTTCGCCCGCCGCGTAGCCCTCGGCGTGCTGGTAGGAGATTTCCTTGTTCTTGAGCGCGCCTTCGAGGGCGATGGGGTAGTTGAAGCGGCGCCCCAGATAGAGGGCGTTGTAGCACTCGAAATACTTCTGCGAAATCGTCCGCACGTCGTCCAGGCGGTCGAGAACGCGATGGATGCCGTCGGGGATCCGCGCCAGTTCCGCCGTGAGTTCGCGTTCGCGCGCCGCGGAGAGCGAGCCGCGCAGGCGCCCGATCCGGATCGCCAGCAGGGCGAAGGCCATCAACTGGGCCGTGAAAGCCTTGGTCGAGGCCACGCCGATTTCGGGGCCGGCCTGGGTCAGCAGGGCCGCGTCGCTTTCGCGCAACAGCGTGCTGCCGGGCACGTTGCAGATGCCGAGGACCTGGCAGCCCATGTCGCGGGCCAGACGCACGGACGCGAGGGTGTCGGCCGTTTCGCCGGACTGCGACACCGCGATGGCCAGGGTATTGGCCGGCAGGCGCGGTTCGCGGTAGCGGAATTCGCTGCCCAGATCGGTTTCGCACGGGAGGCCCGTCCAGCGTTCGAGCAGCAGGCGGCCGTACATGCCGGCGTAGTAGGCGGTGCCGCAACTCAGGATCAGGATGCGCTGCGCGGTCTTGGCCTGCGCCGCGACGAGGGCTTCGGCTTCGCCCAGATTCACCGCGCCGTCCTTGCCCACGTGCGCGTCCAGCAGCGCCCGCAGCACGCGCGGCTGCTCGTGGATTTCCTTGAGCATGAAGGTCTCGAACCCGGCGCGCTCGGCCGCCTCGGCCCGGAGGGTGACGGACTTGATTTCGGGAGCCACGGGGGTGCCGTCGAGCTTCGCAACGGCCACGCCCTCGGGGCGCAGCTCGGCGACTTCGCCGTCGTTGAGATAGATCACCTGCTTCACCCGGTTCAGGATGGCCGGCACGTCGCTGGCGATGAACTGTTCGCCGGCGCCGACGCCCACGATGAGCGGGCTGCCGCAGCGCGCGGCGTAGAGGACGCCGGGTTCGTCGCGGAACACGATGCCCAGCGCGTAGGCGCCCTTGGCCTGCCGGAGGGCGGCGCGGATCGCCTCGACCGGGCTGCAACCGCCCTGTTTCAGGACTTCGCCGATGAGGTGCGGCAGGACTTCGGTGTCGGTCTGCGACCGGAACACGTGGCCTTTGGCCTCGAGTTCCGCGCGCAGGACCTGGTAGTTCTCGATGATGCCGTTGTGGACGACGGCGATGCGGCCGGCGCAATCGAGGTGCGGATGGGAATTGATTTCGGAGGGTTCGCCGTGGGTGGCCCAGCGGGTGTGGCCGATGCCGAGCCCGCCGGCCAGCGGCGCGGCATCGAGGGCTTCCTCGAGGTTCGACAGCCGGCCCACCCGCTTGCGGATGGCCAGCGCCCCGTCGGCCTGGCGCACCGCCACGCCGGCGGAATCATAGCCGCGGTATTCGAGCCGCTTCAGCCCTTCGATCAGCAGCGGAACCGCGTTTTTCGGCCCCACGTATCCCACGATGCCGCACATGTCGCCAACCTTTTCTGGTTTGATTCAATAAAGAATGCGCCGGAAATCCTACGATTTCCGGCGCATCAGACAAAGCGAAAAGTCGTAAACGCTTAAGGCTCGCGGATCTGGTAGGAAGCCGTCTGCGCGCCCGCCGGATTCATGTTGCCGCCCCGGAGCTGGGCATCGCCACGGATGGAGAACGCGCCGCCGCCCTTGAGGACCACCACCATGCCCTTGCTGCCGAAGGGCACGTGGTTCGGCGACAACGTAATCGTGTCGGTATCTTCCGGCATGGACGTTCCGCTCACGTCGGCATTGCGGGTGAAGATGTACGGGAAGCCTTCGGTGATCGACTCGTTGCCCAGACTGTCTTCCACCCACTTCCAGGCGTTGCCGTCGGAGGCAAACGAGCTCGGATCGGAGGTTTTGTATTGTACGGTCCCCTTGGCCGAGAAAAAGTCGAAGGACACGTTCATGACCTTGCCCGTGACCAAGCTGATGAAGTATTCGGTCGACGTGTTGAACGAAGCGGCCGATGCGCCGCCGAAAACGGCCAATTCGGTGATGCCGGCGAACGCCGACTTGTAGATGTTGGCGCCGTTGGAGACGGTTTGCGTCATGGCGGCGCTGTCCAGCGCCCGGTTGACGGCGGGAACCAAGATGGCGGCGAGCATGGCGATGAT
>JAVEYE010000324.1:0-4613 GCA_034003665.1 Rhodospirillales bacterium | reverse complement strand
ACCATCCGGTCGCGATCGAGGCCCTGGTTGTTCTGCAAACGCAGGTCCTCGTCAGGCAGCAGCAGGTGCTCGACGAACGAGGCCGGGCATTCGACGATCTCGTAGCCGGCATCCCACAGCTTGAGGGTGAGATCGCTGTCGGCCTTGTAGAAGGCGTACAGGTCTTCCTCGGCATAGCCAACTTCGATCAACGCCTCTTTCAGGAAAAGGCCGTGGTTGACCATCAGCATCCCGCCCAGGGTGTGCTGAACGAAATAGCGTTCCGCCTTCGGATAGTCGCGGAAATAGAAGGCGCCGCCGCCGATGGCGCGTCCCTGGGCCTCCAGGGCTTCCACGTGCGCCAGCCCCTTCTCGACGGCGCCGGGCAGAAGCAGGCCGTCGTCGCTGATCATGCATACCCACTTGCCCTGGGCCGCCTTGAAGCCGAGGTTGATGAAATAGCCCCAGCTCTTGCGCTGTCGGTTGTCCTCCTCGGGGATGCGGTTGTGCTGCACGATCGAGATGATGTCCGTCTGATCGATCAGCCACTGGCGCGTGCCGTCGGTGCTGCCGCCGTCGACGACGATGATCTCGCTCGGCACCGACAGGGTCTGCCGACGGAGGCTCCGCACCGTCAGCTTAAGCAGGTCGAGACGGTTGTAGGTGGCCAGGACGAACGAGACCCTGGCGCGCGGCGTCGGTTTCCATGAATCGACAAGATCGTCTGCAAGTCCCGGCGGCCGGAGGAGCAGTTTCCTCGACTTTGGCCCCCTGCCGCTCAGCGCGCGCGGGTCGGCCCCGCGCACGATGTGCTCGGCAAGGCGCTCCCGCCAGTAGTTCAACTCCGTCCTGATGCGCTTGCGGATGTCGTTCCCGTCGGAATGAAGCAGCCGGCGGATTTCCGGCAGCAGGTCGGACGCCACGGCATCGCCCTGGGCGGCAACGTACTCGTCAACGGCCCGGCAGCGGCCGAGCAGAACCCGCACCTCAAGCTGGGTCGCTATCAGTTCCTTCTCGGTGGCGTCCAGGCGGGACCGCAACTCCCGTTCCGGGGGGGAATGGAGAAGCCAGTACAAGACGCGGCGGATGAACATGCGCATGTCGATGCCGGTTCCCTTGAGAACGCCACGATTTTTAGCATCCCGGAGTCGACGGTGGCGAGTGCCATTGTTCGGCTGGTTGCGGAAAGAGCTTGTGACGGCCGGCGCGGTTGCCTTAGATCAGGCTGTGCATCCGCTGGCGGCCGACGGCATCCCATGTCCCTGCGAACCGATCTCGAGTCCCTCCATCTGGCGTTCCGGGCGATCCACGCCAATCCCCGCCTGGCGCCGGTGTTGGGCGAACTGATCGCCGAGGTGGGGGCGCAGCTTCACCCGACGGGACGATCGGAGATCGGCGAATTCTCCATCGGCGCCGTGACGTATCGGGTGGACCTCTCCGACCGGTTCGGGCGGGCCTGCGTCTATGGAAGCCGACAGGAGCGCGACGACCTCGAGCTGTTTCTCGGCCTCTGCGACGAGGGCGCCGTGGTTTGGGACGTCGGCGCCAATTTCGGCCTTTATGCCTTGGCTGCGGCCGAACGGGTCGGCCCGGCCGGCGCCGTCGTGGCCGCCGAGCCCAGCCCGCGCGCCCGCGCCCTTCTGGACGGGAACGTCCAACGCAACCGGTTGGGCGCGCCGGTCAGGATCCTTCCCTTCGCCATCGCCGACAGGGACGGCCGCGCGACCTTCCACGATGCCGTGGAAACCGCCTTCAGCGGCCTTTCCGACACCCGCCGTTCGACCATCGCCTCGGTCATCGAGGTCGACGTGCGGCGCCTCGACACCCTGTGGCGGGAAACCGGCGGACGCCCCATCGACCTGCTGAAGATCGACGTCGAAGGACACGAGGGCGACGTCCTGGCCGGCGGTTTCGACACCATCGCCGCCTCTCCGGACCTGGTGGTGCAGTTCGAGGCCAGCCCCAAGAACCTCGACGAAAGCCGCCGAGAAGGCCTGTCATCCACCCTGCGCAGCTTGCAGGACAAGGGCATGGCCGTCTGGCATATGGCCGGCGGCGGCGCCGTCACGCGCCTGCCGCCGCTGGACGCCCTGCCTTCCGAGGCGGCGGGCAACCTGTTCATGGTGCGGGCCGGATCCGTGCGCGAGCGGCGGTTCGTCGACATCGCCGAACGCATCGCCAACCGCCCGCCGGCGCCGATGACCGACCTGGAAAGTGCGTTGATCCGCGCGCTCGATCTCGTCAACACGCGGCACAAGGCCCGCCTTGCCAAACTTCTGAAGACGCAGGACGCCCCGCATCACGCGGCGCGGCCGCCGGTGCCGCCGCCGCTCGGCAGGTCGCTGCGGCCGTTCGCCCTCGCCACCGTAAAGGACGTTTCGGCCGTGGTGCGCGTGACCGCCGACGGTCAGGACCTCGGGGCGATTTCGGCGCAGGTCCAGGACGTCGCCGGGGAACGCCTGCGCGCCGTCGTCTTCGCCGATGCCCGCCGCCGGGCCACCCGGCCGTTGGCCGTTCCCGCCGAGGCCGGGCTCGTCTCGCCGCCCCTCTCGGCCGGCCATCGGTATTCGGCGGCCGTGCTCGCCTCCATGCGGGCGATCGAGACCGGCCATCTCCTTCTCGTCGACGCCGGGGCGTCGCTCAGGGGATCGCTGCGCCCCGTCATCGAGCGCTGGAAGGATGCCGCCTCGCGGGGCGAAAGCATTGCCGGCATGGCCTTCGGCTTCACCGAGGCCGCGGCCGAGGCCGATCCGGTTCAGGAAACGACGCTGGGAGGCATGCTTGCCCTTCGGCACGGCCTGCTGGCCGTCGCCCCCTTGCGCCGCCTGAGCATCGCGGCCGACCTCTACGACGGCGACACCTTTGACCTTGATCTGTCGCTGCGGCTCTGGCACGCCGGGTTCGGCCTGGCCGAGGCCCCCGCCGTGGCGGTGCATCTGGCCGAGGCCCGCCCCACCCGCGTCCCGGAAGACGCCGCCCGGCTCGAGAAGGAGTGGACAGGCATATTCACCCATCCGCTGCTGCCGGAGTTGTTCGCGCCTGCACAGTCGAAAACTCGAGATGCAAACCAGACTTCTTGACATATTGCGTTGCCCGATTACGCACGAACACCTGATACTCCATGTTGACCAGGAGATCAGGGTGGACCGCGCTCCGGGGCGTGACACCGAGAGACAACCGGGAAATCCTGCTGATAGCGGCACAGAAATCTGGGGCGGCACCTTGACTGCCGCGAATTCCGGATTCGTCTATAGGATCGTCAACGGCGTGCCACGCATGCTCGTAGATCCCGACTTATCTGATCCGACGTCCGTCAACGCCGCCTTCGCCGAGCCCGACACCAAGCTTTCCAATGAATACCGGCAGACGATCCGACATTTCCGGACCCAATGGGATGCCTTCTCGGAAGAGGAGAAGACCTTCGGCATGACCGTTGACGAAAGCTGGCTATATTTTTGCGGCACACTCCGCCCCCGTGAACTTCAGGAAGACTGGTTTGATGGCAGACTGTTCCTGGATGCCGGATGCGGGCACGGCAAGTATGTGGACGCCCTGTCGGCCAGGGGTGCGGAAGTCGTGGCGTTCGACATTACCCCGGAGATTGAGCGGGTCTACCGCCGAATTGGCCATCGTTCAAATGTTCATCTGGTGCAGGCGAATATTCTGTATCCGCCCTTTGAACAGGCTGCATTCGACTTCGTCATGTCGAACGGCGTGATCCATCACACCCCGGACACGCGAGAGGCGTTTCGGGCCATCAGCCGGCTGCCCAAAGCGGGCGGCTTCTTGGCAATTTGGGTCTATCCTTATCGGTCACGAGGTTTTGACGCGGTATCGCAGGCCTTGCGTGCAATAACGTCCCGATTGCCCAGCGATCTCTTGAGAGCGCTTTGCTATCTGCCTGTGCCGCTCTTGTCGATACCGGGTTGGGGAGCCTACTCGGGCACGAACCTGAAAACGGCGTCCTGGCGGCAATGCGCACAGGTGATTTACGACTTTTTTGGACCGAAGTACCAAACCCATCACACCCAGGCAGAGGTGAGCGCGTGGTATCAAGAAGAAGGCTACGAAACGCCCTGGTTTGGCCCCAATCCCCTTAGCGCGTCGGCAAAGAAAGCGGGGTGACGCCGCTGGCCCTGCGATCAAACCGACGACAGATCAATTCCTTGTGCATCGGCCCACCCGGACAAACACCCCAATACCCATAGCTTGAGCGCATTGTCTGAACGCCTGGCCCGAAAATCGGTCCACAGCTTGTCGACGCTTGCCCTGCTCACCAGTGTCGACGGCAACGCCACCGTCAACTCTTCGAACGTGGACGAAAGCTCGCCCCTCAGCCACTGCGCGACCGGGACCTGGAATCCCCGCTTCCGCATATGAAGGATATAGTCCGGAAGTTCACTGGCGAACACTTGGCGCAGGAGCGACTTCCGACCAGGGTGGGGTGCCCTGATGGCGCTTGGCACGTTCAGGACGTGGTCGAGAAAATCGTTGTCGACCAAGGGAACCCTGATCTCCGCCGAGGCGCTCATGCCGGCTTTGTCCCACATGCTTAGGCCGCAATCGACCAACCACGTCGCCAAGTCGCCGATTGCAAGTGCATCTTGAAATTCCCAACCAGCCATAATCGCATC
>JAVEYE010000323.1:0-4615 GCA_034003665.1 Rhodospirillales bacterium | reverse complement strand
CGCTATACCGACAACGAGGAGGTGGTGTTCCTCGGTCATTCGGTGACGCAGCGCAAGAACGTTTCAGACGCCACCGCGAAGCTGATCGACGATGAAATCCGCCGGCTGATCGACAACGGCGAGATGATGGCGGAGAAGATCCTGACCGAGCACCGCGACGAACTGGAGAAGTTGGCGGTGGCGCTGCTTGAATACGAGACGTTGAGCGGCGAAGAGGTCAAGGCGTTGCTGCGCGGCGAACCCATTGTCCGTCCGACGGCCGATGATGAGCCGACGCCGACGCCGCGCGACAACAGTGGTCGCAAATCGTCGGTGCCATCTGCCGGCAAGGCCAATAAGGGGCCGCAGGGAGGCCTGGAGGCCGAGCCCCAGCCTGGCTCATGAGTCGCGCCGCAGACATCCCGAAGAGAGGCGAAGGCCCCGCGTTTCCGCGGGGCCTTCTGCATGACGGCGGCGATCCGGCAGCGCGGGTTTACATACGGCCGCTTGACGGCGCGGGGCGCGCCAAGTGTTGCCCACAGCGCTGCGAAGTGCTGATCCGGCAATCTGAAGGGACGCTTGCCGTCGAGGCGACCACGCCCGAGGTCCTGGAATGGGCGGGCGGGGAGGGCGAGGCCCTGCATCGTCACGTCGCCGCAACGTTTTCGGCGATTTCCGCCGAGCGCCCGTCGTTCGCCGGCCTGTCCCTGGACAAGCCGCTGGTCATGGGGGTCATCAACGTGACCCCGGACAGTTTTTCCGATGGCGGCGCCTTTCTCGACGCTGGGAGGGCGATTCATCGCGGCCGTGAACTTGTCGCTGCGGGGGCGGACATTCTTGACGTCGGCGGGGAGTCGACGCGGCCCGGTGCGGCTGCGGTTTCTCCCGAATGCGAACGGGACCGTGTGCTTCCGGTGGTGCGCGCTCTGGCGGGGGAAGGGTATGTCGTTTCCGTCGATACCCGGCGCGCCGCCGTCATGAAGGCGGCGCTCGACGCCGGCGCCCGCATCGTCAACGATGTCACCGCCCTCGATGGCGACCCGGCGGCGCTGACGGTGGTCGCCGATGCGGCGGCGCCGACCGTGCTCATGCACATGCAGGGCGAGCCGGGCACCATGCAAAAAGACCCCCGCTATGTCGACGCCGTGCTCGACGTGTTCGACTACCTGCGCGACCGTATCGCGGCCTGCGAGGCGGCGGGCATTTCGCGGCGGTGCATTGCCGTTGATCCCGGCATTGGTTTCGGCAAGACTGTCGCCCATAACATGCGCATTCTCGGCCGCCTGGAACTGTTCCTCGGCCTGGGATGCCCGGTCATGCTGGGGGTGTCGCGCAAGAGCTTCATCGGGCGGCTCAGCCTAGACGAGCCGCCGGCGGAACGGGTGGCCGGTTCGTTGGCGGCGGCCCTGGCCGGCATCGCCAAGGGGGTTCATATCCTGCGCGTTCACGACGTGGCGGAGACTCGCCAAGCCATTGCCGTCTGGCGGGCCATCGCCGATGCCGGCAGGTTGATGGCCTGAGAGGTTTTGATTTCGCGCGGCCCGTCGCGAAGAAGGGGTTGGCAAAGCGGCGGCTCTGATGTACCTCCCGGCGTGTGGGAATTTGATCGGTCTGGGTCATGACACGAAAACTTTTCGGAACTGACGGCATTAGAGGCACCGCCAACCGCGAACCGATGACCGCCGCGACGGCGCTCAAGGTGGGGATGGGCGCCGGAGTCCATTTCACCAACGGCGACCATCGCCATCGCGTCGTCATCGGCAAGGATACCCGCCTGTCGGGCTATTTGATCGAGCCGGCGCTGACAGCCGGCTTCATTTCGATGGGGATGGACGTTTTCCTGGTTGGACCGCTGCCGACACCGGCGGTCGCCATGCTGACGCGCAGCCTGCGGGCCGACGTCGGGGTGATGATTTCGGCTTCGCACAATCCCTTCCGTGACAATGGCATTAAGCTGTTCAGCGGTGACGGCTTCAAATTGTCCGACGAAGTCGAGGCGGAAATCGAACGGCGCATGGGCGAGGACATGACCGCCTTGCTGGCCCCGTCGGAGAAGTTGGGCCGGGCACGGCGCGTCGACGACGCCGTTGGACGTTACATTGAGCACGTCAAGCAGACGGTGCCGCGCGGCGTCAGGTTGGACGGCCTGAAGATCGTCGTCGACTGCGCCAACGGCGCGGCTTATCGGGTGGCCCCTGAAATCCTATGGGAACTGGGTGCCGAAGTCATTCCGGTGGCGGTCGATCCCGATGGCTTCAACATCAACGAGCAATGCGGATCGACCCACATCGAGACGATGCGCAGCCAGGTGATCGCTCATGGCGCCGACCTTGGGATCGCCCTGGACGGTGATGCCGACCGCGTCCTGATGGTTGACGGCAGCGGCAACCTGATCGACGGCGACCAAATGATGGGTCTGATCGCCGCGCGGTGGGCGGACGACGGACGGCTGAGCGGCAACGGCGTGGTGGCGACCGTGATGTCCAACCTTGGGCTGGAACGGTTTCTGCGTGGGCGGGGGCTCACCCTGGTCCGTACGCCGGTTGGCGACCGCTACGTGGTCGAGCACATGCGCGAGCACCACTTCAACCTGGGTGGTGAGCAGTCGGGGCACATCATTCTCGGCGACCACTCGACAACCGGGGACGGCCTGATCGCGGCCTTACAGGTTCTTTCGGCAATCGTCGTCACCGGCCGACCGGCCAACGAGGTCTGCCGCGTGTTCGACCCGTTGCCCCAGATCCTCAAGAACATTCGCTTCAAGCACGGGGCGCCGCTCCAGGATGCCCGCGTGAAGTCGGCGATTGCGGATGCCGAGAACAGACTAAACGGCGTCGGTCGGCTGCTGATTCGCAAGTCGGGGACCGAGCCGTTGATCCGCGTGATGGCGGAGGGCGAGGACGCGGCATTGATCGAAGTGATCGTCGACGAACTGCTTGAAGTGATCGCCGACACTGCCGGCTGATGGAATTTGAGGATTACTGGATCCGACATGAAGGGACGCGTACTCATCATTGCCGGTTCTGACTCGGGCGGCGGCGCCGGGATCCAGGCCGATATCAAGACGGTGACGGCGTTGGGTGGCTACGCCATGACCGCGATCACCGCATTGACTGCGCAAAACACCCAAGGCGTCTTCGGCATCCACGAGGTGCCGCCCGCCTTCATCGCACAGCAGTTGGAAGTCGTCCTCGACGACATTGGGGCCGACTGCATCAAGGTCGGCATGCTGCATCGGCCGGACGTCATCGACGCCGTCTGCGACGTGCTTCAGGCAAAGGCAACCGGCATACCGATCGTCGTCGATCCGGTGATGGTGGCGAAGGGCGGGGCCTCGCTACTAGAAACCCAGGCGGTCGCCACCCTGAAGCGGCGGATGATCCTGTTGGCCACCGTGCTGACGCCGAACATTCCCGAGGCGGCGGCATTGACAGGGATCAAGATCCGCGATCGCGAATCGGCATTGGCGGCCGGCATGATGCTGTCCACCCTGGGGCCGACTTACGTGCTGTTGAAGGGCGGCCATATGGAGGGCGACACCGTGGTCGACCTGCTGTTCGAGGAGCGCCACCTGCTGGAGGCTTTCGAGGGACCGCGTTTGTTCACCAGCAACACTCACGGAACCGGCTGCACCACGGCATCGGCGATCGCCGCCGGCCTTGCCCAGGGGATGAGCGTGCGGGATGCGGTGGCGCGGGCGCGCGCCTATGTATTCGAGGCGATCCGCACCAATCCCGGGTTCGGCCACGGCCACGGGCCGCTCAACCATGGACATACGGTGCGGCCCTTCACCGCTTGATGCCGATCAGACGACGGCGAAACGCATTGCCGCCGGACCGATGTCAAGCAGATCGGCGACGACGTGAAGGGCGCGCTCGAGTTCGTCCCGCGTGCGCGGGCTACCCAGACACAGGCGAAGGGATTGCGGCACCATGCCGGTGACGGCGAATGGTTTGGCTGGAATCAGCCGCACGTGGCGCGCCGCCGCCCGGCTGACGAAATCGTCGGCGCTCCAGGGGGCCGGTAGAGGCATCCAGATGTGAAAAGTGCCGGGGCTGGATTGGAACGGAAAGCCAGCCAGAATGCGTTCGGCCATGACCAAGCGGGCCCGGGATTCGGCGCGATGCTGGTTCACGAGGTCGGCCGCGGTGCCGTCCTCGAGCCAGCGGGTCATCACTTCGGCGGCGATCGGGCTGGCCATCCAACTGGTGGTGCGTACGGTTTCGGCGATGGTTTCGGTCATCGATTCCGGCGTCATCACGAATCCAATCCTCAAAGCCGGCATCATCGATTTCGACGCGCTCGAAATGAAGAAGGCGGCTTCGGGAAGGAAGGCGCTCAGGGGGGTGGGCCGGTCGTCGTGAAGGAAGCCGTAGACGTCGTCTTCGACGACGATGACGCCATACTTGCGGGCGATGTTGGCAATCTCTGCACGCCGGGATTCGCCCATGACGGCGCTGGTCGGATTCTGATAGGTCGGGACGCAGTATAGAGCCCTTGCATCGCCTTTCCGGCAGGCGGCTTCAAAGGCGTCCGGGCGTAAACCCTCGCGGTCGATGGCAACGCCGCGCAGACGCAGGTTCAGAAGACGCGCAACGGCGATGACGCCGGGATAGGTCAGCTCCTCGACCAGCAC
>JAVEYE010000322.1:0-4617 GCA_034003665.1 Rhodospirillales bacterium | reverse complement strand
ACTCGTGACGCTCGGGCCCCTCTCCCGATCCCATCAAAACCTGCCCGTAGGGTTTGAAGGCTTCCGGCGTCAACGGCTTGGCTTTCAGGGTCATGATTTGGTCTCCCGCATCCTTGTGTGCTACTGCAAAAAGACCGCGCGCCCCGAATCCGCAGATCCGGGGCGCGCGGCGCAAGCCCTTACCGGAAGAAGTACTCGACGGGCCACATGGGAATGGCCGGCACGTAGGTCATCACCAGCAGAATGATGGTGAGAACGGCGATGAACCACACGTTAACCTTGCTGACTTCCCAGATGTCCGCCTTGCCGACCGAGCAGGCCGTGATCAGCACGCTGGCCACCGGCGGCGTTTGCTGGCCGATGGCGAGGTTCAGTGTGACGATCAGGCCGAAGTGCACCGGGTCGATGCCCACCAGGTTGATCAGCGGCATGACGATCGGCACCACCAGAATGATCGCCGCCGCCGAGTGCAGGAAGAAGCCGATAATCAGGAAGAAGATGTTGAGCAGCAGCAGCACGACGTACTTGTTCTGCGTCCACGCCGCGATGTCTGCGGCCAGCTTCTGCGGGACCTGCTGTTCGGTCAGGAAGACGCCGATCAGCGCCGAGGCCGCCACCAGCAGCATCACGACCGCCGTCTGCACGCCGCCGTCGATAAGGGCCTTGCGCAGGATGTTCCAGTCGATTTCGTGATAGATGACGCCGATGGCGAGCGCCGCCACCACCGCCAGGCCGGCGCCCTCGGTGGCGGTCACGAAGCCGCCGAAGATGCCGCCCAGGATGATGAGGGGCAGGGTCAGGGCGAGCGAGGCCTCCTTGAAGGTCTTCCATACGCGGCGCAGTTGGAACACTTCTTCGACCGGGTAGTTGTGCCGGCGGGCGAACCAGTAGGACAGCGCCATCATCGACAGCCCGCCGAGGATTCCAGGCACGAAGCCGGCGACGAACACCTGCACCACCGAAACCTGGGCCATCACCGCGTAGATGATCATGGGGATGGAAGGCGGCAGCACGATGGCCAGCGTGGCGGCGGAGGACGACACGGCGACCGCGAAGGGAGCCGGATAGCCCTTGCTCTTCATGGCGGGGATCAGGATGGATCCCAGGGCGGCGACGCCGGCCACCGCGGAGCCGGAAATCTCGGCGAAGAACATCGACGAGCCGATGGTCACCATGGCGAGACCGCCCTTGATGAAGCCAAGCAGCGCCGAGGCGAAGGCGATCAGCCGCCGGGACAGCCCCCCGGCATTCATGATGGCGCCGGCGAAGATGAACAGGGGAATGGCGATCAGCGGGAAGCTGGTCGCCCCCTCGAACATGACGAGGGCGATGTTCGGCAGGCTTTGGGCGCCCTGCACGAAATAGATCGCGGCGGCGGAAACGACGCCGAGGGCAACCGCGATGGGAATGTTCACAAGTACGAGTGCGATCATTCCAAGAAGCATGATCAGAATTGTCATGATGCGATTCCCCCTAGTGCTTGATCTTCATTTCGACCTGGCCCGTGGCCTCCCGCCAGATCTGCGGAAGGTTGAGGAGCTCGGCGATGAGGTAGAGAACCGCACCGATGGGGATCACCGACTGGGTGAACTTCAACTGCACCCACGTCAGGCTGACCAGCGTATCGTCCCTGAGGGCGTCGAGAACGGCCACCCCGAGATACGCCAACGCCGCGAAGAAGCCGATGACGACCACCTCGCCGAAGATGACGAACGGTACCCGATAAGGCGGCTTGACGGCGACGATAATCGAGGGAATGCCGATGTGGGATCGCTTCAGGGCCCCCAGGGCAGCGCCGTAATAGGTGAGCCAACACAACTGGATGGCCGCCACCTCGTCGTACCAAACCAACGAATGACCAGCCCATCGGTAGATGACGCCGACCACCACGACGATTGCCAGGCTCAGCATCAGCGTCATGGTGATGGCTTCGAGGATCCTTTGATAGATCCGGGAAATCGTACTCAGATTCGTCACGGTATTACCCCCGCTTTTGGCCGTTCCTGCCCGGCCCGAGAGAAGAAGGGGCGCCCCAGAGGGGCGCCCCTTAACGTCGGGAAGTTACTTCTTGGCTACAGCCAGGGCCTTCTTGATCATCTCATCGGCGCCGGGCACTTCCTTGGCGAAGTCCTCGTACACCGATTTGCTGGCCTCGACGAAGGCGTCCTTGTCGGCCTCGTTGATCTCGACGCCGGCGGCCTTCACCTCGTCCATGTACTTGATGTCCATCTCGGCGGAGGTCTTGAACACGAAGTCCTGCACCTCGCGGGCGGTGTCTTCGATGATCTTGCGCACGTCGGCCGGCACCTTCTGCCAATGATCGACGTCGGCGACGATGAACGCCGGCGAATAGACGTGGCCGGTCAACGACAGGTACTTCTGGACTTCCTGGAACCGCCCGCCGACGATCTGCGGGAACGGGTTTTCCTGGCCGTCGAAGGTTCCGGTCTTCAGCGCCACGAACACTTCGCCGTAAGGCAGCGGCGACGGGTTCGCGCCGTAGGCCTTGAACATGGCGACCCGCCACTTCGACGACGGCGTGCGCAACTTGATGCCAGCGAGATCCGCGGGCTTGACGATCGGATGCTTGTTGTTGGTGATGTGGCGGAAACCGTTTTCCCAAACGGCAAGGAACTTATAGCCCTTCTTTTCCGCCAAGGGCGCGATCATCGGCCAGAAGACTTCCTTCTCGATGCGCTTCATGTGCTCGCGGTCACGCACCAGGTAGGGCAGTTCGAAAAGGCCCAGGGATTCGACCTTCTGGGTCATGATCGTCGAATTGAGGGCCAGCTCCGCCGTGCCGAGGCGCAGCTTCTTGAGCATTTCCTCGTCCTTGCCCAGCTGCTCGGCCGCGTAGACGACGACCTTGGCCTTGTCGCCCAATCGCGGATTGACGACTTTCGCGAACTCGGCCGCACTGGCGTCAAACAGCGAACCGGGGTTGCCATTGTGACCCAGCTTGATTTCAAGTTGCTCTGCAACGGCCTGCGAGGAGAACGCGCCAATCAGCGCGGCAGCTCCCAAAAACGTTAGTGTCTTCAAGGTTTTTTCGGTCTTCATAAAAGAGATCTCCCTTTTCGTTTTCGGTTCGAACCGGTGGACTCAGGCTTCTCTGAATTTTCTTGTTGGAGCCACAGACGGGTGGAGGTTTCCTCTCTTTCCGCTTGGCAGTGGCCCAAGATCGCCCCGATGGGCGGGCTATTCCTTCTGTAGATACTCCATGGCGGCCTGGATGCCGCCCTTGCTGTGCGGGACGCCGGCCAAGCCGAGGCCCATCTCCACGCCGGCCAGGGTACCGCATAGGGAAAGGTCATTGAAATCCCCAAGATGGCCGATGCGGAAGACCTTGCCCTGCAGCTTGCTGAGGCCGTTGCCGAGCGACATGTTGAAGTGCTCCAGCACCGTCTTGCGGAAGGCGTCGGCGTTGTGGCCGTCGGGCATGCGCACGGCGGTCAGCACGCCGCTGTATTCGCGCTCGTCCAGGCATTGGATCTCCAGGCCCCACGCCCTGACCGCGCGCCGCGTCGCCTCGCCGTGGCGGGCGTGGCGGGCGAAGACGTTCTCCAACCCCTCCTCCAGCAGCATGTCGATGGCTTCCTTGAGGCCGTAGAGCAGGTTGGTGGCCGGGGTGTAGGGGAAATAGCCGGTCTTGTTGGGCGCCAGCATCGCTTCCCAGCGCCAATACGAACGGGGGAATCCCCCCTTCTCGGCCACCTTGATGGCCTTCTCGGAGAGCGCATTGAAGCCGAGGCCGGGCGGCAGCATCAGTCCCTTCTGCGAGCAGCCGACCGTGACGTCGACGCCCCATTCGTCGTGACGGTAATCAAGCGACGCCAGCGACGAGATGGTGTCGACGAACAACAGCGCCGGATGGTTGGCCCGATCCATCGCCTTGCGGACCTCGCCGATACGCGAGGTGACGCCGGTCGACGTTTCGTTATGGACGCAACAGACCGCCTTGATGGCGTGGGCGCGATCCTCGGCAAGCGTCGATTCGACGACATCGGGGTCGACACCGTGCCGCCAGTCGCCGGGAACAAAGTGCGCATCCAGGCCCAGTCGGTTGGCCATCTCGTGCCAGAGGGTGGCGAAATGGCCGGTCTCGAACATCAGCACCTTGTCGCCCGGCTGCAGGGTGTTGCTCAGCGCCGCCTCCCAGGCCCCCGTCCCCGAGGACGGATAGACGATTACCGGACCGGAGCATTTGAAGACGGGTTTCAGGCCCTCGAGGATGTCTCTCGCCATCCGCCCGAATTCGGGGCCGCGGTGGTCCATCGTCGGCTTTGCCATCGCGTGCAGGATCCGATCGGGAACATTCGTTGGTCCCGGAATCTGCAGGAAATGACGGCCGGCACGGTAGGTGTTGAGCATGTTTTAAACCCCCGGAAGATCAAATGTCGGGCGGACGTCGGTGCCAAGGCGGCGCGGTGGGCTCTTTGCCTTACCCTCGTTCTTGAGCCTAAGCATGAATAATGAATGCACACTTTCCATAGGATGGCAAGCATGGATTTTCAGGCGTTGGGCGCAAGAGAACATAAATTTGTTTATTTACAGTTGATTAAGAAACGGCATGCGGAATCGATGCAAAACGCGCAACCCTATATGAATAATGAATGC
>JAVEYE010000321.1:0-4618 GCA_034003665.1 Rhodospirillales bacterium | reverse complement strand
TGCCACCATAGGCTTGGTGGGTTCGGCGTACGCCGCCGATCTGACGGTCGGCATGTCGGCCGAACCGAACTCGATGGATCCGCATTACCACAACCTCAGCCCCAACAACATGATGTCGGCGGCCGTGTTCGATAAACTGGTCGAGCAGGACGAAGCCCAGAACAAGGTTCCGGCCCTCGCCGAATCGTGGAAGCAGTTGGCCCCCAACGTATGGGAGTTCAAGCTGCGCAAGGGCGTCAAGTGGCACGACGGTTCGCCGTTCACGGCCGAAGACGTGAAGTTCACCATGGGCCGCGCCGGCAACGTGCCAAACAGCCCATCGTCGTTCGGCCTCATCACCAAGGTGCTCAGCGACATCGAGGTGGTCGACGACCTTACCGTGCGCTTGAAGACCAAGGACGCCTTCCCGCTCATGCCCGACTACATGAGCGTCATCTACGTCGTTTCCAAGAAGTACGGCGACGGCGCCACCACCAACGACTACAACTCGGGCAAGGCGATGATCGGCACCGGTCCGTTCAAGTTCGTCGAGTGGGTGCCGGGCGACCGCATCGTCTATGAGAAGAACCCGGATTACTGGGGGGCGAAGCCCGAATGGGACAAGGTCATCGTCAAGCCGATTACCAACGATTCGTCGCGCGTTGCGGCGTTGCTGGCGGGTGACGTAGACTTCATCGACAACCCGGCAACCACCGACATCGCGACCCTAAAGAAAAACCCGCAGATAACGCTGGCCGAGGTGGCGTCGAACCGTCTGATCTATCTGCATCTCGATTCCGACCGCGACAAGAGCCCCTTCGTCACCGATGTCGACGGCAAGCCGATGGACAAGAACCCGCTCAAGGACGTGCGGGTGCGGCGCGCCCTGTCGCTCGCCATCGACCGCAAGGGCATCGCGGAAAAGGTGATGGAGGGCCTTGCCTCCCCGGCCGGGCAACTCATGCCGCCGAACGTGTACGCCACCGTGCCCGATCTTCAACCCGATCCCTACGATCCGAAGAAGGCCAAGGCCCTGCTCGCCGAAGCCGGCTATCCCAACGGGTTCGGCCTGACCATCCACGGGCCTAATAACCGCTATGTCAACGACCACAAGATCTCCCAGGCGGTCGCCCAGATGTTGACCCGTGTCGGCATCAAGACCGCGGTCGTGACCATGCCGTCGAACGTCTTCTTCCAGAAGTCCTCGGCCCTGGAATACAGCCTTATGCTGGTCGGCTGGTCGTCCGGCAGCGGCGAGCCTTCCAATCCGCTGAAGGCGCTCCTGCAAACGTATGACAAGACCAAGGGCAGCGGCGCCACCAACCGCGGCCGCTATTCCAATCCCGCCCTCGATCTCCTCATCGACAAGGCGCTCAGCGCGGCCAGTCGCGAGGAATGGGCGAAGACCACGCAGGAAGCCACCAAGGTCGCCATGAACGATCTCGGCATCATTCCCCTGCACTTCCAGGTCAACGTCTGGGCCATGCGTAAGGGACTGAGCTATTCCGCCCGCGCGGATGAGTACACGCTCATTCAGAGCATTCATTCCGCCAAGAAATAGGACCTGAACCTCCTGATGTGTGAACGGTCCGTGCGTCTCCCTCCGCCAATCGACTTCGCGGTCGAGGGGGGCGCACGGTTCCGTATTCCGTCCAAGCGTATCTTCTGGGAGGCTCGCCTTTGCTCGTCTTTCTGATCCGCCGCATCTCGCAGAGCGTCGTTGTGCTGCTGGTGATGTCGCTTCTTGTGTTTGTCGGCGTTTATGCCATCGGCAATCCAGTCGACATCCTCATCAGCCCGGAAGCCGACCAACAAGAGATCCAGCGGGTGATCGAATCCCTCGGTCTCGACCGCCCCCTGTGGGAGCAATACTGGTTGTTTCTGGTGCACGCGATTCAAGGAGACCTGGGAATTTCCTTCGTCTACAACCAGCCTGCCCTCAAGCTCATCCTGGAGCGCATGCCGGCGACCCTGGAGTTGGCCTTCGCCGCGGTTCTGCTGTCGATCGTCATCGGCATTCCCCTAGGCATGATTGCCGGCCTCAGGCCGCACGCCTGGTACTCGCGGACGATCATGAGCGTTTCCATTCTCGGCTTCAGTCTGCCCACGTTCTGGGTCGGGCTGATGATGATCATGCTGTTCGCGGTGATCGCGGGATGGCTGCCGGCATCCGGCCGCGGCGAAACCGTCGATCTGTTCGGGGTTCCGGTCAGCTTTCTGACGGAGGACGGCTTGCGCCATCTCCTGCTGCCGGCCATCAACCTGGCGCTGTTCAAGGTTTCCCTGGTCATCCGACTGACACGGGCCGGCATGCGCGAAAACCTGCTGATGGACTACGTCAAGTTCGCCTATGCCAAGGGCCTGTCCCATTCGCGCGTGATCTTCGTGCATGTGCTGAAGAATATCCTCGTTCCCGTGGTCACCGTCGTCGGCCTCGAACTCGGCAACGTCATCGCCTTTGCCGTGGTAACGGAATCGATCTTCGCTTGGCCTGGAATGGGCAAGCTGCTGATCGATTCCATCGGCCTTCTAGACCGGCCCATCGTGGTCGCATACCTCCTGATCACCGTAATGATGTTCATCGTCATCAACTTCGTCGTGGATGTGCTCTACTCGGTGCTCGATCCGCGCGTTCGCCTGGAATCGAAGTCATGACCACGCCTCTCGACAGCGCGGCCGTCGCCAACCTGGACGACCCGATCCCCTCTCCGCAAACGCCGTTTCAGCGCTTTGCCTCGGATTTCATGGAAAGCCCCTTGGCGGTGCTCGGCCTGGTCGTTTTCATCCTGGTCTTCCTCGGCGCCGTCCTGGCTCCTTTGATCTCGCCGCAGAACCCCTACGACCTGATGCAGTTGGACATCATGAACGGCACGTTGCCGCCCGGCGAAACCGACGGATCGGGTGAAATGACGTTCTGGCTGGGCACCGACGACCAGGGCCGCGACATTCTGAGCGGAATCCTCTACGGCTTGCGCATCAGCTTGTTCGTCGGGGTCGCCAGCGCCTTCATCTCGCTGGTCATCGGCGGCGCGGCCGGGCTGTTCTCGGCCTACATGGGCGGCCGCTGGGATTCCTTTCTGATGCGGATCGTCGACATTCAGCTGAGCTTCCCGGCCATCCTCATCGCCCTGATCCTGCTGGCGGTGCTTGGCCAGGGCATCGACAAGGTCATCGTCGCCCTCGTCGTCACCCAGTGGGCCTATTACGCGCGCACGGTCCGCGGCTCGGCCCTGGTCGAACGGCGCAAAGAGTATGTCGAGGCAGCCCATTGCCTGGCTCTCGGGACACGGCGGATCATCTTTCATCACCTCCTGCCCAACTGCCTGCCGCCATTGATCGTCGTCGTCACCATGCGCATCGCCTATGCCGTCATGCTGGAGGCGACGCTGTCCTTCCTCGGCATCGGGCTGCCGATTACCGAGCCGTCGCTTGGTCTGCTCATCTCCAACGGCTTCGAGTACATGCTGAGCGGCAAGTACTGGATCAGCTTTTTCCCCGGAATTGCCCTCCTGGTCACCATCGTCAGCATCAACCTGGTGGGCGACCACCTGCGCGACATCCTTAACCCGCGCCTGCAGCGATAGGGGAACCATGATGGACGCGAACACCCCGGCGCTCGAGGTCCGCAACCTCAAGACCTATTTCTACACCAAGGTAGGCGTGGTGAAGGCAGTCGATGACGTTTCGTTCACCGTCGGAAAGGGCGAGGTCCTCGGTCTGGTCGGCGAATCCGGCTCAGGCAAGACGGTAACCGGTTTTTCGGTGATGGGACTGGTCGACCCGCCGGGCCGCATCGCCGGCGGCTCGATCCTTTTCAATGGCTTCGACCTGGCCAAGCTTGCGGATTCCCAGTGGCGGACCATCCGCGGTTCCCGGATCGCCATGATCTTTCAGGACCCGATGATGACGCTGAACCCGGTGCTGCGCATCGACACCCAGATGATCGAGGCGATCCGCGCCCACGACCGCACGATCAGCCGCGAGGAAGCGCACAGGCGCTGCGTCAACGCCTTGGGCCAAGTCGGCATTCCGTCGCCGGAGGAACGGCTCAAGGCCTATCCGCATCAGTTCTCGGGCGGCATGCGCCAGCGCGTCGCCATCGCCATCGCGCTGCTGAACAAGCCCGACCTCATCATCGCCGACGAGCCGACCACGGCGCTTGATGTCACCATCCAGGCGCAGATTCTTTACGAAGCGCAGAAGCTGGCGCGCGAAACGGGAACGGCGCTGATCTGGATCACCCACGACCTGACGGTGGTGGCCGGGTTGGCTGACCGCATCTGCGTCATGTATGCCGGCCGCATCGTCGAGGAAGGCAACGTCGAGGAGGTGCTGGACCACCCGCTCCATCCTTATACCCACGGCCTCATCGGCTCGGTGCCCAGCCGCAACAAGCGAGGCTCCGCGCTCTATCAGATCCCCGGCATGACCCCGTCGCTGATCCGCCTGCCCAAGGGCTGCGCCTTCCGCGATCGTTGCCAGCGGGCCCAGGAGAAATGCGCGGCCGAACCACCGGCCATAACCTACCCCGCGCCCGGCCGGGCGGTCCGCTGCTTCTTTCCGCACGTCGGAGACTCGTGATGAACAAGCCCGCCCTCATCCAAATCGACCGCGTCTCCAAACGCTTAGATCGGAAGAG
>JAVEYE010000320.1:0-4640 GCA_034003665.1 Rhodospirillales bacterium | reverse complement strand
TTCGCCGGACGGCTTGGTCGGCGAGGACGGCATGATCGAAATCAAGTCGCGCCGCCAGAAGTTCCAGGTACAGACGCTGACCGAGGCCGTCGTGCCGCCCGAGTTCATGTTGCAGATCCAGACCGGGCTGCTGGTCACCGGGCGGACGTGGTGCGATTTCCTGTCCTACTGCGGCGGCCTGCCCATCGCGCCGTTCCGCGTCTACCCCGACGACAAGATCCAGGCGGCCATCGTCGAGGCGGCAGCGGCGTTCGAGGAACGGCTTGCCGAGAAAATGACCGCCTATCACGCTTCAATCCGCGCGCTCAAGGCGATTCCAACGGAGCGCCGCGTCGAACAGGAGATGTACGCATGACAACCGATCTTTCGCCGACCATCATCCCGAAAAGCGACCAGATCAATGCCGACGACCTGATCACCGGGCCGCGCACCATCACGGTCACGAAGGTGTCGCTTCTCGCCGCCGCCGACCAGCCGATCGCCATCAACTACGAGGGCGACGACGGCAAGCCCTACAAGCCCTGTAAATCCATGCGCCGTGTCATGGTCAGCATCTGGGGACCGGACGGCGCCAAGTACACCGGGCGGCGCATGACGCTCTATCGCGACCCGACCGTCAGCTTCGGCGGCCAGCAGGTCGGCGGCATCCGCATCTCGCATATGTCCGACATAGACAAGCCGATCACGATGGCGCTGACGGTGACGCGCGCCAACCGCAAGCCCTACACCGTCCAGCCCATCGCGTCGCAGAAGCCGACCGCGTCGGCAGCCGCGCCCGCCACCGAGACGCGCGCCAAGCTGACGCCCCAACAGATGATCGACACGGTTTCCGCCGCGCCGACCGTCGAGGCGCTGGACGATTTCATCGCGCGCAACGCCGCCGCCGTCGACTGGCTGCGCGACAACAAGCCCGAGATCCACGGCCGGTTGATGGCCGCGGTCGGATCGCGTCGCACGGAACTGGACATGGCCGACATTCCGGCGCTCGACCCCGAAGACCCGGCGAACGTCATGGCGGCGGGGTGATCGCTGATGGGCACAAACACGAAGATCGAATGGACCGGTGCGACGTGGAATCCGCTGGTCGGATGCTCTGTCGTCGCCGCCGGCTGCCGGAACTGCTATGCCATGCGGATGGCGTCGCGGGTCGAGGCGATGGGAACGGCCCCGCACTACGCCGGCACCACGACGCGGGTCAACGGAAAGGCGGTCTGGACCGGCAAGGTCAACGGCGCGCCAGAGAAGATCGTGCTGCAACCGCTGCGCTGGAAACGGCCGCGCCGGATCTTCGTCAACTCGATGAGCGACTTGTTCCATGAGAGCGTCCCGGACGAAGCGATCGACCGCATCTTCGCGGTGATGGCGCTGTGCCCGCAGCACACGTTCCAGGTGCTGACCAAGCGGCCGGATCGGATGAGGGCGTATCTTTCGACGCCAACTCGGCACGACATCATAGCGGCGCGGTGGAACTATCACCCGAGCCGGCCCAAGGGTGGCGACAGCCGGACCGCTGGCTTGTGGCCGTTCCCCAACGTCTGGCTCGGCACCAGCGTTTCGACCCAGGCCGACGCCGACGCGAACATCCCCCATCTGCTGGCGACCCCGGCGGCGGTGCGGTTCCTGTCGTGCGAGCCGCTGCTGGGGCCGGTCGACCTTCGCGGCATCTGGACGCATTGCCCTACGCATGACTTCGCCAGCGGATTTTGCGTCGGACCATGCCCGGATCGACGGCGCATTGACTGGGTTATCTGCGGCGGCGAGTCCGGCCCGAAGCGCCGGCCGATAGACCTGCAATGGGCGCGGTCCCTTCGCGCCCAGTGCGCCGCCGCCGGGGTGCCGTTCTTTTTCAAACAGGTCGACAAGGTCCAGCCGATCCCGCCCGACCTGATGGTGCGGGAGTGGCCGTCGTCCGACAAGCGGACAGGAGGGAGCGATGAGCGGAAATGAGAATAGGACGGCACTGGTCGCCAATATCCTGCGGTCATTGGCTGGGCTGCCCGTCGATCCGCCCGACCCCCACGGGGACAACTTATCAATCCTGCTTTGCTCGTATTTCGAAGATCACCCGGATTGCCCGGAAGATGGGCCGCTGGATGACTTTGATTGCTGGCCGCAATGGGCATGTGATCGTTGCGATGATCTTCTCCGGCGCATTGCTGAAGCGGCGGCCGCCACCGTGTCCCCCATGCGGACAGACAAAGGAGAAGATCAATGAGCGTGCTTTGCATCTATCACGGAAACTGCGCTGACGGGTTCGGGGCCGCGTGGGCGGTCTATCATCGGTTCCGGCGCAGCGAAAACCTGCCCGTCGAGTTCGTCCCCGGCGTCTATGGCAATCCGCCGCCTGACGTGACCGGGCGGCATGTGCTGATGGTCGACTTCTCCTACAAGCGCCCCGTGCTTCTGGAAATGGCAGGTAAGGCCAGGAGCATCGTCATCCTCGATCACCACAAAACGGCGGTCGAAGATCTCGCGGGGTTTCGGGAACCGGCGCCCTTCGCGCAATGGCAGGATCCGGACCACATGCTGGTCGAGGGAGACGCCGAACCGATTGCCGCACTCTTTGACATGGACAGGTCGGGGGCCGGGATCACCTGGGATTTCTTCTTTCCCCACGAGAAGAGGCCGCGCCTGATCGACCACATCGAAGACCGCGACCTCTGGCGCTTTAACCTCGACGGCACGCGCGAGATCCAGGCCGCCGTCTTCTCCTACCCCTACGACTTCGAGACGTGGGACAGGCTCATGCTGGACACCGACCTGGACGCTCTGCGCGCCGAGGGCCGGGCAATCGAGCGCAAGCACTTCAAGGACATCGACGAACTCCTGAGGGTGACGACGCGCCGGATGGTGATCGGCGGTTTCAACGTGCCGGTCGCCAATCTGCCCTACACGCTGACCTCGGACGCCGGACACAAACTGGCGAACGGCGAACCCTTCGGCGTCTGCTACTGGGACACACCCGAGGGCCGCGTGTTCTCTTTGCGCTCGACCGATGCTGGCGAGGATGTGTCGGCTATCGCCAAGACCTACGGTGGTGGAGGACACCGCAACGCCAGCGGTTTCCGCATGCCTGCGGGGTGGGAAGGCGACTTGTCCGACAAGCGGACAGGAGGGAGCGATGAGTGACGACATCCTGACCCTACGCGACGGGCTCGCGAAGCATTCGCAGGAATGGTGGGCGGCGCATCGGATCACTCTGGAGAACGCGCAGCTACGGGAGGCGCTGGAGCCCTTCGCCGTGATCGGACGCGCGATCCGTGCCGCCGCCCCCGACAACCGCTGGCTTGAGCGGCCGCTGTTCTTCGCCGGGACCGACGATGACCCGCAGTCCATGACCCTCACCGGGCGTGCCTTCGACAATGCCGCCAAGGCGGTCTCCGATAAGCGGACAGGGGAATCCAATGGCTGACTCCATTGAAGGCTTCACGGTCGGCGAGCCACAACCCGAGCCGGTGCTGTGTACGGGCTGCTGGGACAACAGCGACCACGACACGAACGCCGACAACGACATCCCGGCCGGCGCACCGATCTACTACCGGCAGGCCAGCGTCGAGTACGACGAATGGAACGCCTACTGCGAGAAGTGCGCCCGCGCCGAGGCCGTTTTCTGGGCGGGTAATGTGTCCGATAAGCGTACAGGAGGAAGCGATGAGTGACCTCGTGGAACGGCTCAGGAAACAGGCCGTGTGTGTCTATCTGGCTGCCGAAGCAGGCCCGGCCAATGACATATCCGCCAGCTTGAAGGCCGCCGCCGACGAGATCGAGCGGCTGCGGGCAGAGAACTTTGCTCTGGCGGCTGACCAATGTCATGACGGCTATGCCGGGGATCACGGGGAGCACCGTTGCCGAGAGATTGAGCGGCTGCGGAAGGCGTTGACGGAGATCGAGGCCATCGATCTGCAATGGGCTGACGGGCTGGATACCAATGTCGAGCGGATCAAGAGCCTAGCCCGCGCCGCCCTGTCCGACAAGCGGACGGGAGGGGACGATGCCTAAGCGCATTCAGCGGAAGCGGACCAGGGGGTGGCGGATGCCCGAGAATGCCGTCTACGTCGGGCGCGGCAGCCGGTGGGGAAACCCATGCATCATGCGCGACGAGTCAGACCGCGCCGACGCTGTAGCGTGGTTTGAGGCTCATGTCGCCCCGAAGGTGGATGTGGCGGAACTACGCGGCAAAGACCTCGCCTGCTGGTGCCCGCTCGATCAGCCCTGCCACGCCGACGTGCTGCTGGAGATCGCCAATGCGCCAGTTTCCGATAAGCTGACAGGAGGAAGCGATGAGTGAATATTGCGCTGGGTGCAAGGCCCGTCAGGACGCAATCGAGCGGCTGACTGAGCGGTGCGCCGCCTACAAGGGCCAGGTCGGGGCCGGGGGCAGGATGATCGACGGGCTGAAGGCAGAGATCGAGCGGCTGCGGGCGGCGCTGAAGAAGATCGCCGACACGCCGTGCCCGCTGCATGACGAGGACGCAGCGTGCGAGTTGCTGGCGACGGTTGTCCGTGATGCCCGCGCCGCCCTGTCCGCCACCCCCGTTACCGGACAGCCCGAGGCTGGCGCTGGCGTGGCCGAAACGGGCCTGCGTTATGGTGACGGATCGGGGGATGGGCAAGCGGACACGCCGACGCAAGAGAAATTA
>JAVEYE010000319.1:0-4640 GCA_034003665.1 Rhodospirillales bacterium | reverse complement strand
CGCCAGGGCCAACCGCAACGTGACGCGCGTCATCGTCGGTAACGAAGTGATGGTTCGTCGGGAGCTCGAGCTGCCGGAACTCATCTCCTATGTCGATCGCGCCCGCCAGGCGCTGGCCAAGCGCCGCATCCCGGTCAGCGCGGCGGAAACCTGGGACATCTGGCTCGCCAACCCCGAGCTGGGCCGTCACGTCGACTATGTTGCCGCGCACATCCTGCCCTACTGGGAAGGCGTCCATCTGGATCACGCGCTCGACCATGTGAAGGCGCGCTACGCCGACCTCAAGATGGCCTTCCCCAAACTGCCCATCGTCATCGCCGAGGCCGGCTGGCCGTCGACCGGCCGCGCCCGCAAGGAGGCCGTCGCCACAAGAGCCAACGAGGGCATCTTCCTGCGCCGCTTCCTGGCCGCCGCCAACGAGGCGCGATGGGATTATTCCCTGATGGAGGCTTTCGACCAGCCCTGGAAGGTGGGCACCGAAGGCGCCGTCGGCGCTTACTGGGGAATCTGGGATGCCGAGCGCAATGCCAAGTTCTCGTTCACCAAACCTCTTCGCCACCTGCCACAGTGGCCGGCCCTGGCCGTGGCGACGGCGGCCATTGCCTTCGCCTCGCTGGGCCTTCTGCTGCGCGACGGCACCTTGCTCAAGAACCGCGGCCGGAGTTTCCTTACCGTCGTCGCCCATCTGGTGGCGGCGGGCGGCGTGTGGATCGGCTTTCAGTACTTCAACCAGTATTTGACGCCTCTCAGCATCTCTGTCGGCGTCGTTCTGTTCGTCGGCTTCCTCGGGCTTGCCGTGGTGTTGTTGACCGAGGCCCACGAGATGGCCGAGGCCGCCTGGGTGAAGATGCGTCGCCGCCCGTTTGCCCCGGCGGCCGCGCCTGCAGGCGCGCCGCTGCCCAAGGTGTCGATCCACGTGCCGGCCTACAACGAGCCGCCGGAAATGATGATCGATACCCTGAACGCGTTGGCCCGCCTCGACTATCCCGATTTTGAGGTGCTGGTCATCGACAACAACACCAGGGACGAGGCGGTGTGGCGTCCGGTCGAGGCACATTGCGCCCGCCTGGGCGGACGGTTCAGGTTCTTCCACGTCTGCCCGCTGGCCGGCTACAAGGCGGGCGCATTGAACTACACGCTGGAACGCACCGCGCCGGACGCCGAGGTCGTCGCCGTCATCGACAGCGACTACATCGTTTCGCCCGACTGGCTCAGGGATTTGGTGCCCCACTTCCACCGGCCGGAAATCGCCATCGTCCAGGCGCCGCAGGATTATCGCGACGAGCACGAGAACGTCTTCAAGGCCATGTGCTATGCCGAATATCGCGGCTTCTTCCACATCGGCATGGTGACCCGCAACGACCGTAACGCCATCATCCAGCACGGCACCATGACGATGATCCGCACCCACGTACTGCGCGAGGTCGGCGGCTGGGCCGAATGGTGCATCACCGAGGACGCCGAACTCGGCCTGAAGATCCTGGAAAGGGGCTGGGAGGAAGCCTATGTCGAAAAATCCTACGGCCGCGGGCTGATGCCCGATACCTTCATCGACTTCAAGAAGCAGCGCTCGCGCTGGGCTTTCGGGGCCATCCAGATCCTGCGCAGTCACGCCCGCGAGGTTTTCAGCCTGACCCGCTCGCGCCTTACCTTCGGGCAGCGCTACCACTTCCTGGCCGGCTGGCTGCCGTGGATCGCCGACGGACTGAACCTCGGCTTCACGCTGGGCGCGGTGCTGTGGTCCATGGGCATGCTGGTCCTGCCCAGGACCTTCGAGGCGCCGCTGGCGGCCTGCGCCATTCCGCCGTTCGCGCTTTTCGCGTTCAAGCTGATAAAGCTTCTGGTGCTCTACCGTTCGCGGGTGCACATCCCGTTCTCGCTGTCGGTCGGCGCCGCGGTGGCCGGACTGGCCCTTTCCCACACAGTGGCCAAGGCGGTGATCTCGGGCTTCATCACCAAGGAGAGACCGTTCTTTCGCACGCCCAAGTGCGAGAACAAGCCGCTGTTCGTGCAGGCCCTGCTGGCCGTGCAGGAAGAGGCGGCACTGTTGGTGGTTCTGGTCGGCATGGCCGTCGCCGTGTGGCTGGCCGATGGCGGCTGGACCTTCGAGGTCCAGGTGTGGTCGGCCATGCTGGTGATGATGGCGCTGCCCCACATGGCGGCCGTCGCCATGTCGGCGCTCAACGTCCTGCCGGCGCGGCGCCCCAGTCTGCCCATGGTCCTGCCCCAGGCCGGCAAGCCGGCCGGGGACGCCGCTTCGGCGGGCTGAACGCCGCCCGAAAGATCAGCATCTTTTCATGATGAACCCCCGGGGGCGACCCCGGGGGTTTCGTCTGGACGCGCATTGTCGTGGGCCAGAGGGCCGGAGCGCCCGCAGCCGAGATCGCTGATGCGGCCGTCCCTCAGCCCGTAGATCCATCCGTGGACGGTCACCGCCTGGCCGCGTTCCCAAGCCTGGGTGACGATCGGGGAATGACAGACGGCGTCCACCTGGGCGGCGACGTTGAGCTCGCACACCCGGTCGACCCGCGCCTCGTGGTCCGGCAGGGCGGCCAGCGCGTGGTGGTGCTCCCGGCAGAGATCGCGGACCGGCGCCAGCCAGTGCTCGACCAAACCCTCCTGAGAGCCGTCAAGCACCGCCTGAACACCTCCGCAGCCGTAATGGCCGCAGACGATGATGTGCTTGACCCGCAGTTTGTCGACGGCGAACTGTAGTACCGCCATGCAGTTGAGGTCGGCCGGATAGACCAGGTTGGCGACGTTGCGGTGCACGAACACCTCGCCGGGCTGAAGGCCGGTAATGACGTTGGCCGGAACCCGGCTGTCGGAACAGCCGATCCACAGGAATTGCGGGGCCTGAAGGGACGCCAATCGGTGAAAGTAGCCGGGATCGCTTGTTGTTCGCTCCTGCGCCCACCGGCGGTTGTCGGCGAGAAGGTCATCCGGCATCTTGCAGTTCATGCCCATTCTCCGATGGTCGTTTGCGCTTCTGCCAATATGGGGATGGCCTGGGGAATCGGCTACGTCCGCCCCTTGCGGCTGTCGCTGCGGCATCCCAAAATAGGGTAGCCCGGCACCGCTGTCGGGAAATCAGGGGTCCGGTTCGCATCGCCGGCGACCGGCCGGTTGAGCCTGCCCACGGCCGCTTCATGTCCGAGGAGATCGAAATGAATGCGTCGGACTTCCGTATTTGGCCCGGCCGTCCCTATCCGCTCGGCGCCACATGGGACGGCTCGGGCACCAACTTCGCCCTCTTTTCCGCCCATGCCGAGAAAGTCGAACTCTGCCTGTTTGACGAAGACGGCAAGGCCGAGATCGCGTGCATAGCGCTGCCCGAATTCACGCAGGAGATCTGGCATGGCTATCTCCCCGACGTGCGGCCGGGTCAGCTTTACGGGTATCGTGTGTACGGGCCTTATGACCCGCCGGCCGGCCACCGCTTCAATCCTCACAAGTTGCTGATCGATCCCTACGGCAAGGCCCTGGTCGGCGGCCTGACTTGGAACGACGCGTTGTTCGGTTATCGGCTGGGCGACAAGGCGGGCGACCTCTCGTTCGACGAGCGCGACAGCGCCCCCTTCATGCCGAAGTGCCAAGTGGTTGACCCAGCATTTACATGGGGCCGGCGGCCCGAGCCGCACCCCTGGAACGATGCGGTGATCTACGAGATGCACGTCCGCGGATTCACCATGGGCCACCCCGACGTTCCCGAGGCAATGCGCGGTACCTTTGCCGGCCTCTCCACCGCTCCCGTCGTCGATTATCTACGTGGTCTTGGCGCCACGGCGGTGGAGTTGTTGCCGGTGCACGCCTTCGTGCAGGACCGCCACCTGTTGGAGAAAGGCCTGCGCAACTACTGGGGCTACAACACGATCGGGTTCTTCGCGCCGCATCCCGAATACCTGGGAGCCGATGGCGTCAATGCCTTCAAGGTCTTTGTCCAGCAGATGCACGATGCCGACATCGAGGTCATCCTCGACGTCGTCTACAACCATACCGCCGAGGGCAACCACTTGGGGCCGACCCTCAGCTTCCGGGGCATCGACAACAAGTCGTACTACTACCTCATGGAAGGCGACGAACGGTACTACAACGACTTTACCGGCACCGGCAACGCGCTGGAATTACGCCATCCCTATGTGTTGCGCATGGTCATGGACAGCCTGCGCTATTGGATCGAGGAAATGGGCGTCGACGGCTTTCGCTTCGATCTGGCGACCACGCTGGCTCGTGTCGCCGGAACCTACAACGAGCACGCCAGCTTCCTCGACGCCGTCGCCCAGGACCCGGTGCTTTCCGCTGCCAAGCTGATTGCCGAACCGTGGGACACCGGCGACGGCGGCTATCAGGTCGGCAACTTCCCGCCCGGTTGGGCCGAGTGGAACGACCAGTACCGCGATACCATGCGCCGCTTCTGGAAGGGCGACGACGGGCAGTTGGCGCCCTTCGCCTCTCGCTTCTCGGGCTCGGCCGACATCTACGACCGGCGTGGCCGGCGCACCTGGGCCTCGATCAACTTCGTCACCGCGCACGACGGCTTCACGCGCAAAGACTGGGGCAGCTGCAACGCCAAGCACATCGAGGCCAACCAGGACGACAACCGCGACGGCTCGGCCAACTCCCTCAGCTGGACCGGCGGC
>JAVEYE010000318.1:0-4648 GCA_034003665.1 Rhodospirillales bacterium | reverse complement strand
GGGCCGGCGGCGTGGATTTCTCGGCGGGCGCTTCCTTGTGCTTGTCCAGGTAGGCCAGGACGTCACCCTTGGTCAGCCGTCCGTCCTTGCCGGTGGCCGGGATGGCGGCGGCATCCAGGTCGTTCTCGTCGATCAGCTTGCGCACCGCCGGCGCCAGGGGCGCGGCCGCGGCCGGAGGAGCCGGCTGCGGCTCGGCCTTGGCGGATTCGGCCTTGGCGGGCGCGGGGGCCTTGGCGGCCGCCGCCTTCGTTCCCTTCGAGGCGGCGGCGCCCTCGGCGATGGTGCCGAGCAGGGCGCCCACCTCGACGTCGGACCCGGCCTCGACGGCGATATCGGCCAAGGCTCCAGAAACGGGCGCGTTGACCTCCAGGGTCACCTTGTCGGTTTCAAGCTCGAGCAGCGGTTCGTCGGCGGTCACCGGATCGCCCACCTCCTTGAACCATTTGCTGACCGTGGCTTCGGTGACGGATTCTCCCAGCGTCGGCACCTTGATCTCTGTGGCCATGTCTTCCTCGATATCCCTTGCGTACTATGCTTTTGGCCTCCCGTCCGTCCGGCGGCGGGAGTGCATGAGAAGGATCGACGGACGTTACGTCCTCTTGCCCGTATCGCGGCAGCCCGCCAACGGCTCGGGCGACAGGGCCCGTTCCACCAACGCCGCCTGTTCATTGACGTGGATCTTGTGCTGCCCGGTGGCCGGGGACGCCGCCTCGGCGCGCCCCACATAGACCGGCAGCAGTTGGACCCGCCCCAGTTCCTCGTTGAGGCTGACCAGTCTGGGGAAGACGAAGGTCCACGCCCCCATGTTGGCCGGCTCCTCCTGACACCACACCACCTCGGCCGCCGGATAGCGGGCAATCAAATCGCGCAGGGTTTGGCGGGGCCACGGATAGAGCTGCTCGACGCGCACCAGGGCAACGTCATCAATGGCCGCCTCGCGGCGCGCCTGCAGCAGGTCGTAATAGACCTTGCCGGAACACAGCACCAAGCGACGCATCTTGTCGTCGGCCACCAGCGAATCGGTTTCGGACAGCACCCGATGGAAGCGACTACCCGGCCCCATATCGGCCAGGGTCGAAACCGCCAGCTTGTGGCGCAGCAGCGATTTCGGGGTAAAGATGACCAGCGGCTTGCGGAAATTGCGGTGCAGTTGGCGGCGCAGCACGTGGAAGTAGTTGGCCGGCGTCGTGCAGTTGACCACCTGCATGTTCTTCTCGGCACACAGTTGAAGATAGCGCTCGGGCCGGGCCGAGGAATGCTCGGGTCCCTGCCCCTCGTAACCGTGCGGAAGCAGCATGACCAGCCCGCACAGCCGCAGCCACTTGGACTCGCCCGACGAGATGAACTGGTCGATAATGACCTGGGCTCCGTTGGCGAAATCGCCGAACTGCGCCTCCCACAGCACCAGCGAATGCGGCTCGGCCAGCGAATAGCCGTATTCGAATCCCAGCACCGAGGCTTCCGACAGAGGACTGTCGAGAACCTCGAACCGGGCCTGGTCGTCGCGGATGTTGTTGAGGGGGACGTAGCGTTCCTCGTTTTCCTGATCGACGAGGACGGCGTGGCGCTGCGAGAAGGTGCCGCGTCCCGAATCCTGCCCCGAGAGGCGGACCGGTCGCCCCTCGAGGAGCAGCGAGCCGAAGGCCAAGGCCTCGGCCGTCGACCAGTCGATGCCCTCGCCGCTCTCGATCATCCGGCGCTTCGCCTTGAGCTGGCGCAGAATTTTTGGGTTGACGACGAAATTGCCGGGCGACTCGGACACCGCCTTGCCGACCTCGCGAAGGACCTTGAGATCCACCGAGGTTTCTTCCTCGCGGAACTCCTCCTCGCCCTCCATGTTGACCAGGCCCTGCCAGCGGCCCTCGAACCAGTCCGCCTTGTTGAGCTTGTAGCTCTGGGCGGCATCGAACTCGGCCTCCAGCCGCCTGGAGAAATCGTTGACCTGGGACTCCGCCTCTTCCTCCTTGAGCACGCCCTCGCGGATCAGCTTGCCGGCATAGATCTGGCGCGTCGTCGGATGTTCGCCGATGGCCTTGTACATGATCGGCTGGGTGAAGGCCGGCTCATCCGCCTCGTTGTGACCGTGGCGGCGATAACAGAACATGTCGATGACGACGTCGCGGCGGAACTCCTGACGGAATTCGGTGGCGATGCGGGCCACGTGAACCACCGCCTCGGGATCGTCGCCGTTGACGTGGAAGATGGGCGCCTGGACCATCTTGGCCACGTCGGACGGATAGGGCGACGAGCGCGAGAAGCTGGGGCTGGTGGTGAAACCGATCTGGTTGTTGACGATGAAATGGATGGTGCCGCCGGTGGTGTAGCCCTTGAGCTCGGACAGGCACAGCGTTTCGGCAACCAGCCCCTGGCCGGCGAAAGCGGCGTCGCCGTGCAGCAGAAGGCCCATGATCTGGCGCCGCTCGCGGTCGCCGCGCTCGGTCTGCTTGGCCCGGACCTTGCCGACGACGACCGGGTTGACCGCCTCGAGGTGCGACGGATTGGCGCACAGCGACAGGTGCACGGAGTTGCCGTCGAACACGCGGTCCGTCGAGGTGCCGAGGTGGTACTTGACGTCGCCCGAACCCTGCACGTCCTCGGGCTTCGACGCATGGCCCTGAAACTCCGAGAAGATGGCGACGTAGGGTTTGTGCATGACGTTGGCCAGCACGTTGAGGCGGCCGCGGTGCGGCATGCCCAGCACCACCTCGCGGACGCCCAATTGGCCGCCGCGCTTCAGGATCTGCTCGATGGCCGGGATCATCGCCTCGGCGCCGTCCAGCCCGAAGCGCTTGGTGCCCGGGTATTTGACGTGAAGGATGGTTTCGAACCCCTCGGCCTCGACCAGCCGCTCATAGATGGCGCGCTTGCCGCGCAGCGTGAACTGGGTCTGGTTGTGGATGCTTTCGATGCGGCGCTGGATCCAGGCTTTTTCCTCGGGATCCTGGATGTGCATGAACTCGACGCCGATGGAACCGCAGTAGGTTTCGCGCACCACCCGAAGGATTTCGCGCATGGTGGCGGTTTCGAGACCGAGTACGTAATCGATGAAGATCGGCCGGTCCATGTCGGACTCGGCGAAGCCATAACTCTTGGGCTCCAGCTCGGGGTGGAAGGTGTTGCCCTCCAGTCCCAGCGGATCGAAGTGGGCGATCAGGTGGCCGCGCACGCGATAGCTGCGGATTAGCATCAGGGCGCGGATTGAATCGAGCGTCGCCGCCCGCAGCTGGGCGTCGTCGAAGCGTTCCGTCGGCGCCGGCGTCGGCGATGTGGCGCCCATGACGCCACCGCCGTTACCGCCGCGCCCGATCGGCCGCGGCGTCCAGCTCGCCCCCTTCAGCGCCTGGGCGACGGCACGGCCGTCCTCCTCGAGGTCATTGAAGAATGCGACCCAGCTGGGGTCCACCGAATTGGGGTTTTCGAGATAGCGGGAATAGAGGTCGGCGACGAATTCCGCATTCAAGGGATTCAAGGAGGCCTCAGCGCTCGACGACATGTTTCCTGAAAAGGCGCGGTTACCGCCGCGCCCTCTCCCTCCATCCGGATCAAGGGGGCAGCCTTGCCCCGATTGGGGGCCCCCACAAGATGGGATCGCCAGCCGTCGTTGACCACCCCCACCCAACACTTCGGCGACGGATGCCGCCCCCCTTTCTTACGGGGAGCGGCACCCACCGGCCCTACTTTTTGAGCATGGCCTTGGTCGCCTTGATCAGCTTCTCGACGTTCGCCACCGAAGCGCCGAACGCCTTCTTCTCGTCGGCCTTGAGGTCAATCTCGATGATCTTCTCGACGCCGCCGGCACCCAGCACCACGGGCACCCCGACGTAGATTCCCTTGAGCCCGTATGGGCCGTCGCAATAGGCGGCGCAAGGAAGGACCCGCTTCTGGTCCTTAAGGTAGGCCTCCACCATTTCGACCACCGAGGAACCCGGCGCGTAATAGGCCGACGTACCCATGATGCGGCCGATCTCGGCGCCGCCGTCGCGGGTCCGCTGGACGATCTCGTCGATCTTCTTTTTGCTGGACCAGCCCTTCTTGACGAGGTCGGGCACGGGAATGCCGGCAATGGTGGAATAGCGCAGCAGCGGCACCATGGTGTCGCCGTGACCACCCAGCACGAAGGCGTTGACGTCGGTCACCGAGACGCCGAACTCCTCGGCCAGGAAATAGCGGAAGCGGGCCGAATCCAGCACGCCGGCCATGCCGACGACCATGTTGTGAGGCAGGCCGCTGGCCTCGCGCAACGCCCACACCATGGCGTCGAGCGGATTGGTGACGCAGATCACGAAGGCCTTCGGCGCGTACTTCTTGATGTTCTGACCCACCGTCTTCATGATCTTGGCGTTGATCTCGACCAGATCGTCCCGGCTCATCTGCGGCGTCCGCCGCGCGCCGGCCGTCACGACGATGACGTCGGCGCCCTTGATGTCCTTGTAGTCGCCGGTCCCGCCGGCGGTCATGTCGAAACGCTCGACCGGCGTCGATTGGGCCATGTCGAGCGCCTTGCCGGCCGGCATCGTGCCGGCGATGTCATATAGAATGATATCGCCCAGTTCCTTGAGCGCGGCCAAATGGGCGGCCGTCGCGCCGACGTTGCCGGCGCCGATGAATGCGAGTTTCTTACGTGCCATGATGGATCCCCCCCTTGGGG
>JAVEYE010000317.1:0-4678 GCA_034003665.1 Rhodospirillales bacterium | reverse complement strand
TGGCCGCTGATGTTCTTGCCGATCTCGTCGACGATCAGCACGTCGATGGACGACATCAAGAGCTTGCCCATGATGTCCTTGGCCTGAGCCAGCAGATCCTTCTCGCGGGCGATCATCCTGTCGGGCGCGATGGCCTCGATGACGGCCAGGCCGTCATAGGCGTTCTCGACCAGCCCCAGGGCGAAGACCACCGGCAGCACCTTCAACTGGGCCGCCGCCGCCTTCGGGATGATGTCGGGAAACCGCGCGAACCCCAGGGAATGGAACATGGTGGCGCCGTGGTGCTTGCCCAGCCCGATGACCATCATCTTGCACAGGCCGCTTTCGTAGTTGCCCTTGTAGTTGGAGTGGGGCTTGACCTTGTTCAGCACGACGATGCCGTCGGCGCCGTGGGCGTGCTTGTCGCAGTAAAGGGGCACGCCCTCAACCGAAGTGGTCTCGACCACCTCCATGCTGGACAGAATCGGCGCGCCGACGCTCTGCTCGGTGATGCCGTATCCTTCAAGCAGGCTTTTCTGGCCCTCCGCGGTGCCGCCCCCGTGGCTGCCCATGGCCGGGACAAGGAACGGTTCCGCCCCCTGGGCCTTGAGTTCGGCAACGACGGTCTTGAGGATCTCGACGATGTGCGGGATGCCGCGGCTGCCCGCCGTAATGGCGATGCGTTTTCCCTTGACGTCGAGCCGCGGCAGGGCGGCCATCGTTCGCTCCACCGCCGCCTTGACATCGGTGATCGCCTCGCTGGGGAAGCGTTGTTCGACGGGGATCATGCGGGGCAGCGGGTAATCCTCGCCGGCCGGCAGCGTCAGTTCGACCTTATCCAATCTCACGACAGTATGGCTCCATGGCTCAAGGCTCTCGGCCGTCGACAGCCGACGGCCCGATCATTCCGGGGGGAAGCCGCATCTTAACGGATTGCGGCAAGCTCTACGAGAACTTGCGGGGGCCGGTGACAAGATTTCCGGCTCAGCCGACCGCGGCGCCGTTCAGTTTCTTGGTCTTGAGCAGCTTGCGCAAAATCATCCCGCGCTTGAGCGCCGAGATGTGGTCGACGAACAGCACCCCGTCCAGATGGTCGATCTCGTGCTGAATGCAGGTGCCCAGCAGGCCGTCGGCCTCGATTTCCCGCGATGCGCCCGTTTCGTCGAGGTAACGCACCCGCACGCGGGCCGGCCGGCACACCTCTGCATAGTGCTCGGGCAGGGACAGGCAGCCCTCCTCGTGGATGTCATCATCGTCTGACACCCATACGATCTCGGGATTGGCCATGCACAGCGGCACCCGTGAACGGCCTTCGCCGTCGTCGTCCGCGTCGCCGCGCGGCGCGGCGACCACGATGACCCTTTTCAGCACCCCCACCTGCGGGGCGGCCAGTCCGATGCCGTCGGCTTCCTTCATGGTTTCGACCATGTCGTCCATCAGCCGGCGCACCGTGGCGTCGACCGCGGGCACGGACCGGCTCTTGGCCTTGAGGCGTGGATCGGGGGCGATAAGGATGGGCAGGACGGTCATGGGGTTCCACGTTCTAGACTGCTTTATGCGTTCCGAGCACATATGGCCGATTTCCGCCGCCGTCAAGACACCGCCGCCGCCTAATGCGGCCGCTGCACGCGGACCCGATAGCTGAGCGCCGCCTTGCCGCCGGCCGGCACCTCGACGCTCCAGCTCGCCGCGCTGCCGGAAAAGTCGTCGTGGGCTTGGCTTTCCGCCAGGATACGGACGGCGCCGGGAAAGCGCTCGACGAGGCGCACCGTCACCGGCTCGGCCTTGGCGTTGGACAGCGTGATTCGCTGCTCCGTCTCGAAGGCGCGCTCTGGCAGGCCGTCGTCGATGAACGCGCCCTGTCGGTACTGGATGCCGATGTCGGTCGCCTCGCCAAGGTTGAGCGTCACCTCTTCGCCGGCCGCCGTGTGGGCGATCGACTGCTCGCCGGTGAATTGGGTGCGCCCCCCGGAATCCCGGCCGTAAACCCGCACCAGCCCGGCCGGAAGCGGCTGCCCGAGGCCGCTCTTGGCGTCGTTGGCGAACGTGAGGCGGACGGCGGGCCGATAGGTCACCGGCACGCCGCCCTGCTCGGGATTTTCGGTGATCCAGCGCTGGCGGACGTACTGGCGAAGGACCGGCACCGCCGCGGCCGACAGCAAGGCCACCTGCCTGGTCTGCCGGTTGGCGAGCGTCAGCTTGCCGGGAAGCGTGTAGAGGTGGACGTCGCCCACCGCCTCGCGGCGCATGGCGTCCTGGGCCGATGCGGCGTCCCCCACGGCATTGGCCCTGAAGGCGGCCATAGGACGCGGGCTCTCGCGGCGAATGCTGCCGGCGATGACCTGCACGTCGGCCTCCTGGAAGGCGACGCCGGTGTCGTTCGTCAACGACGCCCAGGCACCGAGCGAAAGGGTCCGCCCGGCGGCGTCGAGTTCGGCGGCGTAATCGGCCCGCCAGCCCAATCCCTCGGTCAGGTAGGTCAGCTCGAGCGGCGCCTCGCCGGCATCGTCGGCCTCCGCCTCGATCAGCAGCGTCGGCTCGGCACGCAGGCCGGCCGGCACCGAATCGAAGACCAGGCGGCCGGGCACGCTGGATTCGACGCGATCGCCGATCTTCAGCACCGGGCCGTTGGCGGCGGCCAGCACGGTGGCCGTCTCGGCCACCTCCTCGCCGGTGTCGGGCCGCGTGCGGACGACCCGCACCGTTTGGCCGACCGAGCGTTCGAGCAGGGTCTGCGGCGACAGCAGGTCGAATTCGAAGGTGCGCTCGACGATCCGCACCCCGTCGCCGGCCCGCAAGAGCGCGCTGGCCGGCATCATACGGGCGCTGACCCCTTCGAAGGCCAGACGGTTGGCGCCCTTGGACAGCACCGCCGCCCGGCGGTCGGTGACCAGGCCGAAACCGTCGGCATAAAGGGTGACGGCAAGGCCGGTGCGGCTGGCCGGGGAAACCGCTTTCTCGTCGGCCGCCGCGGCCGCCGCCATCAGGGCGACGCCGGCCAGGGCAAGCAGGAATGTCCGCATGGTGTCCTCCGTATTGTGGCGGCGTGGCCCGGTGAAACGCGGGTTTGCGTTTGGCGGCCCGCTTGTGCAAGCTGTCGGCCGGGAGGACATCCAAGCCTATGGAAAATTCTGTCATTATTTTGGCGGTCGGCGTGGCCGTCGCCGTTCTGGCGGCGATTTTCGTCGTCGTTCTGCTGCGCGGCGAGCGGTCCCGGACCGAAAGCGCCGCCCGCATGGCTCAACTGGCCGACACCGCCGAGCGGCTGGCCGCCCAACAGGCCCAACTGGCCGGCCGCCTTCAACAGACCCAGAGCGGCATCAACGAGCGGCTGGACGGCCTGTCGAAGCGGCTGGGGGACGGTCTGGCCGAACAGACCGAGAAGACGGGGGAGACGCTCAAGGACCTGCAGACCCGGCTGGCCGTCATCGATCGCGCCCAGCAGAACATCACCGACCTGTCGCAACAGGTGGTCGGGCTTCAGGACATCCTGTCCAACAAGCAGGCGCGCGGCGCCTTCGGCGAAATCCAGTTGCAGGACATCGTCACCGCCGCCCTACCGCCCTCGGCCTTCGCCCTGCAGGTAACGTTGGGCAACGGGGCCAGGGCCGACTGCCTGCTGCACCTCCCCAATCCGCCGGGCGCCATCGCCATCGATGCCAAGTTCCCGCTGGAAAGCTACCAGGCGCTGCGCGAGGCGCGCGACGACGCCGCCCAGGTGCAGGCCCGCCGGGCCTTCAGCGCCGACGTGCTGAAACACGTGCGCGATATCGCCGACAAATACATCATCCCCGGCGAGACGGCGGAATCGGCCCTGATGTTCCTGCCGTCCGAAGCCGTCTATGCCGAACTGCACGCCAATTTCCGCAACGTCATCGAGGATTCGTTCCGCCGTCGGGTGTGGATCGTCTCGCCGACCACCCTGATGGCGACGCTGAACACCGTGCGCGCCGTGCTGAAGGACGCCCGCATGCGCGAACAGGCCGGGGTCATCCAGGCCGAGGTGCAAAAGCTGCTCGACGACGTCGGCCGCCTCGACGACCGGGTCGGCCGCCTGAATCGCCATTTCGACCAGACGGTCGAGGACATCCGCCAGATCCGCATCACCACCGACAAGGTCACCAAGCGGGCCGAGCGTATCGATGAGATCCAGCTGGGCCCGGATACGCCGGCCGGCGACCTGCCGCCGCCGGCGCCCCTTCCCCTGGTGGACGACGGTGCCGAGCGCTGAGGCGGAATTGCCGCGCCGCCGGGGCGGCGCCGTGTTACCATCCTGGGCAAACAGCCGGTTGCATTAAGGGGGATTGATGGACATCGCCGGGTTTTCGATCTTCGTCGTCGCCGTTCTGGTTCTCGCCGTCGTCGTCATCCTGCTTGGCGTCAAGTCGGTCTCGCAGGGCTACGAGTACACGGTCGAACGGTTCGGCCGCTACACCCGCACGCTCACCCCCGGCCTGAACCTGATCATCCCGATGGTGGATCGGATCGGCGCCAAGCTGAACATGATGGAGCAGGTTCTCGACGTGCCGACCCAGGAGGTCATCACCCGGGACAACGCCATGGTGTCGGTCGACGGCGTCGTCTTCTACCAGGTGCTCGACGCCGCCAGCGCCGCCTACGAGGTTCGCCAACTGGAGTTCGCCGTCCTCAACCTGACCATGACGAACATCCGTACCGTCATGGGCTCGATGGATCTCGA